>JBBREF010000151.1:0-8344 GCA_038203205.1 Gemmatimonadales bacterium | reverse complement strand
GGGTGACCTGACGCAGGGTACGGCGTTGCACTGGCCAGTCCCATATCAGGAACTCTTTGCACGACTACTTCCCAGCTACTCTTCGCCCGATCGCGCAGCGCGCGGGACCTACGGATTCTAGCCTGGGTGATGAACATTGATACAAATCCGGCTGGCTCCGGAAGGCAGGCTGAAGGTGTTTCCGATGCGTGGGCAACCACGCGTCGGACGCACCTGGCTGAGCTCCGTGTACTGCGAGGCGCGACGCTGATGCTGCTTTCGGGAATCGCCACCGGTTGTTACTCCACCGTGCCCGCTGCTGCGGTTCCGACGCCTGGCCAGGTCCTTGTCATGGAGCTCAATGACAACGGCAGGGTCGCGCTGGGATCCAACATCGGCGCGTCGGCGACGAAGGTCGAAGGCCTCCTCGAATCACGAACCGATTCTGCGTACGTGGTGAAGGTGCGGTCGGTGGTTTATATGAACGGGTCAAACCAAAGGTGGACGGACGAGCCTTTGACGATACAGTCAGATCTGGTAAGGGAGCTGCGTGAACGGAAGTTCTCGACGGCGCGTACTGCCCTGTTTGCTGCCGGATCAGTTGGGACGATGGTCGCCTTCATAGCTACCCGGAGCCTGCTTGGTCTGGGCAGCCCCGATCGGGACAAAAATCCCGGCGAAGGCACGGAGCAATGATCGTTTTTACACCCAAAACTTCTGTAATCTCGATACTCAGGATTTCAACGCTTTCTTTCGGAGTTCGCTAATGCGTTTAACAAGAATCGTAATGCTCGCTGCTGTGCTCGCTGGTGTCGGGGCGTGCGACAGCGACGAAGTGACTGCGCCGACCCTGCCGCCTCTGGGCTTCGTTCGGTTCATCAATGCCGTGTCAGATACGCTCGCAGTTGATATCAGGGCGATCGACCAGGTCGAGTTCTCCCCTGTTGTGAGCGACCTGCGTTTCAGGGGCGGGTCGCACCATCAGCCGATCGAGGCAAAGTCGCGGAAGTTCCGTGTCTTCGCCACGAGCCGCAACATCGCTGTCACTCAGGTACCGCTTCTCGACGCCACGGTTGACGTCGCAGCCGGCAGCCGCGTGACATTGCTCCTCGTCGGAAGTGCACGCGACAAGAGCACGCTCAGGTTCGTGCAGATCAATGACGACGTCACAGCACCGCCGTCAGGAATGATTGCTGTGCGCGTTGTGAACGCTGCCACGGGTGCGATCAACGGATACCTGGTCAATGCGGCTACCGATCCAATCGGTGGAACAGCCGCAGCATCCAACGTCGCGTCGCTGGCTCAGTCGGCCTATGTGACGCGCGCAGTTGGTAGCGCCGCGGTGCGGGTTACAGATGCAGGCTCGGTCACGCCGACAGCTTCGGCAGCAGGCCCTGTAGCGACTGTAACGGCCGGAGCACTTCCAGCCGCCGGCGTCAACAGTGAAGGCACGAAGTTTTCGGTCTACTACTTCCCGCGGGGTGTTGCAGGCAGCAACAACAACGCGATGGCTACACCCGGTGCAGTATGGTTCGTCGACCGGAACCCGGCTGACTGACCTGCTGGACTGACGATAAAGGCGCGCCCCCTGAAAAGGGGGCGCGTTTTTTTGTAGCGCGGAATCCCGTAGCTTTGTCTGAACCCGAATCCCCAAGACTGACGTTGCGAATCCGAAAGCGCTTTGTCGCGACCGCTGGTGTCGCATTCCTTCTCCTCCTCCTGGTTACGCCTACCGGGTGCTACCTGAGCCGGGCCGCATGGGAGGAAGGCAAGATTCTCGCGCGCCGGCAGCCAATCGCCGAGCTCGTTGCGAGCCGCGCGACTGACTCGGTAGTGCGGCGAAAGCTCGCACTCGTGCTTGCCGCCCGACAATACGCCCAGGACTCGATCCGGCTTGTGCCTGAGAAAAGCTTCACGACATACTCGAAGCTCGACCGGGATACGCTCGTACTCGTGCTGTCGGCCGCGTATCGCGACAGGCTCGAGCCATACACATGGTGGTTTCCGATCGTTGGCCGAGTGCCGTACAAGGGTTATTTCGACTTCGAGGAAGCCGCACGCCAGGCAAAGGCGTTCCAGGATCGCGGATTCGACGTAGTCCTCAGGCCTTCTGCCGCTTTCAGCACGCTTGGATGGTTCAACGACCCGTTGACCAGCACGACACTGGCTCGCGACACGCTCGAGCTCGTGAACACCGTCATTCACGAGGTGACTCACAACACTTTCTACGCGCCGGGCCAGGCCGTGTTCAATGAATCGTTCGCAAGTTTTGTGGGCGCGCGTGGTGCAGCGGCGTTCTTCAGGTCACGAGGCAGCCCCGAAGCAGCCGCGCGCGTCGACGCTGAATGGGATGACGACAAGACGCTTGGCGATTTCTGGACGAGTCTTGCCGCAAGCCTTGATTCAGCGTACGGCGCGCATCCAGACAGCAAGGAGGCGCGAATCGCCGTGCGCGACACCATCTACATGAATGCCCGGCGGACTCTCGTCAGTGAGATCGGGCCACGACTGAAAACTATCGGGCCGTTCTACGTTCAGAGGGTTCCCCTCGACAATGCGTCGTTGCTCGCGCGCAGGGTTTACGCGAAAGATCTCGACCTTTTTGATCGCGTCTACGAGAGGGAAGGGAAAAGCCTTCGACGAGCTATCGCGCGGATTATTTCTCTCGCGCGATCTGACAAGAAGGATCCCTACGCTGCGCTTCGACGTTGGCTCGAAACCGCGCGGCCCTGACGTTGGCTTGTGAGACTATCTGCCAGTCCCCATTTGGGTCCAGACGACCACGACCCCGCAGAGAGCGCGAAACCCCGCTGAGTTGAACTGCGGCGGGATTTGCGACCCGCCGCTGTAGACTTCGATTCCCTCGACTGCGTCGAGCTGAACGAAGCTGTTGATGGTGCCTCCAGCCGAGACGGGGAGCGGTGAGCCATTCAGGTAATACAGAACCGGGCAATTTCCGGTTCTGCTCGTTCGCCCAGACTCGACCATCGACCCGTCATTGTCCCTCGCCGGCTGGAACATAAGGCCAGGCACTCGCCGGAGAACGTCGCTGATACCCCGGGCATTCGTCTTGGCGATCTCAGCTCGGGTGAAGAATCTGCCCACGCCGCGAACACGCCGTTGCTCGAATCCCTCCAGGTGCGGATTCAACCTGGCGGTAACGCTGACAGTGTCGAGCTCGACCGCAGCACGCGTAAGCGAGAACGACACGTTGAGAGTCGATCCCGCAGCTACATCGACAAGTTCGGCCTTGGCGGTGTAGCCGAGCAATCTCAGCTCGACAGTGTGCCGGCCCGCCGCTATTCCAGTAAGCGTGAACGTGCCGTCCCGCTGTGTTTCCACCTCGAGCGTGGTACCGGTGAGCCTAACCTGAACGCGCGGCAACGGCGAGCGGTCGGCATCGGTAACCTTGCCGGTGAGGGTGCCGGTTTCCTGCGCTGCAACCGTGCCACTCACGAAAAGCACTGCGGCGCCCGCAAAACAGAGCAGCTTTGCGAATTTCATTCGCAGAAAATACACCCGGGACCGGGGAGTACAACGGCTGATTTACCGGGAGCCCTGGCTCCCCGCGCTGCAGCCTAGGAGAAGCGTCCTCGCAACAGCGCCCGCAGGTCAAGGAGCGGAGCAGGTGGTGTTGACGGTACATCAGGCTGCCTGACACCGCCGTTCACGCCGACTGCAACGCGTTCCATGCGGTCACGCACGCCCCGGTCGATGAAGCGCGAGAGCTGGTCGAGCGAATAGTCGGACCCACGCCGCGTCGAATACGCATTCAACGGGTACGTGACACTCAGGTAGTTCTTCGCGCGCGTCATTGCGACGTACATCAGCCGCCGCTCCTCATCTGTCTCTTCCTCATTGCGAAGTGCGCGCGCAGACGGGAACCAGCCGTCGACTGCCCAGATGAGAAACACTGCTTCCCATTCCTTGCCTTTCGCGGAATGCGCGGTGCTCAGCACGAGGCAGTCGTTTTCTTCGGAGCCTGCTGCACCGGCGAGATCCTGCGATGCCTGTGGTGGCTCGAGTGCCAGTGCCGACAGGAAAGTAGCGCGGTCTGGATAACCCGCGGCAATCGTCTGAAGCTGGTCGAGATCAGATATGCGCGGATCCGCCTTGTCGTAACGCTCGCGAAGGATCTGGTCATAAAGCCGGCGAACGCGTGAAATGTCCGCAGATACCTGCGCTTCAGTGACTGGACTGCCCGTACGCAGATCATCGAGGAGAGTTACCAGGGCCTGATGCGCGGTGCGCGCGCGTGGCGGGGGAGCATACCTCCCGAATGCCGCCGACTCCCATGCAGCAGTTGCCATCGCATCTATCGCGGACCTGGCAGTCGCGTCGCCAATACCGGGCAGGAGCAGGAGTATTCGATACCAGCTCACTTCATCGCGCGGGTTCTCGAGGATCCGCAGGAAAGCGAGCACATCCTTCACGTGCGCCGCTTCGAGGAACTTGAGCCCGCCCCACTTCTCGAAGGGGATCTTCCGGTTCGTCAACTCGATCTCGAGATCTGCCGACATGTATCCCGCGCGGAACAGCACCGCGATCTCGCGGAGCGGAATGCCTTCCTCATGCAGCTCGAGAATCCTGTCGACGACGAACTGGGTCTGCTGTTGCTCGTCTTGCGCAGTCACAAGCCAGGGCGACTCACCCGGCAACCTTTCGGTCCACAGGTTCTTCGTGAACCGCTCGGCGGCACGCGAGATCATCGTATTGGTGACTTCGAGAATCTGCGGTGTCGACCGGTAATTCTGCTCGAGCGCGACGACCCGGCATCCTTCGAACTGCTTCGGGAAGCCGAGGATGTTGCGGAAGTTTGCGCCGCGGAAGCTGTAGATGCTTTGTGCGTCGTCGCCGACCACGGTGATGTTGCTATGCTTCCTGCACATTCCGCGAAGGATGCGCGCCTGCAAGACGTTGGTGTCCTGGTACTCGTCGACCAGCACGTGGTCATAGAGCCCGGAAATCTTTTCGGCGAGCTCGGGGGACGCCTCGAGCATCAGCGCCCAGAAGAGAAGGAGATCGTCGTAGTCGACGAGATTGCGCTCCTGTTTCCTGACAGTGTAGTCGGCGAAAACCTTGGCGAAGTCCTCGAGGTACTCGGTGAACTGAGCGTAATCCTCCCTGATGATTTCCTCGACAGGCATCCCGGTGTTAATGTGCCGCGAATAGACGTAGTGGAGCGTTTCCTTTTTCGGGAATCGCTTTGACTTCTGGGCGTATCCGAGCTGGGAACGCGAAAGCTGCATCAGGTCGGCCGAGTCGCCCTGATCCATGATCGTGAAGTCTTTCGCGAGGCCGGCGGCCTGTCCAAAGCGCCTGAGCAGCCGGTGGGCGGTAGCGTGAAACGTCCCGCCGTGCACCTTTTTGCTCGTTGCGCCAACCAGCCTTTCTGCCCGGGAAAGCATTTCCTGCGACGCACGCCGCGTGAACGTCAGCAGCAGGATGCGGTCTGGGCGGACGCCCTTTTCGAGGAGGTGGGCGACGCGGTAGACAAGTGTCCGGGTCTTACCTGTTCCCGCGCCGGCAATGATGAGCAGTGGACCATCACCCTGGGTCGCTGCGGCTGCCTGCTGGGGGTTCAGGTCGGCGGCAAGGTCCCGGGGACCCTCCGGGCCAACGGCCCTCTCCCGGGCCGGATACACGCGCGCTGCCGGTGCTTCACTCATCTATCGAAATATACTGCGATTACCCGAAAACGTCCCGAAGATTCGATGGTTGTACTATGGCCTCTCTTCTCAGGGTATCAGAGACGCCATCACTTCGCTGGACATTCCCACTGGGTCGAGCGAAAAAACCTCGCCGAACATCTCCGCCGCGACTGCCCCGACCGACTCCACACTGAGCTCCGGCGGGAGCGAGTCGCCACGGAGGCCAATCTCTTTCGCAATCGAAGTCATCTCCACGTCCTGAATCCCGCAGGGGACCATCAGGTCGAAGTACGACAAATCCGTGCTCACGTTGAGTGCGAACCCATGCCATGTCACCCAGTCTCGCGCGTGCACGCCGATCGAAGCAATCTTGCGACCCTCCGTCCAGACACCGGTGAATCCGGTGCTTCGCTCTCCTGGAATGCCATAACGACTGAGGATCCTGATGATGGCCTCCTCTACCTGTCGGAGGAACCAGTGCAGGTCCTGCTTGTGTCTCTTGAGGTCGATGACGGGGTAGCCCACAAGCTGGCCGGGCCCATGGAATGTGATGTCACCACCTCGCTCTACCTCGAAGAGCTCGACACCGCGAGTGGCCAGGAATTCAGGGCTCGCGACGAGGTTCGCCTGCTTCGCCGAACGCCCCATCGTGACGACAGCCGGGTGCTCGACAAGCAGTAACACATCCTGCGGGATTGTCCGGGTTATTCTGTCACGCGCAACCGATCGCTGAAGCTCGAGAGCCTCGGCGTACCGCATGTTGCCGAGGCTGGCTACCCAGAGCTGGCGATCGGTTTCCACCTAGGTGTGGAGCACCCGCCCGAGCGAATCGAGGCACGCTTCGGCAACGGCTTCAGAAAGTGTTGGATGCGCGTGGATCGCGAGGTCGATCTCTTCGACAGTGAACTCGTTCTCACGGGCGACAGCGATCTCATGCAGCAGCTCAGTCGCATGCGCGCCGACGATGTGCGCGCCAAGTATCTCGCCGTACTTCGCGTCGCGAATGATCTTGACGAACCCATCGGTCTCACCAGATGTGCGAGCTCTGCCGTTGGCCGAGAAGGGAAACTTGCCGACCTTGTAGTCGAGCTTCTTCTCCTTGCACTGCGCTTCAGTGAGTCCGATCGATGCAACTTCTGGATGGCAGTATGTCGCGTTGGGGATGTTGCCGTAGTTGAGCGGGTGACCGTGATGGCCAGCGAGAACTTCGGCGAGCACTACACCCTCGCGAGATCCCTTGTGCGCGAGCATCGGCGGACCGGCGACGTCACCAATTGCGTAGATCCCTTTTGTCGTCGTCTCCATCTTTTCGTTGATCTTGATGAAGCCCTTGTCTGTCAGCTGGACGCCGTTCTCCTTCAGCCCGAGATCTTCGACGTTTGGCGCGCGACCAGCGGCGACGAGTACCTGCTCGACCTCGAGATCCTGCTTCTTGCCGCCGACATCGAGCGTCATGCTCACTGAGCTCTTGCCGACTTTCACGTTGCTGATCTTCGCGCCAGCAAGGATTTCGATTTTCCGCTTCTTGAACGCCTTCGTCAGCTCGGCCGAGCAGTCGGCATCCTCGAGTGGCAGAATCGTCGGCGCGACGTCGATCAAGGTTACCTGAGTTCCGAATGCGTTGAACACATCGGCGAACTCGCAGCCGACCGCACCGGCTCCGACAATTGCCATCGTTTTCGGCGCTTTCTCGAGAACGAGAACCTCATCAGACGAAAGCACTGTCGTCTTGTTGAGCTCGAGTCCTGCCTGGGGAAGTCCTTTCACGCGCGAACCAGTCGAGATGACGACGGCTTTCTTCGCATCGTGCTTCTCCTCTTTTCCATCCGCAAGCTTTACACTGACCGAGTTTTTCCCGGCGAGTTTGGCCGTTCCCTTGATGTGCGTGACCTTGTGCTTCTTGAACAGAAAATCGACGCCCTTTGAGTTCTGCGTGCTCACAGCGCGCGAGCGTTTCATCGCGACGCCGTAGTCGAAGCTCGTTTCGCCGACATTCACTCCGAACTCAGCGGCCTTCTTCACTTTTTGGGCAAGGGATGCGGACTCGAGCAAGGCCTTTGCCGGAATGCATCCCCACAGTACGCAGGTTCCGCCGAGGCCTTCGCGCTCGATCACGGCGACTGAGAGTCCGAGCTGGGCTGAGCGGATCGCTCCGACGTAACCTGCCGGGCCACCACCGATGAAAATCACGTCGAACGATGCCATTTGTCTGTCAGTTAGTAGTTAGATGACCAGCAGCAGCGGATTCTCGAAGTAGCGCTTCACGGTCAGCATGAACTTCGCCCCGACGGCGCCGTCGACAACCCGATGATCGCAGCTCATGGTGACTCGCATCTTCTGCCGGATGGCCACGTTGCCGTCTACAACGACGACCTTTTGCTCGACTCCACCGACTGCAAGGATGCCCGCCTCAGGCGGATTGATGATTGCCGTGAAGTGCTCGATGCCGAACATTCCGAGATTCGAGACTGAGAATGTCGATCCCGTGTACTGCTCGGGTGTCAGCTTCCGCTCTCTTGCGAGCCCAGCGAGCTGCTTCGCTTCAGCTGATATCTGTCCGATCGGCTTGCGATCAGCATCAAAGATGACCGGCGTGATGAGCCCGGCGTCCGTAGCGACAGCCATGGCGACGTGCACGCGATTGAAATGGCGGATCCTGTCCCCCATCCAGTGGGCATTTACTTCCGGATGATCTGAGAGTGCCTGGGCCACTG
>JBBREF010000150.1:0-8370 GCA_038203205.1 Gemmatimonadales bacterium | reverse complement strand
CCGGATTCACTTCCATCAGGGTGGTTGGATCCAGCAACTTCGACGACATGGCGTTGAGGCAGGCGATCACCGACGGTCGTATCGTCGGGCCCAGAATGCAGAACGGCGGACACTCACTCGGCATAACCGGTGGGCACTGTGACAGCAACGGCTTCAGGCCCGGAGTGAATGAAGGCGGCGTGAAGGAGGGGATCGCCAATGGGGCGGAGGAGGTACGTGCATCGGTGCGTCATCAGGTGAAATACGGGGCTGACGTCATCAAGACCTGCGCGACAGGTGGTGTACTCTCGGAGGGCGACGCAGTTGGAACCACGCAGTACACCTTCGAAGAGATGAAGGCGATGGTGGACGAGGCTCACAAGCTCGAGCGTAAGGTCGCAGCGCACGCACACGGCACCGAGGGAATCAAGATCGCGACCCGCGCCGGCGTTGCGTCGATCGAGCACGGATCCTTTCTCGACGAAGAAGGCGCAAGGTTAATGCGACAGAAGGGCACGTACCTCGTTCCAACGCTGATGGCCGGTGAAACCGTCGAGATTTTTGCGAGAAACGGGGTTCTAAAAGGTTTTCGCGCGGAGAAGGCACTTGCAGCGGCAGCTGCAATGCGTAAAGCGATAAGACTAGCGGTAGCGAATCGGGTGCCGATTGCCTTTGGCACTGATGCGGGTGTCATCACGCACGGAAACAACGCCCGCGAGTTCAGGCTGATGGTTGAGTGGGGCGGCCTCTCGCCAATCGGCGCACTGAACGCCGGGACGATCAATGCAGCAAGACTTCTTGGGTGGGAAGACAGGGTCGGTACGATCGAGGCGGGGAAGCTCGCTGACATTGTCGCCGTTCCCGGTAACCCTCTCCAGAATATTCATGTCACCGAGCAGGTCTCGTTCGTTATGAAGAACGGCGTCATTTACAGGCGGCCGAACTAGGGAGTACCCCCGCCCGCTGGTGCGGGACTGCTGCCTTTGGGGCGGGAGCGAGTTGCTCCAGCCCCGGGCAGCATCACGGGGGAAGCGGCTGCAACGCCGTGCAAGGCGTTCTGTCCCTTTCGCGCGATGTCGAGCGCGTGCGCGAGAACTCGAGCGGCCTCCTGAGGCGCATGAAAGCCCATCGAGTTCTCGGCTTCCACGAAATCGACGAGAAACTGTGAGTAGCGCTGCGCTTTGCGAGCTTCGGTGATTCCGCGAGCCGTGCTGTCACGCGCGGCGAAGACGCCAATGCTGCGCGTCAGCTCGAGCACTGCGTCGAGAGCGATGTTGCGCATTTCGAACGTCCTGTCCTGAATCGTCTCGACACGAGCGCGGAGTTCAGCTTCGGGAAGGCGGTGACAGGTCTGGCAGGAGCGGTCGATACTGAGCAGCGGACTTCTGACCTGGTGGTCGCTGATCTTCATTGCGCCCACACGCTGATATGGCATGTGGCAGTCCGCACAAGCGACACCGGATCTGGCGTGAATCCCCTGACTGTACATCTCGAATTCCGGATGCTGCGCTTTCAATACGGGCGCGCCACTAACCGCGTGCGTGAAATCCTTGTGTCCATCGTCCTCGTAATAGGAGAGGATGCTGTCCGCAGTGAGTCCCTTGGTCCACGGGTACGTGAGGCGTTTTTCCGGGCCCTTGAAGTAGTACTCGACGTGGCACTGGCCGCAGACGAATGCGCGCATCTCCTGCCGTGTCGCGTCGCGGTTTACGTCGAAGTCTGCAATCCCTTCGACCGCTTTGGCGGCGCGAATTCCCACCATGAAGGCGGGCCGTGTCACGCGGAGCTCCATGGTGTTCGCATCGTGACAGTCAACGCACGAGACGGGGTGTGACACCTGCGTGCGTGCCTGCTGATACGTCATCTTGTTGATCGCCTCGAACCCACGCGTGATATCTCCTTTGCCGAGGCGGAGGTAGGTCGCGTACATGGATGCATGGCAGTGCAGGCAGGTGCCGGGTTGCTGTGAGAACTGCTGGCGCTCGGTGAACTGCTGGTCGGCGAGCATGTATGCATGTCCACGTTCCTCGCGAAAGTCGTGACCAAAGGCATAGCCCGACCAGAATTCCTTGAGTCGCGGGTCTTCCTGCAGCCGTGACTGGGCTACGACTGAACGCGGGTCCGCGTTGGTGGGACTGTGAGGCAGCGCCTCGCTGCCACCGTATCGTGTTCGCTCCTGGTCGACTGTGCGCAGGTAAGCGTCGTATTGCTGGGGGAAGTTCTTTCCCCACGTTGCGGGGTCTGTCGTCGTGTCAGTGAGTGCGACAACGCGGTAGAACGGGTTTCGCGCTTCCTGGCGCCGCTCCATGATGTTCGCGAGAAGCGCGGCTCCTCCGACTGCCGCAACCAACCCAAACGCAGCGACGGCGGCGATCGTCTTGATCCCCACTTTAGAGCGGCGGGTTTCGGTGTCAGGAGTGCTCATGAGTTACCTCAACAGGTGATGTGATTCATCGCGCGGGAGGGCGCGTCAGCGAACGAGATGGCCGACATACTTGTGGCAGTGAATACACGAATTACGCGAACCGTGATCGATGGCTTCGACTATCGGCTGGTGACAATACCTGCACGCTTCTTCTGTCACAGCCCGGTTGCGTTCAGTAATTCTGAGCGGATCAGGGTAGCGCCCGGTCGTGAAATAGAATGAGTGCCAGAAGCCGTTCTGAGCTTTCGTAACGTACTTGCCGACGAGATTGTGCGGAGTGTGACAATCGTTGCAGGTCGCAGCCTTGTGGCTTCCTTTCTGCCACGCCCCAAAGTGCTCGCTCATGATATGGCAGTTGGCGCACGCCGCGGGGTCGTTAGTGAGATAGGACGCACCCTTGGCGTAGCCGAAGGTGAAGATGCCCATTCCGGCCGCTAATCCGAATGCAAGCGCGGCAACGAGAACCGCCCTTCGTCGCGTCGGCAATTCAAACCCCTTTCCGGATCCAAATCAGGCGCAATCGTTGACAATCGCCGGGTAATGTTGAATTATCAGCAGTAAGTTGAATTTTCAGCATCACCCTAATTTTGAGACGGTCACCACAATATGCGCCTATTCCGGCTGTTCTCGCTCATCGTAATCACCTGCTCGTGTGCAAGTGCCTCGCCATCCGCCGTCGGTAGACAATCGGCACAATCGCCGCAGCTTTCCCCGACCCCTGCACGAGGACTTCCACCGGCGGCGCGTCGGGTCATCGACATGCACCTTCACGCGCTGGGACCGGCTGGCAACGCAGCGATGGTCGCGGCGATGGATTCGCTCAACGTAACGACGGCAGTTTTTCTCGGTACTCCAGACATGCTATCGAGCCGACCCCGCGTCGGAGCGGCGAATTTGATTCCAGCGCTGACTTTGCCATGTGAGGGAGGTCGCCTCCCGACGAGCGGAGCGCAGTGTTTTCCTGGGGGAGCGGAATGGCCCGACACTGCGGATCTTCGCGCACGCATTGCCCGAGGCGAGATAAAAGCCCTCGGCGAGATAACCGCCCAGTATGCGGGCATCCCGCCTGATGACCCGCGACTGGAACCGTACCTGGCCATTGCTGCCGAACTCGACGTGCCGGTTGGAATTCACCTTGGGTTCGCGGCACCTGGTGTCGCATACGCGGCGAGCCGATTTCCACCGCATAAATCACCAAACTACAGCGGCCGAGCTGGAAGCCCGCTTCTTCTGGAGCCCGTACTTACGCGCTTTCCCAAATTGCGGCTTTATGTGATGCACGCCGCGTGGCCGTTCGAGGAGGAAATGATATACATGCTTTACATGCATCCCCAGCTTTACGTGGATGTCTCGGTTTTGCAGTGGGCGATCCCGAGGCCGGCGTACTACAGCTATCTCCGCCGGTTGGTCGACGCCGGATTCGGCAAACGGATCATGTTCGGATCGGATGGCAGTGCGCGCCACCTGCGGGCCGGGATCGAGGCGATCGAGAACGCCGTCTTTCTCACTGAGACCCAAAAGATCGACATCCTTTACGGGAACGCCGCCCGGTTCCTCAAACTCGAAGGCGCCGGGAGCAGCTGATCGAGACTTTCAAGCCTCAAAGGGAGAGACTACGTCTACCCTTCGTAGCAAGAGACTCGCTCAGTTCCTCACCATCGAGAAACTGCCGCTCAACACATAAATCTTTGAATTCGTACCTAAGTAGAGGATTACAGTTCCCGAAATCGTATTGCCAGACAGGGTACCTGTGTGACCCCACTCCGGTATGTCGAAATCAAAAACCACGGAGTTCCCGAAAACTCTTCCGCCCAGAATTGGTCCAGCGGTAAAAGTCGAATTGAAAGAATCTCCGCACGATATTGTCCCCTTTCCATAAGTGCCTCCGAACGTACTTCCACTCCCAGAAAAGGTTACGGCGGGGACGTTGATGCTGCATGTCAATCCGTCGCCCGACATATTGGTTGCGTTATAGCTCCAGGTTCCTGTCACGATCGTTGGTGACACGTCCGGTGTTTTTGGGTCTGTGAAGTCGGTACAGGCTACTAACAACAGTGAAAGCCCAGCCAAAGCTGCAGCGGTCGACGGTTTCAACATGGGTAGCTCCGGGGTTAGGACGCACTCGCTCATCACTCATGTATGAAACACGAGAAAGGGGGGTAATTGGCTCGGCAAGTATCTATTCAGTGCCGCCCGGCGCGATAACGGCGCTCTTGCCATCGGATCTTCGGGCGACGTTTCACTGCTGGGCGTGGCGTTCTCTTTCCCGGTAGGGCTGGCCGCGTATTCGTGGATCTCTTCGGCGCTCCTTGATAGCGCCGCAAGCATCCACGATCAAGCGAATAAAAGTCTGCGACGCGAACCGCGGAGGGGAGAGTCAGGGGACCGCGCGCGTCTGTTGGCTCTTGGTCCGGATCCGGAAACGAAGATCTTCCCTCGATCGTCTGACCTAAGACGATTGAACGCCCCTTTGCTGAGTTCTGAGCTCGCACGACGGCATCGAACCGAAGGGAAAGCACAGATCGCCGTTGAGGAACGCCTCGCGGAGGCGAAACGAACCGAGGCGGCTGATAGGGTTGAGTCGCTTTTGGGCCTAGTGCGCCATTCTGCTCGCTTTACCCGATTAATGGTCGTTGGTCTCATCATTGTGGCAGTGAAAATCTCCTTTCTCTTGAATCCTGGAGTTTTCATTCTGCTCATCGCGGGCCTCATAATTGGTGCAGTAGTCGTAGCCGCAATTAAAGAGCAGAAAAGGCCAGGGCGTGACGAGATCTTGAGGTACTAGACGGCGCTCCGGCGAGGGCCGGAACTGTCAACACCGTTTCGAATCGGGACCTCAGACCATCTCTTGTACTTACCAACGCGCCCGAAGGGACTCGAACCCCTTACCTTCTGATTCGTAGTCAATGGTGTACCAGTCTTCGAGTTACGTCGGACCGCCAACACCAACTACGCCGGCGCTGTTAGCTCACCCTTCGGCATCGAACACAAACTAATGCTGGTCGGGTAGGTGTGTGCTCGCATTTTATTGGCTGTGGTCGCAGTTTACCTGAAGGTGTTATGAAGCGCCCCACCTTCTCCGCTAAGTCAAATGGCTGAAGCCCTTACCAAGGTTTCGAACGTCCCGACTGGGTGCAAGGCGGCGCGGTTCACCCTGCGGGACGATAACCAGCAGCACTATCACCGTCGCGTAGAGATGAGCAACACGCCACTGTACATAGGGCTGAATTGGCGTGCTCGAACGGGATCTCCGGTTCATCATATTGGCGTGTTCCGCTTGGATCTTCGTGCGCTACTTCGTCAGCGCTACATCCGCGAAGAAAAGAAGGGCCACGCTAAAGAAGTCCGGGTGCGCTTCTATCGGTCCGATGACGGCTTCATCTATCTCCAGTCGCGACAGGACTCGCCAGCGTTGAGGGTCGAACGAGCGCCAGTACCAAATTTCGTGCACCGCGTCTTTCAGGGACGTTTGCCGAGCGAAGCGAATGAGTGAATACAGAGAAGTAGTAAGGGGCGGAGGAATACTCCGGGTCGATCGTGAAGAATGGTTTGTTGAGTACGACGCTTCACCTAGACGGGTCGACGGTGCCCCTGATCTGCGGTACCATCCGATTATGCGGAGGATGGATGAGGAACGGTTCGCAGAGATTGCCGATCACATAGAAGTGAACTGGGAAGTTGCGAATGCGTTGCGCGCTGAGGTGTCCAAGGAACGTGGATACCTAACTCAAGGATTGCCAGGCGGGATGAAAGCTGAAGTTTCCGCCACAACCGTGGCAATTGTCACGCGGTCGAATCTCCGGGTAGCATCGCAAGAAGAGGCCGCCGGTGTTGCAGTCGAATACCGTGAGCTAATCCGTCGTGCTCGCGGGCGCCAACTTTCTATGTTTCTTGCAGATCCACCATATACTTCTGATCCAGCGAGGGCGGCCGATGCTTTGAACGAACTGCATCGGCTAACCGAGAGTTGGTCGGCCTTGAGACCTCCCGCACGATTCTCCGTCTACGTTGGCGGTCCGGAGGCTTCTCTGGCGAATGATGCTCTTGTCTCCTTTTTCAGAGCTCCGCCGGGAACAATTGAAGTCGCGCCGCGACAAGGCAATCGCCGAGTCCTGGATCTAAACCTATGCGCGCAATCGTGGAATGATGCCGAGCGGGCGGTTCGTCTCGCATTGGTGGCGTGGGAGGCTGCAGCACCCCATATGGCCATCATTCGAGCTTACAACGGTCATGAGCGTTCCCATTATTTCTAGCAGAGATCATAGAGATTTTGGCGGATGCTTGATATGGCGGCCCGGCAAGATCCCGTTCGCTAATTGAGCAAGGCAGCGTCCTAATCTCGGATTGTAGATTGCCGTCCCTTTCAGAATCATATGCGTCAGATGACCAGTCCTACTCGAGTCCTAAGATCCTCAGTTTCGGGACTTTACTTCTTAATGAAGCGTACGAGAAAGCGTTGTCTGGAGTTGCCCCGTTTCGGTGGACACCTGGCGGCTTGAGAATCAAGCTGCCTCTGTGATCAGCTTTTCGTAGCTGACCGGTGATTTGTTACCGAGGGCGGAGTGCCGTCGGCGGGGGTTGTACCAGCCTTCGATGAAACGGAATATGGCGTGTCGTGCCTCGACCTGAGATCGGAAACGCCGCCGGTTTATCAACTCGCATTCGAGCGTCGCGAAGAAGCTCTCGGCCATCGCGTTGTCGTAAGCATCCCCGACCGAGCCCATCGACGGCCTTACTCCCATTTCTCCACATCGTTTGCCGAAAGCAAGTGACGTGTACTGGCATCCGTGATCGGAGTGATGAATCACTTCGCCCGGCCGGCGTTGTTCGAGCGCCATCTCCAGTGCATCGAGCACCAGCTCGGTCTTGAGATGAGTCGCCATGGCCCAGCCGACGATTCGCCTGCTGAACGCGTCGAGAACGATAGAGAGGTAAAGAAATCCAGCCCACGTCGGAATGTAGGTTATGTCGGCCACCCAGAGTTGGTTCGCCGCCTTCGCGGTGAAATTACGCTCCACCAAGTCGGGAGCTGCCTCAGCTCGCGCTGCTCTCTTCGTGGTAACGACGAAACGCCGACGGCTCACGCCTGCGATCCCCGCCATTCGCATCAGGCGCGCGACTCGTTTCTGCCCCACATATTCACCGGCATCCTCGAGGTCTCCAAGAATGCGCGGCGCCCCATACGTGCTGTCAGAGGCCTCGTGACTCGCGATGATCTGGGGCACGAGCAACGCATCACGAATAGCTCTGGGCGATACCGGGCGTTTCGACCATGCGTAGAACCCGCTCTTGGAGACTCCGAGTACGCGGCACAAAGCCGCGACTGGGAACCGGGCCTGGTGATCCCTCACGAACCCGAAGATCCGTCGGGGATCGTGCCGGTCTCCCTTGCGAACCAGGCCGCGGCTTTTGACAAGATGTCTCGTTCCATCTTGAGCTGCCGATTCTCGCGACGCAGGCGTCTGAGCTCATCGCTCTCGATGCTCGTCAGACCGCCGTCACGCCGCTCCCCGGAATCCCGCTCGTGCTGCCTGACCCACGTGTGAATCGACTGCGCCGTCGGCTCGAATTCCCGCGACAGCTCTTCGGGTGTTCTCCCGGCCCGAACCAACTCCACCATCTGACGCTTGAACTCCGCCGGATATGGCGATCTGACCTTTCCCATTGTGAACCTCCTCTCTCAAAGAGTGAAGTGTCCACGAAACCGGGTCAACTCCAAACGAAGGGGAGCAGAGCTTCTCATACCAACTCCAAAAAAAGAGGCGTCGTCGTCGGGTAATCGGTCAAGACTCAATCTTGGTCGGGAGTTAACGCCTCGAACGTGCCTCTTTGAGTTGACGCCGGTACTCCGGATTATCTACGTCGAGCAGTACTGCCGCTGAGTATGCAGCCACTGCGTCGACCCAGCGATGCAGCGTCATCATGAGTGAGCCCATGGCAGCCTGGTATGCGGCGACCGAGCCATC
>JBBREF010000149.1:0-8418 GCA_038203205.1 Gemmatimonadales bacterium | reverse complement strand
GCGCATCATGCGTCAGGTGGCGGGGACGGACAAGAAGATGACGATGGAGCTTGGCGGCAAGGCAGCGAACATCGTGTTCGACGATTCGCCGGTCGACCAGGCGGTGGAAGGAGTGGTGAATGGAATCTTCTTCAACCAGGGTCACGTGTGCTGCGCGGGATCGCGGCTGCTGGTGCAGGAGAGTTTGTACGAAGTTTTCGTGAAGAAGCTCAAGGATCGCATCGACGTTTTGCGTGTTGGGAATCCGCTCGACAAGAATACAGACATAGGCGCGATAAACTCGAAGGCACAGCTCGACAGGATTACCGAGCTTGTCGAGTCGGGTTCTGCGGGAGGTGCGACGATGTATCAGTCGCCCGCGTGCAGGTTGCCGGGGAACGGTTTCTGGTTCAAGCCGACCGTGTTCACCGGTGTGACGCAGTCGCATCGCATTGCTACTGAAGAGATCTTTGGGCCAGTGTTGTCGGTGCTGACGTTCAGGACGCTTGAAGAAGCTGTCGAGAAGGCGAACAACACTGCTTACGGATTGTCGGCAGGTGTGTGGACCGACAAGGGTTCGCGGATTCTCAAGATGTCGACTGAGTTGAAGGCGGGAGTTGTGTGGGCGAACACGTTCAACAAGTTCGATCCGTCGTCGCCGTTCGGTGGATACAAGGAGTCGGGCTTCGGAAGAGAAGGCGGGCGCCAGGGCTTGTTGGACTATGGATCGATACGAGGACGCAGAGTTTAAGATGAGTGCGCAGAGACTGCCAATCACCAAGACGCCCAAGGTTTACGTGGGCGGCGCGTTCATCCGCTCGGAGTCGGGGCGCGTGTTTCCCATCCACGAGAACGGGAAGAAGGACGGAAAGTTCTACGCGAACATTCCGCAGTGCACGCGGAAGGATTTGCGGAATGCTGTCGAGGCCGCGGCGAAGGCGGGGCCGGATTGGGCTAAGCGGACTCCGTACAATCGTGGGCAGATACTGTATCGCCTTGGCGAGATGCTGGAAAGTAGAGGCGCGGAGATGGCTGACGCCCTGTCCGTCGGCGGGTCATCAAAGAGAGACGCAGAAAAGGAAGTCGCCGCTTCGGTTGACCGGTTGATTTACTACGCCGGATGGGCCGACAAGTACGCGCAGGTTGTCGGGAACACGAATCCTGTCGCGGGGCCGTTCTTCAACTTCACCGTGCCTGAGCCGATGGGAATCATCGGTGTGATTGCCGGGGATTCGGCTCCGCTTCTTGGACTCGTTTCGCAGATCGCGCCGGTCATCGTTTCGGGGAATACCGTGATTGCTCTCGTATCCGAGACGCAGCCGTATCCCGCAATTGTGCTCGGCGAGATGCTGGCGACGTCGGATCTGCCGGGTGGTGTTGTGAACCTGCTCACGGGATTCAGGCGGGAGTTGCTGCCCACGTTTGCGACGCACACGCACCTTCGCGGGTTGTCAGCCGTTGTCGGGCTGGAAGAGCGTAAGGAGCTTGCCCTCGGCGCCGCAGATTCGGTGAAGCGGGTAAAGACCAGGAAAGCGGAAGAAAAGCTGGACTGGTATTCGGATTCGGGGCAGGGTGTCTATGACATCAAGGACTTCATCGAGTTCAAGACAACCTGGCACCCGATCGGGGTGTAGTCGGCCTGGGTGTTCGTGAAGGCGATAGCTTTTCCCGTAGTTCCCGGCTCGGGACATAGCTGAATGCGCGGCCTCCGGTGTTGACAACCAGCAGCGACTGGTCGGCCAGCTTCATCAAATCCGTTCGCGCAGTTTGGTAGCTGACTCCATGCGATGTGCGATGGGACGCGACCGTGTAGCGAGCCTGCGGATTTTTCAATGCATGGTTGATCAGCGCGAGCTGGCGCGGATTCAGGTCGTCATGAACGAGTGCTGCCTGCCTGACCAGCTCGTCGGATTCGTGAAGCTCCGTCGCCTTTCTCGCCAGATAGTCGTGGAGCTCAGCGATTGCGCGAATCAGCACTCGCAGCTGATAAAGAATGAAATAGGTGGCGTCGTTTTCATCCGTCTCTGTATACAGGTAGGATCGAGCATACTGACCCCGCGCCTTTTTCAGGATCCTCGAAATCGACACATATTCGCAGAGCCAGTACCCTTGCCGGGCCATTGACCAGTAAAACAGGGCACGTGCCGTCCGGCCATTTCCGTCGACGAACGGATGATCGTAAGCCAGCCAGAGGTGGAGCAGGATTGCCCTCACTGCAGGGGGGATAAATTCACTTTTTCCAGTGCCGTTCGCGAATACACACATCTTGTCCATTCGGGCTGCCAGTTCAGTGGCAGGCGGCGGTGTGTGAAGACGGGTCCCCGTTTCGTCCTCGACCACGATCTCTTCGTCGGCGCGTCGAAACCGACCTGCACCGTCTGGATCTTCAAGCGTGCCTTCCGTCAGAATTCTCTGTAGTTCGATGATTCTTGCCGGCGTAAGCGGCTTGTCGACTGAGCCGAGGATGAATCGCATCGCCTTGTAGTTGTTCAGGATCATCCGCTCGCTGCGAGTTCGGGGCGTCCGACCTTCCTGAATCATGGCTTTCGCGGCCTTGCGGGTGGTCGAGGCACCTTCGAGCTGGCTCGATGTAATCGCCTCCTCCACCAGCGACTTGAACAAGTACGTGTCTCTGGTGGCCGGGTTGGTGACCTGCTCATTCCCCTGGATATTTCCTGCGGCATCGCGGTCGATCCGGTGCAGCATTTCGAGGGCGACCGCAGGCAGGGAATAACGAAAGGGTTCGCCCTTTGAATCGCTAAGGGGCAGGAGCGAGTAAAGCGAACGCCGCGCGAGTTTTACGGCGAGCCATTGCTCTTCTGCGGTGAATCCAGAGAGGGGTGGGTCGTGTCGGAAAGTGTCCCAGTGCCGATATTTGCCTCCTGGCGCGGGTCCTAATCCGGCCTTTGTGAGCTCAAGGAACCTGTTCTCGGAGGCATGCGAAACCGCCTCGGAGATGAGTTTGCCGAGCGGTGGCGGGACTACGGGGAGTTTCATCGGGGTCTATCTCCTAATTAATTCCTAATAAATCCAAAATTAGTAGATCGGGACCTGGATTCAAGATCTAATTACTAACTGGGTGATAATTAGTAGTTGGGATTAGGGCCAAGTCCGACCAGCGCCGCCTTGTCGCTCTGATCCATCGAGGCAAGGACCGTCATTGCCGACGCAGTCCCGGCAACCTATAGTCCGGTAGTCCGGTCGCAACGTGCCAACCGTCCCCTGAATAATACTTTGGCGTCGACCCGATCGGGTCGGAGGCTGCATGAAGCATACGGGACTTCACCTGGTGCGAGACACCGTCAAGTTTTGATGCAGGCTATCCGCATTCACGCACCCGGCTCTGCCGATGCACTTGTCGCCGAGTCGGTCGCGATACCGGAGCCCGGACCCGGTGAGGCGCGCGTCAGGGTTGAGTTCGCTGGCATCAACTTCATCGACATCTACAAACGGACGGGACTCTACCAGGTTCCGCTCCCTGCCACGCTTGGGGAGGAAGGCGCCGGAGTGATCGACGCAGTCGGCGAAGGCGTGGAGGGAGTTGCCGTCGGCGACCGGGTTGCATGGACCGGTGTGATGGGATCGTATGCAGAGTACGCGGTAGTCAACGCGTCAAGGCTCGTTCCGATTCCCGATGCCGTCGATACTCGCGTTGCCGCAGCGATGATGCTTCAGGGAATGACCGCCCACTATCTCGCCTGCTCGACATATCCGCTGAAGACCGGCGATCGCTGTCTCGTACACGCAGCAGCCGGTGGAGTGGGGCTGCTGCTCGTCCAGATTGCAAAGCGGCGCGGCGCGTTTGTAATCGGCACCGTGGGTTCGGACGAAAAGGCGGAGCTGGCGCGGAACGCCGGAGCAGACGAGGTAATCGTCTATACGCGGGATGACTTCGTCCCCGAGGTACGCCGAATCACGCAATCGCGTGGCGTGAACGTCGTCTACGACTCGGTAGGGAAGGCGACGTTTCTCAAGGGTCTCGATGTAATCACGCCGCGCGGGATGATGGTTCTCTTCGGCCAGTCGAGCGGCCCGGTCGAGCCGATCGATCTGCAGATACTCAACCGGAAAGGCTCATTGTTCGTCACCCGTCCAACGCTCGTTCACTACTCAGCTACGCGTGAGGAATTGCTCTGGCGTTCCGGCGAGCTGTTCGAATGGCTGAGCACCGGTGAGCTGAATGTTCGAATCGACCGGGAATTCCCGCTGGCTGAGGCAGCCGAGGCCCATCGGGCCCTCGAGGGTCGTCTTACCAAGGGAAAGGTCCTGCTTCGCATTTGAGCCTGGATCAGGATCCCTGGCAATTCGGTGAGTTCGGCCCAACCGGGTGTCTCGCAAAAGTATCGGCTCGCTAGCCCGGCCTCTCCGCCCCGAAGTGGAACTGCGAGCGCGCGAGCAGATCCACGTACACCCCCCGCCCGATTACCTTCGCACCAAGCTTCTCCTTGAAGCGCACTGCCGGCGTGTTGAAGATGATCGTCACGCTGTAGCAGCGGTGCCGTCCCATTTTCGCGAGCTCCTCGTAGCAGCGATACCGCATCCACCGGGCGAGGTCGCGTCCCCGGAACACCTCAACCGTATAGGCATCGAAAAGCGACGCCTCATCGTCTCGCAGCTCGAACAGCGGATGTCCCTCGATCATACATTGCCGGAGATTGCACCATGTGAAGGCGACGACGCTTCCACGGTGCCTCGCACCCAGGCACATTTGCCCGGAAGCGAGGCGCGCCTGGAGATCGGCTTCGGCCAGGTCGCGACCAGGCATCAGTCCCAGCTCCGCCATGTGCTCTCTTCCGAGGAGAGAAACCTCGAGGTCCCCAAGTCCTGCCGGAAAATCGGGCGGCTCGGCACGGTCCAGCCCTTCCATGAACAGGTGAAACGGCTCGATCCGGAGCCCGAGCTTCGATACCGCGTCGATCCATACGCGCAGGACCATTCCGTACCAGGGCACTCCCTGTTTGTAATACCTGATCTTCGTCAGGCTTCGTCGAAGCAGCGAATCAGGCATTACTGCAAGTCAGGGCCGGCGAGTCGCCGCCGCTGCGACAAAACTTCCGAAGTAGTAGCGAAGCCGTGTATGCTCGAGGCGCTGCGCCGCGATCAAGGCACGCTGTACGAGTGTCATCAAGGGACGCCAGCGCAGCTTCCTGGCAACCGTTACCGCCGCCACTGCCACAAGCCGCGGATTGTGAAGAATCGCCGTCGTATCCTCCACTGCGAACCCGGCCAGCTCCAGCTCCTTTCGCAGTTCCTGCACCGTGTATGAGCGGCCGAGATAATAGGGCGTCCACCCCAGCCGGTTCACCAGCCGGAGCAGAGGGTCAAAAACATTCTGCCGGTTATCGAGTGTGACGATGATCCGCCCCTCCGGAGCCAGCACGCGCCCCAGCTCGCGAAGACTGCGCCCGAGGTCGCGAGGGTCGGAGAAATGATCGAGAGTCGACGGACAGATGATCAGCGTGAAGGAGCCGTCTGCAAAGGGCAGGGCGCGGGAGTCTGAGCTGAGATAACGCGCGCCCATCGTGGCATCCCTGGCACGCGCGCGCCGCGTCACCGATGGTGAGATGTCCATTCCTACCGCCATCGCGCCCTTTGCGGCCAGCGTGGTCAGGTAGGCATCGGGACCCATCGACTCCTCGAAAAGATCGGTCTTGAGAACCCGGCCGGTCGCCGGCAGACCACCCCATCTCTCGATGAGCTCGAGGTGAACACCCCGCTTCAGCTCGCCGAGAAAATCGTCGAGGTAGTGAGGCGCTCCAGCGATCCGCTGCACTCTGTTCCACCGGGCGGACCCGGTTATTTCTTCCGCAGGCGTGTGAGCCATCAGCTTCCTTTCGGATATGGGCGCAAAGCAGGAGATTAAGAGAAGAACGTTACTCATGCGGAGAACACGAATCCACCGTCACAGATCATGAGCGGGAAAGCGCCGCTCTTTCGTCGCCTTTACTGGGACGCATTCACCGCATGGCACGTCCGCGACGAGTCGAGACTGCCGTTCCGCTCGCTCGACGAGATCACCGCAATCCAGAATGCTCGCGTCCGGTCGATTGTCGCTCACGCATACGACACCGTTCCCTGGTATCGCGAAACGATGGACGCCGGGCGCCTCGACCCGCGTGACTTCCGGACGGCCGACGACCTCGCACTGCTGCCGCTCATAACGCCGAGCGATCTCGCCCATAATCGAACCCGGTTCGTCTCGCGCAGCTTCACAGGTGGGCGGGCCCTCGACATCGCCTCGAGCGGAACTTCGGGATACGCGAAATCAATCTCCTACGACCCCGCCGGGCTCTTTCTGACGCTCGCGCACGGGCACCGCCAGCGGCTCGTGATTTCTCATTTTGTCGGGAGGACCTTCGGCTACCGCGAAATGCGGATTGCCAGGGATAACAGCGTCGCCTTCCAGATTCGTAGCTTCTACGAGGCGAATTCGTGGCTTCCCCGAGGCGTGGACCTGGAGCGAAGTCGCGCGTCGACGGTAGAGAGCTTTGAATCCACGGTCGCGCGATTGAACGACGTGAAGCCTGACGTGGTGCACGGCTGGGGAGCCCACATTGGCGCCGTTTTCCGGCACGCTGCCCGCCACGGACTGAGGGTGCATCGGCCACGCTGCATCACTTACGGCGCGGAGCGGATGCCGGACGCGGATCGCGCGCTCATCGAGCAGGACTTCGGGGTGCCGATTGTCTCGACCTACCAGGCCGCGGAGGCGCTGCGCATCGGGTTCCAGTGCGAGCAACGCAGGGCGTTCCATCTCAGCATCGATCACGCCGCGACACGGGTCGTGGATGAAGGCGGGAACACCGTCGCGCCAGGCAGCCGCGGTGAAGTCGTCATTTCGAATCTCGTCAATCGTGCCACCGTTCTCCTGAATTACCGGCTGGGCGATGTCGTAACGGTGACTGCCGCAGCATGCGCCTGCGGCCGGACCCTGCCTGCCATCGACACCATCGACGGGCGCATCAGCGACTTTGTTCTGCTCGCGGACGGCCGGAAAATGCACGGGCTCGTGGTCATGACACCGTTGCTGCGGGTGAACGGAGTGGTTCAGCTTCAGCTGACTCAGGAGGAGGTTCTGCGCTTCACGCTTCGTGTGGTCTGCGCAGACGCGGGTCACCCGGATCGTACCCGCCAGGACCTGGACGCGGAGCTGAAATCACTGCTTGGCAGCACGATTCACGCGGACATCGAGCTGGTAGACGCGATCGCGCCGGAAGCCAATGGAAAAGTGAAGGCGGTCATCTCCCATGTTACTGACGACCACGTTGGATGAACAGCTCGTCCCACAGTTGTACCATCAGGACCGACATCAGCGCCCGATCGAAATCCGGGTCCCCGCGATCGAATCGCGCCCGGAGGCGTGCGAACGCAGCAGGATCGAAGTATCCCTTCCGGCGCACCTCGACATCAGAGAGAAGGTCGGCAGCGAAGTCCGGCAATGGCGCACGCAGCCAGTGCCTCACCGGCGCCACCAGGCCGCGCTTTCCGCGCTCGGCAATCTCTCGCGGCAGCACCCGGCGCATCGCTTCGCGCAGGACGTGCTTCTCGCGCAGCCCGCGCATCCTCAATGATGGCGGGATTCGCGCACAGAATTCCACCAGCGCGTGGTCGAGAAAAGGAACTCGTGCCTCCACCGAATGCGCCATCGATGCGCGGTCCAGGCTGAGCTCGATCCGATCCGGAAGCCGGATTTTCATTTCGTAATACTGGAATTGGGAGAGAGGGTCCCAGCTTTCGAACGCGTCAGGCAACCGAAGGTCGTCGTCGCTCCGCGCCTGGCTTGCAGCCAGCAGCTGACGCACTTCTGCAGAGAGAACGTTCATCCCTGATTCTGTATTTAGCGGCGCGGTGAGACGTGTATAGCGATCCATCCGCATCTCACGGGGACCCACATGCACCCGGCTTGCACGAGGGTGGCGCTTCGCGACGGCAGCACCGGCGAGATGGCGGAACCAGCGTGGCAGTCGCGAGAATGGACGTAGCGCCTTGTCGACCTGGAAATAGTCATAACCCCCGAACAGCTCATCCGATCCCTCACCCGTCAGGATCACCTTGACCCGCTCCGCTGACGCACCGGCCAGGAGCATCCGCGCAATATCGATCCCGGTCGGCAACGGATCTTCGGCGTGCCAGAGCGCCTTTGGCAGCAGCGCTATGTGGTCCGCCGTGCACGTCACCTCATGCGCGTCGAGGTCGTAACCGGGAAA
Organism: Gemmatimonadales bacterium; assembly: GCA_038203205.1. GTDB lineage: Bacteria > Gemmatimonadota > Gemmatimonadetes > Gemmatimonadales > Gemmatimonadaceae > UBA4720. The sequence goes on along the minus strand of JBBREF010000149.1, from coordinate 232 downwards.
GTCATAGAGCAGTTTCTGCGAGCGGATCTCATCGAAGTCCGAGTGCTCGAATGCCAGCGTGACGGTGGGAATCTTCCGCTGGCCGACGCGGCTCATCAGCGCGACGACCGCGCTCGAGTCGAGTCCGGCGCTCAACCAGGCGCCGACAGGAACATCGCTCATAAGATGGAGCCGTACCGTCTCCGTGAGCTGTTCCTCGAGTGCCTCGGCCCATTCGCCGCGGCTAAGCCTC
>JBBREF010000148.1:0-8504 GCA_038203205.1 Gemmatimonadales bacterium | reverse complement strand
GTCGTCTGACAAGAATCGCCAGCCGGTGTCGCAAAGGTAAGTCGACAGCGTGCTTTTCCCCTGACCAGAGGAGCCCGAAAGAAGCATCGCACGTCCATCGCGCTCTACCGCACCAGCATGCATCCATAGAAGGTCGGGCCTGCCTCTCATGAACTGGAGTCGAACCTCATCCTTAATGAGAGGGTAAAGTTCTCCAAGCACGGATTCGGGATACTCTTGCAGCGCAGCACTTTCAAGCACGAAACCGCGTGAACTCCGAAAGACTGCGAGCCTGCCTGCACTAACCGTCACCCCGGGCACCAGCATGTGGTGAAAGTTTGATGAAACGTAGTCAAATACCTCACCCACGTCCGTTTCGAACGCCAGCTGACGGCCATCGAATTCGAGGAAAAGGTTCACGACACCAAACTATTCACGCGTGCGTGCGTCGATAGTACGAGCAGCTATTGCTGCCGACCACTTGCCCGGCTTACCACAGCCGACCACTGTATTGAAGTCGCTCCGCTCGCAATTTCCCCGCTCTCATGACTATCGACCTACCACCGGCATGGCTGTCCCTCGGTCCGGCGCTGATCGGCCTGACATTCGTATGGGCCGGCGCAATCAAGGCTATCGCTCCGCATAGCTTTCGGCGTCATCTCGGATCGCTCGGATGGATTCCGTTCAAGTATCAGGAGCCATCCGTAACGACAGCTGCTTCAGCAGAAGTTGCGTGGGGTGTCGCATTGATATCCGCTGCTGCACCAGGGTATATTCTCCCCGCGACAGTCGCGTTACTCGCCATACTCACCGCAATCAGTTGGTGGGGTGTAAAGAGTGGCAAGGCCAAGGATTGCGGATGTTATGGCGGCTTTATCCAGCCGTCGATCGCCGAGAGCCTTGCAATCAACGCAACGTTTGCGTTGCTCGCCGGCGCCGCGTGGGTCGGGGGATCTCGCGACTCAACCGTCCAGCTCTGGCAGCTTACGGCGATAGCCACGGCAGGTGCTGCGGCCGGCGTTTTCGCGCACGTGGCGCAACGATTCGAGTCTAAGAACGGCAGGCCGATGCTCGACACAAGTCCGCTAAAGGTAGGCAGGAACTGGAAGCACTCGTGGGCTGATGACGCAACAAAGGGTGTCGACGGCGAAGTGCTCGTGGCGTACCTCGGTGCCAACTGTCCATACTGTTCGCAATTCGTCAAGGTGGCGAACGTAATGGTGCAGTCGCAGTCACTTCCAAAGGTGATCGGTGTAATGGCCGCGCCGGCGTCAGAGGTCGCCGCCTACAAGCGCGAATACGAGATAAGCTTTCCGGTGGTAACCGTATCGGACTCACTGATGGGAAGGTTGACGCGGGCAGTTCCAACGGCTGTAATCGTCGAATCCGGATCAATCCGTGAAATGTGGGTCGGGACCATGCCCCCCGCCGTCGTGGACCGCTTCAGGGACGCATTTTTCCCGAGCGTCGCGAAGCCCGCAACGGAATTGGCTGGCTGATCGGTATAGACGTGGTACCCTGCCCCGAGCCCGTGGGACCGAACAATGACACCGGTTGGCTTGGCCGGGCTCCAACCGACGATGAGCAGGAAATACTGGCATGGTTAAAGGATCGGGGAGCACCGGAGAAGATACTTCATGTCGGAGTCGGCAACGCCCTGCTGTTTCAGGCGTTCGGCACCAGGGTCAGACAGGGACTGAGTCGCGATGGGGGTGAGGTAGCCAACGCAGCCACCTTGGGCTTCGATGTGGTGCTGTGCAACAAGTACGATGTAGAAAGCTACCGTCGGCTCCTTCACAATTCGTTTGACTGCATCGTCGATCCAAACGTACGTTCTTACACATGCTGCACCCCTCACTTCATCGCTTACATGGATGCGATGCTGGCGGCGCTAACTCCTCGAGGGGCGCTGTACACGAGCAAACGGGGCCTCGCTTACCTAGTCCCAACTTCGCTGGCCCAGCTTCGCGAGCTGTGTCCTGCCTGGCGAATCACCGCGCATGGCAACGTCGTGGTAATGCGACCGAGCCCCATCACGAGAATCCGCCGTCGCTGGGATCGGGCGCTTGAAGCTTTTTCAGCGAGGGCAAGGGTCGAAGGATAGGAAACGACCGCGATGGATCATTCTTTCCCCGCACCTCGATGATGCGGCGCTGTCCGTAGGAGGGCTCATTGCCTCTCTCAAATCAGTGGCGCGGGTGGAGATCTGGAGCCTGTTCTGCGGCGCGGCGCTTATCGGCCCTTATTCGGAACTGGCTAGTTGGCTCCACGCCTCGTCAGGCGGATCGACCGGCAGTCGACTGCAGGCGAAGCGAGAACTTGAAGATGGCCGGGCCTGCAAGCATCTCGGCGCGTTCGCCCGGCATTTCGGCTGGAAGGATTCGCCGTACCGGAAAGACGCCGGTGGTGGTTTCATGTATCAAACGACCCAACGCGATCACTGGCACGACGGAGACAATAGGCTCGTAGCGGAAATGGCAATGCGCCTCTCAAATATGACCCATCAAGGTGACGTAGTTCTGGCTCCCCTCGGAATCGGGAAACACGTCGATCACGTTATCACGAGAAACGTGGCAGAAAGGCTGGCCGCACCCACACTGATGTATTATCCCGAAGTACCATACCTGCAACTTTTTCCAGCGCATGTCGGCACCGCAATAAGGGGGTTGTGCCCGGTGAGCTACTCCTTGGGACGAGATGAAATCGTGACTTGGATCGGTTCACTTCAGTTTTACGTTTCACAGATGGAAATGCTCGAGCATGCCGCCGGAAAGATGCCTGAGCTCATCGTCAAATACGCAACAGAACCGCTTGCACTTTATCGCGACTGCAGCAGCGACCGTTTTGACCTTACTGCATATCGCGTCTTCGCCTGAGAAGCGGCAATGAGCGTTATTCCCCGCCCTGACCCATCGGGCGCCCGGAGAGAGAGTCCAGCGATCGCAGTTTTTGCCTTCAAACGGCCTGACCTCCTCCGGCTCACCTTAGGTTCACTTGAGCGGGCTGACGGCTTTGACGGCCTCGCAGTCCATATTTTTTCGGAAGCGCCACGTGCCGGTCGTGCCGATGATGCAGAAGCCGTCAATGCAGTCCGCGCCCTGCTCCGTGACTGGTCCGAAACTCACCGAGCCACGGTTCATGAGGCGCCGCTCAATCTCGGCCTGAGGAAATCGATCGTCGGAGGAGTCACAGCCGTACTGAACGATCACGACAGCATCATCGTACTGGAAGATGACCTCATCCTTTCCAAGTGCTTTTTGCGATTCATGACCGACGCACTCGACGCCTGTCGTGACCGTGAAGACATAATGCAGATTTCCGGCTACTTCATCCCTCATCGCGAGAAGCTCTTACCAGTCGGCTTGATTCGGTCGCCTGGATCGTGGGGATGGGCGACTTGGAGGCGAGCGTGGGCGCATTATAATGACGACGCGGTCGCACTCTATAAAAGGATCCGTGAACGGGGCCACCGCGAGTTCGATTTCAACGGCTCTTATGCCTTTTTGGAAGCGCTTCGCAGGAACGCTGACGGAGCCCTCGACACATGGGCAGTTCGATGGTACGCGTCTATGTTCCTCAGCGGAGGACGCGCGCTTTATCCTTCCCACAGCCTCATACGCAATATTGGATTCAGGGACGATGCCACCAATACAACGCCGAGCCGGTCTGGAGCCGCGTTCCACAAGCAGCGAATTGCCGATACAATGCCCACGATCGACTGGTCACAGCTTGGACTTGAGGAGTCGCAGGACTTCGCCAGTGCACTCGAAGGCTTTTACCGTTGGCAGCAGTCTGAGTGGGTTCGTCCGAGTTGGGGGGAAAGACTCCGCGCTCGGTGGCAACTGCTGACGAGGAGCGATGAACACGAATAAAACGAGGGCGGCGGTAGCCGTGGTCGTCCCGGTCTATAATCGCTTAGAGCTTGTCCGCGCGACGATCGCTTCGCTCAGAGCGCAAACCCTTGAGCAAGCCCAGTTTGTAATCGTCGACGATAGGTCTGAACCCGCGGTCTGGAGCTTCCTGCAATCGCTTCCGTCTGAGGACGATCGTTTTACGGTACTGCGGACACCTGATGGAACAGCCCGCGGCGCGCAACGGAGTCGCAATCTGGGTCTCGACACCGCGGTCGCGGAGTCTGTTATGTTTCTTGACTCCGATGATCTGATTGAACCAGGATGCTTGTCAGACCGCGTAGCCTGCCTCGAATCTCACCCCTATGCCGACATAATAGTTGGCCGTCAGGCCGTCTTGACCGACACTTCCCTGACTTGGGTTAACGTCGCGCGCGCCGACATCAGCTACCTTGATCGTTTTCTCGCTTGTGCCGGACGCATCGATGTTCCCTGGGTCAACGGCGGCGTGATTATCCGACTTAAAAGCCTGCGTACTCTCGGTATACGATGGCGCCCTGAGTTTCACTGGGATGACGTTGCGTTTCACGTTGAATGCCTAGTCGCGGGCATGTTGCCAGTCCCGATGCCGCCCATTAGCGTGCCTGACTCCTACTATCTCTCCCATGACTCCGAGCGATATGGAACTTTCCTGGCAAGCGAAGCCGGTATCGAAAACGCGGCGATAATGTTTGAGTGGCTCCGCAGTCTGGTCGACACGAATGCGTTGATGACAGATTCGCGAGCCAGGGCTCTCGCAAACAGTTTCTTTCACTTTTGTATTCGACAACCAACGGAGATGGGCAATCAAAATCTCGCTCGTCGTCTATTTTCCCGGGCTCGCACAAATGGATTGCTCACTCGAGACTATGCGCTACGCATTGAACCATACCTTGCCGCTGCTGCCTTGCGAAGCGTATCCCACCGCCTAGCCTCCCAAGCGATCCGCATCGCCCAGAAAACGTTGATGAAAGACTTCTTCCCAGATCTGCCATCGACGTTTTCCAGTGTCGCCGTGCCCAGCAAGTCGGAGTTGAACGGCACCAGTGATAATTGGCATGAATAGTAGAATTGAGCGAACGCCCAATCGACCAGGTTTGGCAGTACGGGTGATGGTCCCAACAACTGGACTCAGTGCAATGCGAGGGGCGGCCCGTTCGCTGATCAGTGGGTTTGGTCAGGCTCGAGCGCTTGCGTGGCGGTTCTTCCTTCGGGACACGAGAGCAGACCACAGGCAGAGTATTCTTGGCTACGTGTGGCTAATCGTGCCGCCCCTGGCGAATGCACTAGTCTGGATATTCCTGAATGATCAAGACGTGATAACTGTCGACTCGCGCGGCGCACCGTACCCGGTTTTCGTACTTGCTGGAACAGTCTTGTGGACGGGGTTCAATAGCAGCGTCATGGGAATGCTCGGAGTCATTGGAGGGGCCCGCTCCTTCCTTGGCAAAGTGAATTTCCCCCACGAATCACTCGTATACACATCCATCTTCAAGTCGCTCATGGAGGCTGGCATTGCGGCACTCGTGCTTGTTCCAGCGCTTCTAGTCTTCGGGGTCACCGCGCGCCCGACCATGCTGTTCTTCCCGATCGCCTTAGCAGGCAGTCTTCTCCTCGGCTGGGCGCTCGGGCTGCTACTCGTTCCGATCGCCGCGCTCTATTCCGACGTCAGCCGCGCACTACAACTATTCCTTCGTTTCGCGTTTTTCCTGACTCCTGTCATATTCTCCCTCCCGTCCTCGGGAGCCGCGCGTGCAGTCATGTTGTGGAATCCGCTGACGCCGATAATCACAACTGGCAGATCCTGGATTACGGGGTCCGACGAAGCGATGCCCACTGCATTCCTCCTTGTCCTCGGCGGCTCTGCGGTGGTGCTCATTGCATGCCTGGTAGTCTACAAGGTCATCCTGCCACATCTCGTTGAAAGGTTGAGTACGTGACAGAAGCTGTCATCACAAGTTCGGGCGCTCACCCAGAAAGAGCTCAGTCAGAGTTCGGTGCGGAACTTCTTGTAGTTGCCGAACACGTTTCGAAGAAATTCTGTCGCTCGCTCAAGCGTTCGCTTTGGTACGGCTTGAAGGACATCGGCGGCGCGCTCCTTCCCTCGAGGCAGGAACAGGCAGCATTGCACGAAGCGTTGCCGGCACTTCGCCGGGACGAGTTCATGGCCGTTGCCGACGTCTCATTCGAGTTGCGCCGTGGCGAATGCCTTGGCCTCATCGGGCACAACGGAGCGGGAAAATCCACTCTCCTGAAGATTCTCAACGGCCTGCTTCCCCCCGACGGTGGAAGGATCACGGCACGAGGACGCGTCGCCGCCCTTATCGAGCTGAACGCAGGATTCAATCCGATCTTGTCCGGTCGGGAGAACATATTCAACGAGGCTGCGCTTCTTGGGTTCACGATGTCCGAGACTCGCGCAAAGTTCGAGAGCATCGTCGACTTTGCGGAGATTGGCGACTTTCTCGACATGCCGGTTCAGAACTACAGCTCAGGCATGCGGGTTCGACTTGGCTTTGCAGTTGCCGCGCACATGGAGCCTGACATTTTGCTCATCGACGAAGTACTTGCCGTGGGCGATGTTGCGTTCCGATTCAAGTGCCTCAACGCGATTGGCGACCTTATGAAAACCTCGGCGGTCGTGTTTGTCTCCCACGCGATGCCGCAGGTTTTCCGGCTCTGCACAGACTTGATCGTGATGGATCACGGAGCTGTGACGTATCAAGGGACGAGCATCGCTGAGGGCGTAGCGATCTACCTATCGCTCTTTCGCGAATCAGCGGAAACCGTAACGGGTTCGGGTGAGGTTAGTATCGCCGCACTGACGGCAAGCTCGACCATGCATGCTGCAGGTTTGGGGGGCACGCTCAAAGCGGCGCACGGTGACACGTTGACACTCACAGCTACCCTCGAGGCCCCGCCTTCGCTTGGCCGTCTGCGTGTCCAGTTTCTGATCTGGAACGCCGAGATGCTGCCGGTGCTGGACGTTCTGTGCGAAACGCTCGATGGTTTTCCAATTGAGGTTCCGGATACAGGCTCAACTGTTGTTAGCGCACGAATCCCGCGGCTCGAACTTAACGGCGGCAAGTATACCATCAGTGTGATTGCAGCATCCTTCGACTACTCCAGGATCTACTGCCGCCACGATAATTCTGCATACTTGCAGATCACTGCCGAAAGCGCTAGCGGAGCTCACATCCTGTCGGTAGCCGAGTGGTCTACGCCACAATCCAACTACCATAATAGATGACATCGCTGGATTGGCGTACCACACTTCTTCAGAGCCTTCAGCGGCGCATCCAGTCTCTGGTGCAGCCAATTGCCAGCGAGCAATTGTCTTTCAACAGGGAGACAGCCCGCTTGCTCGAGGTGCTGCGGCAAGACATAGCGCGAGTCGAAGCCGCAACCCATGAAGCGAAAGCCTCTGTCCTTTTCTCCCGCTGGCTGGATCACCCCGACCTGCTCGCCTCGCGGAGCGAGACGGGTGAGTGGCTGAACTGGCTGGGGCTCGGAGCCAGTGGCGTTGAAGTGGGAGTCTTCAGGGGAGATTTTTCGGAACTGCTGTTGCGCACGTGGAAATGCACACATCTGACATCCGTTGACCCGTGGCGCGAGTTCTCCGCGGACGAGTACGTCGACTTGTGTAACCTCTCGCAAAGCAAACAAGACGAGAATCACGCTGTAACTCTCCACCGCCTCGCGAAATTCGGTGATCGCTCGACCGTCTTGCGTACAACGTCTGAGGAAGCTGCGAGAAGGTTCAACAATGGCTCGCTGGACTTCGTATATCTAGATGCCCAGCACCATTACGAAGCAGTGCAACAAGATCTTGCGCTTTGGCACCAGAAGATCCGCCAAGGCGGCGTGATCGGAGGGCATGATTACCTCGATGGTCGGATCGACTCGGGGATTTACGGCGTCAAACAAGCCGTGGATGAATTCGCGGCAGCGGAGGGACTGCGTGTGATCATCACCCGCGAGCCGAACTGGCCCTCCTGGTATGCACGCATTGCCTAAGGACGGGGTCGGACAATCACCCATAATATGCCTGGTCGTTATAGGCACGATAGCCGGAATGGGCGGCGCCGAGAGACAGGCGCTATACCTTGTCGATGAGCTTGTAGACAATCCGCGCTTCCAGGTTCACGTCCTCTCGTTTCAGGACGGCGAGGCGCTCCGACCGCGACTCCGAGAGCTTGGCGTCCCGGTTCACGTCATTGAATATAACCATCTCTGGCCAAGAGCCCGACGGGCGCGCGCGCTTGGCCGGGTGGCCAAGCTTCTGAGATCATCCGTCCACCCGGACGCCATCCTCCCGTTCGTCGGGATACATAGCAAGGCAATGGCGTTGGTTTGGCCGTACAGCGGCGCTCGATACTGCTGGTGGAACCAGCAAGATGAAGGTCGTGACCTTAACGGGACCGCGGCGGAGAAACGGGTACTCAAAAAGGTGTCGCACGTGATTTCCAATTCATGGGCCGGGCGCGACTTCCTGGTCGATACTTATTCCATTCCAGTTAATTCCGTGCAAGTCTACAACAACGGCACCCCGTTGCCCGTTAACAACCAGCCCACCGGCATCTGGCGCAACAAATCAGAGAATAGCGGTCGCCCAATAGTGGCAATGCTCGCCAA
>JBBREF010000147.1:0-8569 GCA_038203205.1 Gemmatimonadales bacterium | reverse complement strand
ACGCAACGTGGGATGATTTCTGGCTAAACGAGGGGTTTACGTCTTATATCGAAGCGCGAATCATGGAAGAGCTTCGCGGAAAGCCGTACGCCGACATGCTTCGCCAGCTTGGGCGCCAGGACATGATGAGTTCGGTAACCGACGCCGGCGGCGCTGAATCTCCGGATACGCGGCTTCGACTTCAGCTCGCGGGGCGGGATCCGGACGCTGGCATGACCTACATCGCGTACGACAAGGGTGCTGCGTTTCTTCAGACAATCGAGTCAGTGGTCGGTCGCGAGCGTCTCGACAAGTTCCTTCGCGCGTACTTCGACCAATTCGCATTTCAGCCGATGAGCTCCGAGAGGATGCTCGCGTACATGCAGAAGAATCTCCTCACGGATGAGGAGTCGACCCGTATCAATGTGCAGGGATGGATCTTCGAGCCGGGAATCCCCGCGAACATAGCGCCCGCGCAGTCGGCCGCGTTTGCCGCGGTCGAGCAGAAAGTGGATGCGTGGAAGGGTGGCGCAATGGCCGCGACGCTCGGAACCGAAGCGTGGACGACTCACGAGTGGATGCATTTTCTCCGGTCGTTGCCCGACACAATTCCGGCGGCGCGGATGGCAGACCTGGACAACACCTTCAAGCTCTCGACGAGCGGCAACAGCGAAATACTTTTCGCGTGGCTCACGAAGGCGGTTGCGACACGATATGAGCCTGCGTTCCCCGCGCTCGAAAAGTTTCTCCTGTCACAGGGCCGGCGAAAATATGTGGCGCCGCTCTACGCCGATCTCGCCAAGACGGAATGGGGCAAGCGCATGGCGAACGACATCTACAAGCGGGCTCGCCCCATGTATCACTCGGTTTCCACTGGCACGATCGACAAGTCGCTGGGCTGGCCCGCAGGACAGTAGGGTTACCTGGTGCCCGTCCTGAAACTCCCGATCCCTGGAACTGCATATGGAAAAGGAGGCCGAATCAGCATCTTCCGGCGTTCATGAGCGTGAAAGCAGCTACGCTGGGGGAGGAGGTTTTGGAGGTGCAGGAGGTATTGGAGCAGGTTTGCTTCCGGTCGCTTAACTCGTCCCGGCAACGCGCGCACCTCGGCTTGGGGGTAACAACAGAACCGCCTCGTCGCGGGTCGCCGCCAAACGCTCGGCACGGCTTCACGAGCACTGTATCCGGCAGCCGAGTGACAGGCTTCCGTCGTTGAACAAAGAAATGAAAGGCAGCTCCACCCGGGATCCTGTGCGCTTCGCGACAAGGGCTGCTCCAGTACCTCCTCCACCTCCACAACCTCCTCCCCATGCGTAGTTGCGTTCCCCCGTGAGCGCCGGAAACGTGACGGTACGCGAGGAGAAAACTCACGCCCCTCGTGACAACTCACCCCACTCCTTTCCTTTTTGTAGTTTCAGGACGGACTCTACTTCAATGCCGCGTTGAGCCTGATTCCGTCGAGCTTCTCCGACGGGGTCAGTTTCAACAGGTGAGCCAGAGTCGGCGCAATGTCCACGGTCCTCGTAAAGGCATCGTACCGACCCGGCTTGATTCCCGGCCCGAAAAAAATGATCGGCACATGACTGTCGGCGTCGTAAGGCGAACCGTGTGATGCGACCAGAATCGAACTCCAGAGACTTCCCGGAGTGAGCGTCGCTACAAGCGCGACATTCGTTCCCGGCGCAAACTGGTGACTCCACCGCCGGGCAATCTGATCGCTCGTATTTCCAGCTGCGTGAATTGCGGCAAGTCGGTCGATGCGCTGCACGCCAAAGCTCTCGCGGGCAGCCCGTTCGAATTCCTTCAGCACAATTTCCGGGTCGACGCGGCGGGCAGTGAACGCCTGCCGATCGATGAGGACTATCTGCTGGTCCACGTCGATCGCTGCGGTGTCGACTTTAAGCTCCGTCATCCGCGCGCGTGCCACCGCAAGCGCACCCTCGAGGCTCGCGCGGGTTGGTGTTGGTTTGACGGTGAGCGCAGCGATCTCCGGAATCGTGGTAAACCCGTGATCGGCGGTCAGAACGACTATTACCCGCGACGAGTCGACCATTCGATACAGTGAATCGAGCAACACGCCGATGATGCGGTCCGTGCGCAGCACCTGGTCGTGCGCTTCGCGCGAATCGGGACCGAGCCGGTGATTGATTGCATCCGTCCCCGACAGCGAGATCGCCAGCAGATCAGGGTGCCGGGCTTTACCAAGTTGCATCGCACCCACGCCCTCGAGCGCGAATGCAACTGTCACCTCATCGATGAAGGGAGTTGCCCGAATCCAGTTGGCAGCACGCTGCGGGTCGGCCGGGGTCGGATGTGGGAAGACGAAATCATTTCCCGCTCCTTCGATTGAAACGCTGTCAGGCTCAGTGTAGGAAGCCGCGTCAAGAAGCAACGTCCAGTCTTTTCCGGCATACGACTGCGGCATCTGTCGACCGTTGAACCGGCTCACCCACGAAGGAAGGGAGTCTGCGTAGTAGCGGCTCGTCGTAAACTCGCCATTCCCTGGATACCAGAAGACGCTCTGCTTGGCGCGTCCGACCGGCAGGATTGCGCCTCGGTCTTTTGCCGATACCGAGAGAGCACGCGCGTCTGAATGTTTTGCCCGAAGCCAGTCGAAGAGCGCCGATCCCTGAAATCGCTTCGGCGACGCTCCAATTGCACCAGCCGACCCGACGAGCGGGGCCTCGGCATCACTCACTCCGACACGATTAGCTGCGATCCCTGTCGACCTGGGAAAGCGCCCCGAGAGGAGGCTGGCATGCCCGGGTGCGGTTTCCGTTATGGCATGATCGTGGTGGGCGTTTGTAAACCATGCACCGCCATCGCGGAGGCGCCTCAACCCCCCCGTCAGCTGCGAGCCGAACTTGTCCATGTGGCGGGCAGAAAAACCGTCGATCGTGATGAGCACCACCAGGCCTGGCTCGGAAGGAGAAGCCTGCGCGTCAGCGTTGGAAGCGATTGCCAGCGCCGCAAGAAGCATGATTGATGTCCGCATCGAGCCAATGTGTCGCTCGCCCGCCGAACGGGCAACTGGCGCGAAATACACGAGAGCGCGAATATTGGCGGGATTCACTAGGGAGCCCCACCGATGGCCGCACCACCGACCGCGTTTTTCGGGTCCTCTGCCTCACGCCTGATAGCGAGAGTAGTCGTCTATTACGCTGCCCTCATCACGTTGGGTGTCGTGGCGCAACGCTATCTGCCAGGGGCATCCCCGCTGTCAGGTGAATCCTTCGGGAATCTCCTGACAGACGGCAGGAGCGGTGCCGAGTCATTGCCCCGCGCCGGAGACTTGGATCGCACAGTGAGCGTGGTGACCGCCATGCTCAGCGCCATCCTGCTCTCGCTTCCTGTTGCATGGGTTTATCAACTCACCCGCGCGAAACGAGGGTACCAGCAGTCCGTTGTGCAGCTCCTCATCATCCTTCCGCTGGTCGTCGCCGGGATCGTGGTGCTCGTCAAGTACAGCCTGGCGCTTGCATTCGCACTCGCAGGAATTGTCGCCGCTGTGCGCTTCCGCAACACCCTCGATGACAGCAAGGACGCGGTCTACGTTTTTCTCGCTACGGGAATCGGCCTCTCGTCAGCGGTCGACATCCACGTTGCCGCATCGCTATCGATTCTTTACAACCTGACGGTGCTCCTTCTCTGGTACACGGACTTCGGCAACTCGCCAGTTGAGCTCGAGGGTAGTATCGCCGCGAAGCGGCTGAAACGCGCGCGCGAGCTGGCGCAAACCGGAACGTTCGTGGCGCAGATCGACAATGAAGTGATGCGCAACATGACCCGCGAACAGCTCGAGGGCCTCGCGCTGCGCGCACTGAAAAGGGCGCACGATGACAGCGGGAAAGGCAATGGAGCCGCGCCATCGGAAACACGCCTGCGCGTCAGGAGCCGGGACATCGAGGGGATAAGAAGAAGCCTCGATCTCGTCATGGGCGAGTTTGCCAAGAGCTGGAGGGCTGGCGCGTCGACTGACGACGGGGATGGCATCCACACTATCGACTATTTCATCCAGACGAAGAAGAGCGTGCAACCGGAAGAGCTGCTCGGCCTCGTCAGGACAGCCGGAGGCGCGAGTCTCGTAGATGCACAGATCAAATAGGAGCTCACCCATGACCAGCATCGCTCGAAGCGTTTCGTCAATTGCTCTGTTTTGCAGCATTGCAGGAATTGCAATCCTCCCGGATCACGAGATCGCGGCACAGGCCCTCGCGGCAACGGACGCAGGCGCGGACGCCAAGGCAGACGCAAAAATCCTCAGTGAGCGTCGCAAAACCGCGGCGCGTGCTAAGGACACTGAAGCGTTCTTCTCGGCGGTCGAGCCGTTCGAGATCACGCTCACCACGAACATCCGCCGCATCAGGGGTGACAAGGAAGACAAAGCCCCATGGCGTCATGCGATCTTTTCTTATGCCGGACCTGATGGCAAGACAGTCTCGATCCCCGGGCAGATCCGGACTCGCGGCTTGTGGCGTCTCAAGAACTGCGACTTCCCGCCACTCAGGCTCAACTTCCGGAACGAAGACACGAAAGGCACGATGCTCAAGGGCATCGACAAACCCAAGCTCGTCAACTACTGCAGAGATTCTGACCAGTTCGAGAATTACATAACGCAGGAGCTGCAACTCTATCGGATCTACAACCTGCTAACGCCGGCCAGCCATCGTGCCCGCTTGCTTCGCATGACCTACGTCGACAGCGCTTCCGGAAAGATCCACGCCCGTCGCATCGCGATTCTTCTCGAGGAGCCCGAAGCACTTGCCGCGCGACTCGGTGGCCCGCTCGTCGAGCAGACCGGAGCAACTGCCGATCATCTCGATCGATATCACGACGCTCTGACCAGTCTCTTCCACTACCTGATCGGCAACACTGACTGGTCGACGTGGGGACTCCACAACATGGAGCTGGTGGGTGAGGATGATGGTGACTTCATCCCGATCCCATATGATTTCGATTTCTCCGGCGCCATCAATGCGTCGTATGCGACCGTCGACCCAAAACTCAGCATCGATCGCGTTCGCCAGCGTCTCTTCAGGGGATTCTGCCAGCCGCCAGAGAACTACGACAAGGCAATAGCAGTGTTCAAGGCAAAGAAGGACGACATATACGCGCTCTACGCTGATCCCATCGGCAGCCTTCTGCCAAGGAAGACCGCCCAGGAGACGCTCAAATACTTCGATGAGTTCTACGAGACCATAAACGACCCTCGACGCGTGCGAAGGAACATTGTCGAGGCCTGCTCCAAGACACGTTGAATTGCCAGTTGATCATGGATTGGGCCGCGGTCGCGGTTGCGGCCACGGCCACGGATTCATCGATCGGCGACCGGCAAGTGCGCGCACGGCGGCTTCTCTCACTCTTGAATCCGACGACTCGAGCAGTTGTGCGAGAGTGGCAGTCGAGCGCTCGCCGGACTTTATCAACGCGCGTGTGAGCGCTGCTGTCACGCGCTGATTAGTCTCGGACCGAAGGGCGTCGCGAACCGCCGGGAGCGCAGTCGAGTCCCCGATCTGGCCAAGTGCCCATGCGGCCTTCAAGCGTGTGTCGTCGGTGTCGTCCTTCAGCAGACGAACGAGCCCGGCAGGCGCACGTCCGCTTCCATCGCGGATCCGGCCGATTGCCCACGCTGCCGTTCCGCGTACACGAGAGCTCCGGTCACCGGCAACAATGGCATCGAGCGCATCGGCTGAGCTCTCATCTTCGATTTCAGCGAGTGCCCAGACCGCTGTCTCGCGAACCTTGTCGTCTGCATCGCGCCGAGCGGCTGCAACGAGGGAGCCGACCCCCGCTCGACTTTCGATGGAGCCGAGCGCCCACGCGGACATCTCGCGCACTCGCGTATCAGCGTCGCGAACAAGCGCATTCCCAAGCGCCTGCACGCCTTCGTGCGCCTCCATTTCACCGAGTGCCCATGCGGCAGCTCGTCTCACTGCAGGGGAATCGTCGGTGGTCAGCACCCTCACCAGCGTCGGGGCGCTGCGTATCGAGTCGAGCCTTCCGACAGCGATGACCGCCGCTTCCCTCACAACAGGAGAACCATCGCGGAACAAGGAGATGAGAGGTGAGAGCGCTCGCCCATCTTCAGCTTTGCCGAGGGCCCACGCCGAGTTGGCGCGCACGCCCGGAGTTGCGTCTCCGAGTGCCCGCACGAGCGGCTCTACGCCGACGGGAGCCTCGATCATCCCAAGGCCGAGTGCGGCAATTTCCCGAAGTGGCGCGAGTGGTGACGCGAGTCGCGTCACGAGCCCTGACGCAACTCGCGGAACACTCCGTCTCGACACGAGCCGCACAGCGAGCTCCCGAACACAGGGATCATCTGAAGAAAGCGATTCAAGCAGGAGATCAACGTCGGCGTCGCTCAGATCCGAATCGAGCCTGTCGGTACGACGCGGTCCGACGTTGCCAAGCGGGGTGGAAGGAGCGTCGGACCATCCCCATCCACCGTTGCGAATTGATTGCGATGCGTACGAGCAGATGAGCGGTGGCGCACCCCGCGCGGCGTTCAAGACGTCGGCAATTCCTTCAGCAGCAGGCCGACTTCCCGCATCATCCGCGGTCAGGACCGGGCGGAGAATGTTATCTGACAGACGCACTTTTTCTGCAACGCCGTCACTCGACAGCAGCACTGCGGCGACAACAAGGGCGATCACTTTCATTGTTACTCCTTTTTTGAGGCCGATGGCCATAGTCTGTGTGTCGGTTGAAAAATCAGCATACTGGTACATGAAAAAGGCGCTTCGTTTCCCTGACGCGCCTTCTTCTCAGCGCAAGCGATCAGGGCGATGGTCGCGGCTCGGTGATGGTCTGGGCTCGGGCCACGGCCACGGCCATGGACCGGTGGCATCACCACCCGCCAGGGCTCGAATTGCCATCTGCTTCAGCGCGGGATCAGAAGAAGTAAGGAGTCCGCGGATTGCGTCCACTGACTTCTCGCCAAGCGCAGCAAGAGCCCTGATGTAGCCGATCTTGAGCGTGTTGTTCGGCTCCGCCTGGAGCGCTGCGTTCAGCGCCGGCGCGGTTGACGCATCCTCGATGTGATAAAGCGCCCAGGTTGAAATCTGCCGCATCTTGGGATCATCATGGCGAAGTAATGCAACGAGCTGCGGAGGGGCGCGTTTCGGCTCTACGCTTCCGATCGCCCACGCCGCCCGCGCCTGAATTCCGCGCCCTTTGTCCGCAAGCGCTGCAACGAGCGGCGCGAGGGCATCCTGGTCTCCTATGCTGCCGAGTGCCCACGCGGCGGTTGCACGAACGTCTTCGTTCGTGTCCTTGCCGAGCGCGCCAACCAGCGCGGGAACTGCTGCCGATCTTCGCCGCGAGTCGGAGAGTGCCCATGCGGCCATCTCCCGGACTCCTGCGTCCGAATCGCGCGTAAGTGCCGATGCCAGCGCCCTCGTAGCCACGTCGACATTGGCATACTCAGAGAGCCCCCAGGCTGCCGTTCGACGGAAAGACGCATCCGTCTCCGTCATAAGAATGTTCGCGAGGAGCACCGGTCGCTCGTCGGGCTGAGCATTCGCGATCTGCGCAAATCGGCCGTCACCAAGTTCGGCTATGATTGATGACTCCGGTGCCTGGATCGATGCTCTTGCGTTGGCAACAGCCGATGCGAGCGCCTTCGCGCTGAGACGTGACATGCCTGCGTCGGCGTCGGCTTCGCCGCCAGCATTTGCTTCGGCATCAGTGGACATGGCATTCGGCGACAACGTCGTTGTCCTGGCACCGGCAAGTTTGTCAGCAGGTTGCTCGGGCTCGTCATTTGGTACGAACGCGTCATGTTGCAACTGCGATTGAATCGAACCCTGTGCCTGGGTAGCGACCACAACTGCGGCTCGCGGCGCAGGAGCCGCCGCTCCAACAGCGATCGCGATCAACGCGAGCGAACCGGCAAGCGCGGCAGACTGACGGCGATTGGGCGTCGAGTGCCTCAGCTCCGGATCGAGAATCGCAAGCATGCGTCCCTCGAAATCCTTGCGGCGCGCCATCGCAAGCGCGACGACTGGCGTTGCATCGTGGCGCACCGACGTAACGATGTCGAGAAGGTGCTCCGCGTAGTCACTGGCTTTTGCTCCGCACGACAGTGCGAGGTCATCGCATGCGCGTTCGCTCTCGTTTCGCAACTGCTTCGCGGCGGTCCAGACCAGCGGGTGGAACCAGTATACAGCGCAGGCCACACGACCGAGTGTATGCCCGATCAGGTCGCGGCGCCTGACATGAGCCAGCTCGTGAAGCAGAACCGCCATCCGCCGGTCTGCGGTCCAGTCCTCACAGTTTGCCGGAAGAACGATAGTTGGCGTAATGAAGCCGCACGCGAATGGCATCCTGGCATCGCTGCTGCCGAGCAGTCGCGGTGGCTCGTCGAGCTCGAGACGATCGGCAATTTCCCAGAGCGGGGTGAGCCAATCGTGCGTATCCAGTGGATGCGCGCGGCGCACGATGCGACGAACTGACAGCGCGCCCCAGGCGAGCCAACCGACGAGAAGAACTACGACTCCTGCCCAGATCGCAGCCATAAGGGAAACGCCCTCGAGCTCTGCGATATTGAAGCTGGATCCGACTGGGAAGTCGTTCGTCGTGTATGAGGAGG
>JBBREF010000146.1:0-8782 GCA_038203205.1 Gemmatimonadales bacterium | reverse complement strand
ATACGAGGTTGCACGATCCGGCGCGAGCAGAGCTGGCGCGAGTGCAAGAGCGCAACCGAGCAGCTCTCCGGATTTTCCGCGTGCGATTCGTTCGTATTCATCGAAAGAAAGCATGCTCCCAGTCGCTCGACCCTGCGCGATTTCGCCGGCGACGGTTCGCTCCACCGAGCTTGCAAAGATCTCGATGAATGAGGCGCTCCGGGTGCGCGCAGCATAGCGGTACGCGGTTGTCAGGAGATGATCGCCTTTGACGAGGGCAACAGCGGTTCCGCGTGATGCTGCAACTGTCGGTGCGCCGCGCCGCCGGGCAGCACCGTCGATTACATCGTCGTGCAGCAGTGACGCTTCGTGAACCAGTTGTACCGCGAGCGCGCCGTACCAGAATTCAAGCGTCGGCTTCTCATCTGAAAGAGACTCCCATCCGGCGAGCGCGATCATCGGCCTGATGAGCTGACCCTCGAGCTCGGCCTGCGCCATCCCTTCGCCGTTTGCCCAATCGCCCACGCGCAACAGCTCCGCCTTGACGAGAGCGAGCTTGTCGTCAGGCGCGAGGGGGCGGTCCATGAGAATCGCGGCGGTCATCAGTCAGTCAAGCCGCTTGCGCCGCGCGGAATGGACTGTCTTCGGTTGTCGAGCGACGCAGGAGCCCGCGCGCGATGATCAGCGTTACAATGAGCGCAACGAGCGCTGCGGCTACAGCTCCGATGAGACCCGCCGCCGCATTCATCCCGATGGGAAGCAGAAGGTTGACGGCATAGAAGCCCGCGAGCCAACGGACCGGCAATTCTGCGATCCACTTGTCAGCGTGCATGACGGCGAGTGCCGTCATCAGGGCGAGACCAGTGACATACCAGCCGAAGAGGTTGAGCCACGGCATCCCGTAGTAGGCGCCACTCGAGCCCCATATCCAGTAACGGGTGGCAAAGCTCATGGCAGGGTCGAGGCTGAGATCCCAGCTGACGAGCACTGCGGATGCGAGCAGCACACGCGACCATTTCCGGTTCTGAAGCGGGAGTACGACGCGGGCCAATGCGTACGATGGCACGGCCATGAAGAACCAGCTGAGCGGAATGATGATCGGCACGTGACCGAACCACATCGGGTTCAACATTTCGCTGTAGCTGTATTCGCCGAAAGGCAGCCCGGTTGTCGTCCCTGACAACTCACTCGAGAGGCTCACTACATAGAGAGCGACGAAAGCAGGAATCCATCGCGCTCCGACGTGGCGTGTCAGAAATAGCGCGAACACCAGCCACGCGAGCCACACATGAGTCACCGCAAAGAAGCGAAAAGCCAGCGAGTAAAACCCAGCCGCCTGTGGAACTCTCGCCAGGAGGGCCGGATTGACACCGAACGTCGCGAAGCCGATGAGCGTGACGGCGGTGAATGCGACGAGCACGTAAAGGGCTCCCTCGCTCCATCGATCCGTCGTCAGTTCGTTCGTTCGCTGGTTCATCGGTTCTCCATGCGTGGGCCGGGTGACCAAAGACTGGATGTGCCACCAACATCCATTCTGGCGTCTTGTCTAGGGATTGTCAAGGTTTAAACTTGGACATATACTGGACAAAGGCAGGACAAGGGAAAAAACTGGCGCCATCGATCGCGCCCCAGGGAGAGAGATGAGAGAAAGTCATGCAGTCGTCATCGGAAGCGGTTTCGGGGGCCTCGCCGCCGCTGTCCGCCTTCGGGTCATGGGGTACCGGGTGACGGTACTCGAGGCCTTGGATCAGCCGGGTGGCAGGGCCAGGGTTTTTCGGCGTGATGGGTTCACTTTCGATGCTGGGCCGACGGTCATAACCGCCCCCTATCTCATCGAGGAGTTGTTCGCGCTGGCAGGCCGTTCACTTTCGGATTATGCCACCCTCGTCCCGGTGGATCCGTTCTACCGGGTGCTGTTTCAGGACGGGAGCAAGTTCGATTACGTCGGCGACGAAGAGCGCCTCATCGCTGGCATCAAAGAGCTGAGCCCGCGTGATGTGGACGGATACCGAAAGCTTGCTGCCCATGCGGAGAGGATCTTCGATGTCGGTTACACGCAGCTCGCCGACCAGCCGTTTCACCGGGCGAGTGACATGCTCCGTGTTCTTCCGGCAATGATGAAGCTGGAGAGTTATCGAACCGTGTATGGGCTCGTCGCCAGATACATCAAGGACGACAGGCTTCGTCGCGTTTTCACCTTCGAGCCGCTTCTCGTCGGGGGGAATCCGTTCTCGACGACTTCCATCTACCTCCTGATTCACTGGCTCGAGCGAAAGTGGGGAGTTCACTTCGCGATGGGAGGCACGACGTCCCTTATTACAGCGCTCGTGACACTGCTCGATGAGCTCGGCGTCGAAGTCCGCCTCGACTCACCGGTCTCGAGAATCGACGTCGACGGTGGGCGGACTCGAGGCGTCACGCTCGAGAACGGGGAGCGCATCCACTGTGATGTCGTCGTCAGCAATGCAGATCCGACGCAGGTCTACTCTCACCTGATTGCGCCGAAGCATCTGTCAACCAACAGTCCGCGGTCCGCAGCTCGCGTACGTCAGTCAATGAGCCTGTTCGTCGCCTACTTTGGCGCAACCCGGACGTACCCCGACCTTGCGCATCACACCATCGTCATGGGCGAACGCTACCGCGGGCTGCTCGACGACGTCTTCACAAAGCGCGTACTGGCGAAGGACTTCTCGTTGTACCTGCACGCCCCCACACGAACGGATCCATCCCTCGCGCCGGAAGGCAATGAAACGTTTTACGTCCTTTCGCCTGTCCCAAACAATCGAAGCGGCATCGACTGGTCAAAGGAAGCACAGCCGTATTTCGAAAGCATCGTCGCCGAGCTCGAGTCGCGTGTACTTCCCGGGCTTGGCGCTTCATTGATATCCACCTCGTTCCTGACACCTCATGACTTCGAGCACACACTTAGATCTGCGGACGGCGCTGCTTTCGGCCCGGAGCCCATTCTTCGTCAGTCCGCTTACTTCAGGTATCACAACCGTTCGCCCGATGTGGAAGGCCTCTATTTCGTGGGGGCAGGAACACATCCAGGGGGTGGCGTTCCAGGAGTCCTCTCTTCGGCCCGGGTTCTCGAGCGAGTAGTGCCGAAGCCGGCACACGCCCGAATGCGACCCCCGACTCGCCTGGTAATCGCGACGGCGGGTGCGTGACGTACCTGCAGTTCCTCCTTGTTTTCATCGTGCCGCCGATAGGGTTGCTCGCCGCAACACGACCGTGGCGGCACGTCGGCCCGCAGTCCCTTTTCTACCTCCTGCTCATCGCTGTAATCGCCTTTGTCTATGCGACACCCTGGGACAACTACCTCGTGTGGAGGGGCGTATGGGAGTACGAAACTGACCGTGTGATCGGCACGATCGGATACGTGCCAATCGAGGAGTACATCTTCTTCATCCTGCAGCCGTTGATGACTGGTCTCTGGGTTTATCACCTCATGAGACGCCACGCGCCTGCACCGGCATTACCGCGGGAAAGCCGCGACCGGTTGATGGGCACCGCATTCTACCTGATGATTGCAGTCGCCGGTGTCCTCTCGCTCAGAAGTCGCGAAGGAACCTACCTCGGCCTCATCCTCGTCTGGGCTGCGCCGGTTCTTGCCGCACAGTGGGCATACGCAGGCGACCAAATCATCGCGCATCGCCGCGCCGCTCTACTCGGCATACTCGTGCCGACGCTGTATCTGTGGATGGCCGATGCGATCGCAATTCGACTCAGGATCTGGGGTATCTCCGATGCGTACACCTACGGACTGGAGCCCTTCGGCCTTCCGATCGAAGAAGCGACTTTCTTTCTCGTGACCAACATACTCGTCGTCCAGGGACTGATTCTTTTCGTAGCACCGCCACGCCGAACGAATGCGTGACTACGATGTGATTGTCGTCGGCGCCGGGCACAATGCGCTCGTCACTGCGTGTTATCTCGCTCAGGCCGGCAAGAAGGTTGGAATCTTCGAGCGTCGAGACCAGGTTGGCGGAGCTGTGTCGACACGCGAGATCGTGCCGGGATATCAGTTCGACCTTGGCGGAAGCGCACACATCCTCATTCGCCTGACGCCTATTGTTGAAGAGCTCGGCCTCGAGAAATTCGGACTCGACTACATCGAGCTCGATCCGCTTTTCTTCGCCCCGTTCCCGGACGGAGACTCGGTCTTCATCTACCGCGACGAAAATCGCACGATCGATGAGCTCGAGCGGAAATTTCCGTCACAGGGTGAAGCATACAGGAAATTCCTCGACGACTGGCGACCCTTTGCCCGGCTGGTGAAGGAAGCTTTCCTGTCGTCGCCGGGTCCTTTGGAGCTTGGCAAGCGATTCGTTTTGGGCAAGGGATTCGGTCGCGACTGGCATCGCGCGCTTGGTACGATCCTCAGGCCCTACGGCGAAGTCGTCGACGAGTACTTCACTGAAGAGAAGATCAAGGCGCCGCTCGTATGGATGGCAGCCCAATCCGGGCCGCCCCCAACGGAACCGCTGTCAGCTCCATTTCTGTTATGGCAGCCATTGTATCACGAAGGGGGCATTGCGCGGCCCCGCGGCGGATCTGGAATGTTGAGTGAGGCACTTCGCAAACATCTCACCGCGCACGGCGGTGAAGTTCACCTCTCCGCCCCGGTCGAAGAAATTCTCGTCGAAGGTCGTCGCGCTGTCGGCGTGCGGGTAGGGAAGAGCGTCTACACTG
This sequence comes from Gemmatimonadales bacterium, assembly GCA_038203205.1. GTDB lineage: Bacteria > Gemmatimonadota > Gemmatimonadetes > Gemmatimonadales > Gemmatimonadaceae > UBA4720. Next base: position 4,108 of record JBBREF010000146.1, on the reverse strand, counting down.
CCAAGACGGTCGTATCCGGCACGCATGCTGTCGAAACGTTCGGTCGACTGTTGCCTGCCGAGCATCGTCCTCCGGGCGCGTCGGGAATGCGGGTTGGCAATGGTTTTGGTGCGGTTCTTCGCCTCGCACTGAGCGAACCGATTTCATACATGGCGCATTCGGGCCACGATGCACGCACTGCGCTTCAGCTCCTTTGCCCTTCGCGACAGCATCTCATGGCGGCATACGGTGATTATCTGCGTGGAGAACCGTCCGCCGATCCACCGATCGTCGCGATGACTTTCAGTGCGGTCGATGATTCGCTCGCACCGCCCGGTGGTGAGGTCCTGTGGCTGTGGGCTCAGTACTTCCCGTATGAGCTGGCGCAGGGTAGCTGGGATGAGATCGGACCAGCGATCGCCGATCGGATTCTCACGGCATTCGAGCGCTACGCGCCGGGCACGCGCGAGAAGATTGTCGGATCGCTCTTCCAGCACCCGCTCTGGCTCGAGCGGGAGCTGGGATTGTATCATGGGAACGTGATGCATCTCGAGATGAGCGTCAGCCAGATGTTCGCGTTGAGACCGTTCGCGGGGATGTCCGGATATCGGACGCACCTGAAGTCTCTCTACATCACCGGCGCAAGCACTCATCCCGGCGGAGGAATCATGGGCGCGTCCGGCAGGAATGCGGCGAGGGTAGTCCTGCGGGATATGCGTCGCCGATGGCTGTAGTCCTGTTGTGATTCTCGTTACCGGGGCCACCGGATATATCGGCGGCAGACTCGTTCCACGTCTGCTGAAGCAAGGGCACGAAGTGAGGTGCCTCGCGCGCGATTCATCGAGGCTGGAAGGGCGCGCCTGGCAGCAGCAGGTAGATGTTGTCGCAGGTGATGTTCTTGATCCTGCAACGCTTGTTCCGGCTATGCACGGGGTGAAAGTCGCATACTATCTGATTCACAGCATGGGTTCTGGCGCGGACTTCGAGCGCCGGGATCTCGAAGCAGCGCGGAACTTCGGCGCTGCTGCAAAGGCGGCTGGTGTCGAGCGCATCATCTATCTCGGTGGACTCGCCGAGTCTTCCCCCGGTCTTTCGAAACACCTTCGCTCGCGTCAGGAGACTGGAGAAGCATTACGAGAGGCGGGCGTTCCGGTCACGGAGTTTCGCGCCTGTGTAATCGTCGGGTCGAGCAGCCTTTCGTTCGAGATGATCAGGTATCTCACCGAACGCGTGCCGGTGATGATCTGCCCGCGGTGGGTTTACACGCGTACCCAGCCCATGGGCGTGCGTGAAATCCTCGACTATCTGATCGGGGCGTTGGCGGTGCCCGAGAGCGCCGGTCGCATCATCGAGGTCGGCGGCGCCGACGTGGTCACATACGGAGAGATGATGACGATATACGCGGACGTTCGCGGGCTCACGCGATGGCTCGTGCCGGTCCCGGTCCTCACTCCGCGCCTCTCGTCGCTTTGGGTCAACCTCGTGACTCCGATACCTGCTTCGATTGCGCGTCCGCTGGTCGAGGGGTTGCGAAATGAAAACGTGGTCAAGGATTCCGCGGCAAGCGAGTTGTTTCCCGACATTCAGCCTGTTGGCTACCGTAGGTCGGTGGAACGCGCGCTGGACATGCTGCAAGCCAGCAGTGTTGAAACTGCCTGGAGCGACGCGCTTGCAACGAGCCGAGGCGACATTCCGCCGGTAAGGCTAACCGATCACGAAGGAATGATTACAGAGCGCCGGCAGTGCATAGTCGACGCATCGAGTGAGAACGTGTACGCAATGTTCACCGGACTTGGTGGTAAACGGGGCTGGCTTTACATGGACTGGGCATGGAAGATTCGGGGCTTCGCAGACAGGATGATCGGTGGTGTCGGCCTCCGGAGGGGGCGACGCGATCCCGACAAGCTTCGCGTAGGTGACGCGATTGACTTCTGGAGAGTGGAAGCGGTCGAACCGGGGCGGATGCTGCGCCTGCGAGCTGAAATGAAGGTGCCAGGAGAGGCGTGGCTACAGTTTCAGGCGACGCCTCGCGATGACGGACGGACGCTTCTCGAGCAGACCGCCTTTTTTGCACCCAAGGGCCTGGCGGGGCTTGCCTACTGGTATGCGCTCTACCCCATCCATGGAATGATCTTCAGCGGGTTCATAGAGCAGATCGCACAGCGGGCGCCATCGGCACGTAGTTGGAGTCCGTCCTGAAACTCGCTTCCGTGAAGGGCACGGTAGAGAAAAACCACTGCCTCGGGCGTCCGGCACTCTGGCCATCGGCCTCCGGCTACCGCGGAACGTCCGCCACGAGCTCGTAGCTGCCGGGGGCCGGCAGCCCTGCTGCCGGAGGCAGGAGGCTGTGGTTTAGTAGTGCGCAGTAGGCAGTCGTCCGCAGTCCGCAGCGTCTGCATCTTATATTTGAGATTCTCCTTCTCCCCCGCACTCAACTAAAGCAAGCGATGCCGTCCGATCATAGAGAAATCGCGATCGAAGCCGACGGGCTCGGCAAGCGTTTTGGAATACGCTGGGTGCTTCGCGGCGTTACGCTCGAGGTTCGAAGAGGAGAAGCGGTTGCGTTGAGGGGCTCGAACGGAAGTGGAAAGAGCACCGTTTTGCGCATCCTGGGCACGCTCCTCCAGCCAAATGCAGGCGCGGCGAAAGTGAATGGCCTCGACGTCGTCAGTGACGCGTCGACTGCGCGCGCCCACGTCGGATACCTCGCGCACACTCCTGGCCTTTACGATGACCTCACGGCGCGTGAGAATCTCGAATTCGCAGCGGACATGCTTGGGCTTTCGAACTCAGCGGTGGAGGCGAGCCTCGATCGTGTTGGACTTGCCGCTATGGCGGATTCGCGCGTTCGCGGATTTTCGGCGGGCATGCAGAGGCGGCTTGCTCTCGCACGCCTCATCATGCGCGGACCGAAAGTCCTGCTCCTCGATGAGCCTTACAGCAACCTCGACGAGGCGGGAATCGAACTGATGAACGAGGTGATCGGTGACGTGATTGTCTCCGGTGGTGCCGCGCTCCTCGCGCTTCACGAGCTTGCGCCTGCGAAAGACATCATCGGCCGGACGCTCACACTCGTAGATGGACGCATAGCGAAGAGTGAGACCGCATTGCTCGCAACTGCCTGATGGCGATGGCGGACAACTGGCGGCGCGTAAAGGCGATCGCCCGAAAGGATCTCACGACCGAGCTCCGTGCGAAGGCCGGCTTTAATGGCGTCGCATCGCTTGCAGTGACCATTCTCATTTTGCTTGGCCTTGCTCTGGGGCCGGACGGTGAGGCACTCCGCAACGCGGCCGTCGGCGCGGTATGGCTTGCGATTCTTTTTTCCGGAGTGCTCGCGTTCAACAGATCGTTTCAGGTCGAGCTCGAGAGTGGCGCGCTGGAGCCGCTTCTGCTTTATCCCGGCCCGCGGTGGACTATCTTTGCGGGGAAGCTGCTTGCGAACCTGATCTTCGTAAGCCTGATGGTCGTGGTTGTCATGACAGTCGGCATCGTTCTGTATGGCATCACCATCCCCGACCGCTGGCCGACGCTGCTTGGAGTCACCGCGCTTGGCGTAATCGGGCTCGTAGTTCTCGGGACCTTTTATGCGTCAATGGCGAGCAGAAGCCGCGCGCGCGAAGTACTGTTGCCCCTGTTGTTGTTCCCAATGCTGGTGCCCGTGCTCCTGGCGGCAACTACTGCATCGAAGGCACTTCTTGGTGCCGATCTCATGCACGAATCCGGCGCGTGGATACGACTCCTGATCGGCTATGATATCGTTTTTCTCATTGCAACCTTCATTGCGTTCGAACATGTCATCGAGGCATGATCGGTATATGACTGAATCGAGTATTTACCAGGCTCCGCCGCGCACCAGTGTCGCGCTGGGTGTCATTGCCTTCGCCGCAGTGATTGCAGCGCAGGCGTTTGCAATCATGACATCGCCGGCCGAGGGTGACATGGGGCACCTGCAGAAGATCATGTATGTGCACGTTCCTGCAGCCTGGATGGCATTCACCTCGTTCTTCGTCGTTCTCGTGTACAGCGTTCTCTATTTGGTCCGGAAACGTGAGAACGACGACCTGATTGCAGCATCCGCGGCTGAAGTCGGCGCCGTCTTTACCGGTCTGACTCTGGCGCTGGGGAT
>JBBREF010000145.1:0-8818 GCA_038203205.1 Gemmatimonadales bacterium | reverse complement strand
TGGTACCGACGGTTGATTCGCAGGCAATCCGCGACTCGATAAGGCGGGTTGCCCGAGCCGAAGCAGCGAAGAAGGCTGCGGCGAGACAAGACTCGCTGAGAATAGCCCAGGCAGCGGCCGCGCCGGCCGCGTCGGCGGCGGCGTCACCAGAAGTCCGGGCACGTAATGCCGCCGCGGCGCTGCTGTCAGATGCGACTGCGCGAAGCGCGTTTGCCAGGGGCGCCACTCGCATGGGCGGAGTACTCGGAACCCAGCGGAGGGGTGATCTTCAGACGCAGATCGATGCGCTTCAGCCCTTCCTCAGCGAGGCCCGCATATCATACGAGCACTTTAAGATCCTGGTGCAGGGCGCTGGCGTCAGCCTGTTCGATGAGCAAGGACGCATGATACCCGACGCACTGCAGCAGTTCGCTTCAGGCAACTAGTGTGATTCACTGCTCGTTCAGCGACCTGCAGTCCGGGAAGGCGCCAGACGTAACCTGACACGCCTGCGCAGGGGTACAAGGAGTAGGTTGGAAGACAAAGGCATTGCCATGCTCCCGGGGTTTCAACAAGGATAAAGATGAAGGACTTCGCGCTCCGCGCTGCACTCGCAACCCTCGTCCTGGCTGGTGCCGAAGATGTAGCTGCGCAGGATGCGCCCCTGGGGAGGTATCGCGCGGGGTCCGTCACCGTTGAGTTCACGGCCGATGGGCAGGCGACCTTCTCCGGACCCAGCGGCCTGCTGATCGTCTCGTCGTATGCGGTGACGCACGACACGATCTCGCTCCGTGACGAAGGCGGCCCGGCAGCTTGCTCCGGGGGGACCGGGCGTTATCTCTGGCGGCTCGATGGCGACACGCTACGCTTCCAGCTCGTAACTGACGGGTGCGAGCGGCGCCGCACTTCGCTCGCGATGCCGTGGGCGCGTGTGACCCCGGTATCCGGTCCCGCTCCGTCAGAACTCCGCGCCGTCGTCATCACTGCGCAGCGACAGACGGAGAACATCCAGCGCGCGCCCGTGGCGGTCAGCGTGATATCCCCGGAAGCCATCCTCGACGCGGGCGTCACGCAACCTCAGCACCTTACATATCTGGTCCCGGGACTGCAGGTCGGTTCGCTTCCGGGTGCTTCGGCGATGCTCTACATGCGCGGAGTCGGTAACTTCGCCGGCAACTCCCTGCAGGATCCCACCGTCACGTTCAACTTCGACGGGGTATACATTGCCCGCCCGACATCCACAGCTGGACTGTTCTACGATCTCGAACGCATTGAGGTTCTGAAGGGGCCACAGGGCACACTCTATGGGCGCAATGCAACAGGCGGCGCCGTCAATATCCTTCCGCGACGCCCGCGGATGAATGTGCGATCCGGCGAAATCGCCGCTGAATATGGCGAGTACGCAAGCCTGAACATTGACGGCGCGCTCAATGCGCCGCTTGGCCATAGGGCAGCAATCCGCGTCGCTGGCCAGCGGGTACGCCACGGCGCCTACATGAAGGACGGCACTGATGACCAGGACGACTGGGCGGGGCGCCTCTCGTTCAGATTCGAGCCAACCAATGATCTGTCGCTCCGAATGGTCGCCGACTACTATGACCAGCGTGGTCACGGGCCGGGCTCGACTCCACTCGCACTAGGTACGGACGGCCGGTTCGGCGTTACCTCTACCGAGGGAGCGGCCTACTACCAGGGCCAGCGGGTTACCATTGCAGGACGTAACTGGGGAGCCTTGCCAGCCGTTCAGCGCGCGGACAATCAGCACTGGGGCGTGAACGCGACGATAGAGCAGCGGACGGCGCTCGGGGCGCTCACAGTCGTGACTGCCACTCGCCGGAGCCACCTCGATGCAACCGGCACTCCAGTGGGGAACATCCTCACCATTCAGGAGCATAGCCGGCAGACAAGCGCGGAGGCGCGGCTGGTTTCATCTCCGCTGGCGCGGTTGAGTACTCTCGCGGGGCTGTTCTACTTCGACGAGGCAATAGCCACAAGGGATGGAGAGTTTTTCCGCCCGTACAACCAGTTCAATCTCTCCCTTCAGCAGCCGCAGACCGGGGTACGAAGCGCCGCGATATTCGGCCGGGTGACGGTGAGCCTGGCGGACCGCTTCCGCACAACGCTTGGCGCCCGCCATACGCAGGAGGACAAGTATTTCCGGGGATCGTATGAAAGCTTCAACAGGGTTTGCCCGCCGGTGCCCGCGGCGGCGTGTCCGAATGCGCAGCCTTTTGCGCCGGATGCGACGCAGAGCCCGCTCGTTTTTCCTCCCGGCTCACTCGACGCTGTGCCAATGTTCAATCCCGCCGATGGCTCGCTGACGACTGGTGTCAGAATTATTGCGAACGAGAAAGCTGCGTTTTCGCGCACGACCTGGCGCGCGGCACTGGAGTACGATCCGGCTGAGCACGCGTTCGTCTTTGCCAGCTACGAGACCGGATTCAAGTCCGGAGGCTTTTTCTTCTCTAACGATTCACCGGTATACCAGCCCGAGACAGTCAGCGCGCTCACGCTTGGGCTCAAGAGCCGCCTGTTCGGGAACCGGCTGCAGGCGAATGTCGAGGTCTTCGACTGGCGCTACAGGGATCAGCAGATCAGCAAGATCTCCCTCGACTCCCGTGGCGTGACAAACCTGCGTACCGAGAATGTCGGCAAGGCGACGATACGGGGCGTCGAGACTGGATTTGTGTACCTGGCGTCCACCACCACGGAACTTTCAGCGGACATCCAGTATCTCGATGCAACGTACGATTCATACACCTATCTGACTCCGCTCAGTTCGGGGCCGCCGTTATCAGGCTGCCCCGTAGCGCCGACACCCGATGGCTTCCATGTGGATTGTTCGGGCAGGACCGCTCCGTATGCGCCCGAACGGGTGCTTGCCCTTGGAGCCGTGCAGTCGATTCCGGTAAAGGGCAGCTCGAGCATCATCGTGCGAGGCAGGGCACGCTACCAGTCCGAAACCCTCATGGGCCTCGACTTTCTGCCGCAGCAACACCAGCCCGGATATTGGCTGCTGGATGCATCGCTCACTTTCGCGGCCGCGGCCGACCGGTTTTCGATCGGCCTGTTTGGAAGAAACGTGACCGACCGGACTGTAATCTCGAATACCTTCGTGGTTCCTTTCAGCACGTTCGCGGTCGGAGCGTTGCGCCCGCCGCGGAGTCTTGGCATTCGCGTGAGGCTTCTGCTGTGATGCCCTCCCCTGGCCCGGCTCTTAGTGAGTGCTGCTTCTGGAAAACAGGTTTATCACTGCGACACCACTGACTATCAGAGCAATTCCCACAAGCGCCCAGGTGTCGAGCCTCTGTCCCTGGAAAACCCAGGCGAACACCCAGTTTTTCATTAAGCTCGGCCTGGCAGTCCGGCTATTTCAGTGTGACAGGAATTCGAACCTCGGTCATGTCCCAGTGCACCACGAGATCGACAGACTTGGCTGCGGGTTTCTCGAAGGACATTCGCAACACTTCTTCGGAGCCTGAAGCAGAAGCGACAGGGACTACTCCGCTGCCCACGTCTTTTGCGCGGACGGCGCTGTCGAGTGGAACGCCCCAGCGCTGTACTGCGGAGTTGACGACGATCCGCCATTCCCTTTCGGTTGGAATCGCGTAAAGCGAATACCATCCCGCCTGCACAGGCACTCCAGCGATCGATCCACTTGAAGGCATGTGAATCACCGTCGCTTCGTTCGCGCCCATCCGCCATGGAGCAGCGAAGGGTACGAGACCTCCCATGATTGTCCGGTCTAGCTTGCGAGGACGCCCGTAACAGACCTTTACGGTGCTGTTGCCGAGCTTCGCCGAAGCTGAATCGAGAATGCTGGGTCTCGAAACGAGCCGGTCGCGTGAGCCCCGAACCCAGCAGTCCTGGGACGCGTCTGCAGCTCCCTGCGCGCTGGCGTTGGCCGGGGCCAGCAGTGTCATGGCAACCGCGACGAGTACGGCGTGCCGAATCGATGAAAGATCGTGAGGTTTTCTCATGAGTTAATAATAGATGCTGTTCCGGTCGGGCGTGAATGCGCGCCCGCTTCTCGTCTACGGTTTTGCCCGCTGCTGCATTTGTAATGCGAGCATGCGCCATTGACCGTTGCGCTTCACATAAGTCGCCGTGTAGCGCAGCGACGATAGTCGGTCTTCCCCGCCCGGAGTGGCGAACCGGATATCTGCCGTGCCGAAAATGAGCGCGATGTCGCCCTCGATCAGCACCGAACGCTCGCGTGTTGTCTGTCCGGTCATTCGCAGCTTCAGTATGGCTTCAATCAGCTCCTCCTTGCCGGAGACAGTCCCGTTCGGAGAATTCTGAACGAACCTGTAATCAATAAGTCTGCGTAGAGCGTGTTCGTCGCGACTCACTTCAGCCGCGATGTATTCGTCTTCCACCGATAGAACGTGCAGTTCTTCGGCGCTGACTGTGTTTGTTGGATAACTCTGTTGTGCGGGGCAATCGTGTGGCGCGAAAACAGCGGCCGCGACAGTGACAATGAAGATCAGGTTACGCATCAGCGTTCGAGGGATGGAATGGTGAGGACGATCATTGCTCTGCGGGGAGTACTCGTTGGAGACCGCCTGCTGTTGGCAGTTAGCAGCTATAGCGCTTCGCCGTTAGCATGGGCAAACAACCTCTGATGCCCGCAGCGAAAAGATGAGAGGGACCGCGGGTGCGCCGGGAAGGTTGCGCCATGTCAAGTCGCCCCTGACCCTGCGCTGTAATCGATACAGCCAACTGCTAAGCGCTGAGGCTGCTAACTGCCAACAGCAGGCGAAGCCTGCGGCGTCAATACCGACTGGCGATCTGAAATGCTCACACTTGAAGCAACCCCCTGAACCCTCTCGCCGCATAGTACGATTCCGCGCCGTTGTGATATGTGAACACCTTGCCATAGCGGCGGTCGCAGAACAGGGCTCCGCCAAGCGCGCGAACGTCGGCGGGTGTCTGGATCCAGCTCGATGTTTTCGTGTCGAAGTCACCGAGTCGCTGCAGCTCCCGGTACTGCTCTTCGGTCAGCAGGTCGATCCCCATTGAGGCAGCCATCTCGAGGGCGCTGGCGCGTGGCTTGTCCTTTTTCCGCGAGTCGAGCGCTTCCCGATCGAAGCAAAGGCTTCTGCGGCCTGCAGGGCTTTCAGCGGAACAGTCGCAGAACAGGAAGTGCCCGGTTTTCTTGTCCCGCCCAATCACATCCGGCTCGCCGCCGCTTGTCTCCATCGCGTGAAGCGACTTCAGTTGATCTTGACCGGAATCCAGCCTGTCCTGAACGTCGGCCCAGACGATCCCTTTGTGGCGATGTTTGTTCTTCTCGAAGCGGGTCATCAGTGATTGCAGCAGGTCGTCGCGTTCTTTCGCTTTCATAATGGATGGTGGTTGCCCGTGTGAACCAGTCGCCGTGGCCTCTCAGACGTCACTGAAGCGCCGCAAGGACCGGCTGCGCGAGAGCCGCCAGTTGCGCACGCTCAGCCACTGTGATTTTCTTGTTCGCCTCCATCATGGCCGAGTTGACCGAGGCAACCGCGGTCGCTACCGCATCAGCGGCCGTGGGGCGATCGCCTGACTTGATTCGCTCATCGAGATGACGAAGGCCGAATTGCGTAGCAGACATCGTCCACGATGCAGGTGAGAACCGCGCTGCATTCAGCAGGTCCTCGTATGCGCTCACGCTGTTTTTTGGCCGGGCCACCTGGCTTCGAAGTGCAACGAACGTGGCGTGTCTTGTCAGGCCGAATTCACGGAATGCTCCGCCGGTATAGAAACTGGAGTGCAGCGACGGATCGAAGCTCCATCCAAGAAACATCCACGTCGCCCAGTTCTCCCTGACGTTTGCGATCGGGACTGACTTGTCTGCCCGCGATTTTCGCGCGGCGTTCCCGACGTCCCACCAGACATCCTGCATACGGTTGGGAAGTTGCACGCTGGTGCCGTTGCGCAACATGTGCAGGGCAACGAGTGTCGATGTCCAGCGCCTGACCTCAAAACATTCGCGATACCTGACTCGGAGGGTGTCCTCGAGGAGGCACGGTGCATCGGGATTCGCGGCAGAACGGTCGGCATTGCGGAGAGCGTTCACAGCTCGAGCCAGATTCTCTGAAGTGGGTGCTGCTTTGTATCCTGCGATCGCGCCCCGAGCAAGGCCACCCGAGTAATCGAGTATCCCGGATGGAAGAACGAAATCAGGCATCCAGTCCATGTTTGAGCCTTCGTCAGCCCAGACTGGAAGCTTGATCGCGACCTGAACGTTGCGCGGATCGATCGCGAGCAGCTGCTCTGTCGTGATCCCCGCAGGCCAGGCATCGCGGCCGAAGAGTGCATTCGCAAACTCGACGTCTCCCGCGAGGGGAGCGCCCTTTGGCTGAAACAGCCGCAACCGGGCGTCGAGTTGCGGCGCAGAGAGGGTACGTACATGAGCGACGATGTTTCGAGCACTCGCTGTGTCGACATGGAAGACTGCCCGGCGAATGATCGTCGTATCGGTGAATCCGAATATCTTGAGGTCGTAACCATCCCCGGATGCATGACAGCCGGCGCAGGACTCGACAAACGCGTCACGGCCAAATACCGGACTCGCGTTCGCCATCCCGGGATCGAGAGCGCTCGACGAAGACTCGGAGCAACCGATGGCGAGACCCAATACAACTGGAAAAACATGGCGCGGAAGGCGTTTCATGAGGCTTGCCTCGAAAGTGGGACCCGTGGAATCTGACTCTGAAGCTCCCCCGTTCGTAACCGGTCCGATTGATCGTTCAGGATACGGTGATCTCACCAGCTTCAGAATGAGTTGTGTCTAGCGCCGGTATGGAGCAACGGGCGCACCCTCCGTCACTTCGGCTCTATGATCAGGAAGACTGAGGTCGAATCGCCGATGTTGACAACCTCGTGCCAGGCGACTCCTTCGCTTGCGAAGCTGGTACCCGAAGCGATGTCGACTTCGCGGGTCCCGCTCGAATCCGTGATCTGCATCCGGCCACCTGCAACCACGTACCCAAAGTGCCGGGTGTGATAGTGTCGCTCATGGCCAACCGAGGGCGGAAACGTGCAACGAAGTACACGTTGGTGCGCGTCGTCGTGGAGCTTCTCGCAGACAGATGCGCCGTTCCACCCCGCTTTGAGCGGATCAGGAAGCTGGGGCACCGCTCTGCAGCCACCCAATACCGCAAGGCTGAGCAGGCACGCAACGCCAGCAAAAGTGTGGAGTGTCATGAGAACGATAGGAAGGAGGAGATCGTGCCTGGAAGGCTGTTACGAGAACTCGAACATCTCGGCCAGCGTGGCGAACACGCTGGTCAAGGTGATCGCCGTTAGCGTTCCGAGCCGCTTTCGCAACCGATCGCGATCGACGGTTCGGAGTTGATCCAGTGCAACCCGCCCCTCCTTGCCGGCAAAGCGACACGCCGGTCGAAACGGATAGGCATGCCCCCCCGTGGTCATGGGCGCAACGATGGCGGTGCGCAGATGCTGATTCAGCTCATCGGGAGAGACGATCAGACAGGGGCGGGTCTTCCGGGCTTCACTGCCACGCGTGGGATCCCACTCGACGAGATACACTTCGCCGCGGCTGGGGACGAGGGCGGCACGAGCTATCGCCACTCCCACTCCTCGGCATCGAAGGCGGGCGCCGGGGTCACCACGAGGGTGCCCTTGCCGCGGGTTTGGAGTGCGGCGGCCGCATCCGCCCAGCCGGCCCGGGCGACTTGACACGCGGCGATGACAATACGGCCATGTTCCGCGTGGAGTTCGACTTCGCCGCTGAGGCCGGCCTGCTCGAGGAGGGGCTTGGGAATGCGGACGCCGTGGGAATTACCAATGGCGACGATGCGGGCCTTGATGGCATGGGAGCGTGGCATGGTAACCACAATGTAGTTACCGTCCGCGTCTCAAGGCAAGAAGAGGCCGTCGCGCAGAAGAGGCCGCGGCTCGCGATCTCGACGCAGTGGCTGGACACGTTGATAAACTCGATATTTCAGGAGATGCGACCTGCTGCTTTTTGGGGTCTCGCAGACGCTGACAGGTAGCATCTGACATGCGCCGGATACCTCGCACCGTCTGGGCTCTCGGGCTCGTCAGCCTCTTCATGGACATCTCATCTGAGATGATCCACGCACTGCTGCCTTTGTACCTGGTGACCACACTCGGCGCATCCACGCTTGCGGTCGGGATCATCGAAGGAATCGCCGAGGCGACAGCGAGCATCACCAAGGTGTTCTCAGGTGCCTTGTCGGACTGGATCGGTCGACGCAAGCTGCTGGCTGTGGTGGGCTACGGGCTGGCTACGGTGACAAAGCCAATGTTTGCGATCGCAGACACGATCGGCGTGGTAATCGGAGCGCGTTTCCTTGATCGTGTCGGCAAGGGCATTCGCGGCGCACCACGCGATGCACTCATTGCAGACGTCACGCCGGAACAGTTGCGTGGTGCCGCGTACGGCCTGCGGCAATCCATGGACACTGTCGGTGCGTTCGTGGGTCCGCTTCTGGCAATCGCCTTGATGGCGATAACTGCAGATGCGTTCCGCACAGTGTTCTGGATTGCGACCATTCCTGCGCTCGTTGCGATGACAATCCTCGTCATCGGAGTTCGCGAGCCCGCCCGCGGAACCTCCGAGGTCAAACGACCTGCGCCGCGACTGTCAGACGTTCTCCGAATGGAAACGGCTTTTTGGGGAGTTGTGATTGTGGCGTCGATGCTGACCCTGGCCCGCTTCAGCGAGGCTTTCCTCCTGCTGCGGGCACACGATGCAGGGGTTCGGCTCGCGCTGGTACCGATGGTGTTGGTTGCCATGAACGTGGCCTACGCGATGGCGGCCTACCCCGCCGGCGTGCTGGCGGACAGGTTCGGTCGCAGGGTCGTCGTT
>JBBREF010000144.1:0-8926 GCA_038203205.1 Gemmatimonadales bacterium | reverse complement strand
CATCAGTGAGACGAACGGATCCCTCCGCCCGCCACCTGGATACGAATAGGCCTCGCGGGAAATAAGGACGTCCGTGCCGGCCGCCTTCGGGGCGTCCGACGCTTCAGCTGGCGTTGTATTGGCGGACACCTGAACCACCTTCGGCTTTGCGGGGGCCTGGGCGTTCACCGCGACTGTCGGTGTCACTCCAGCCGCAAACACGGCGAGGCCGATGCTCAGCTTCATGCACGTTGTCATAGTCCTGTCTCCTCTGTCACTCCAGCGGCCGCCGAAGCGGGCCGCGCGATGTATGTCTGTATCTGGAAATCGGTGTCGAGCGCCGACTCGCCGGTCCGTGGCTTGGCTTTCTTCTTGTCGATCATTTTCACGTCGACGGCGATTGGCGCGACAATCCTGTTCAACGATCCGACGTTCGCAAGGAAACCAGCGACGGCGTGGTAGCCGCCCTTCACCGATACCTTGTAGCGATAGGTGTCGAACATGTCGCCTTCGATCACCGGCATCGGCTCCACCGACGCGAGGTCGAGCCCGACGCGACGTGCGGCGGTCGAGACATTCTCGAGGAGCGCCGGCACTTCGTTCGTTGTCGGCACGAGCTCCTGCAGGACGGCGAGACTCGCCCTGTACTCTGCGGCCTGCTGAGTGAGCCGGGCGACGTTGCCATTTGCGAGCTCTTTGCGCGCAAGTTCGTTTTTCGCATCGAGCGCGATTACGTGCTCTTCAACCGTCGCGAGCTGTACTCTCTTCGGCATATAGAGGAAGTATCCGTAGGCGCCAGCAAGGGCGAACGCCATCACGCTGACAGCGACCAGCATCTGGTCGCGTTTGGTAAGATTTGCTCCGATTGCCATGTTACTTGTCCCCCACGGCGAACGAGACGGTCCTGACGAGGAACGGCGGTGGCTGCTGCGACTCTGCCTCGAGCTGGAACTCGGTTACTTCCTTCGTGTCGACAAGAACGAGGTCAGACCGCGTCAGCTGTACGTTCTGGATGTATGGCGATGCTTCCATCGTTTTCATGAAAAGTGTCAACGCCTGTATGTCCACTGTGTGCCCGACGATCCTGAACTTCGTAGCCCGCGACGCCTCGGCGAGAACCGCTTCAGCGCGTGCCTTCCTGGCCTCTGCTTCGGAAACCTTCTTGGTCGTGTCTACCGGCGCATTCCTGGCCTTCTTGACTGTGTCCTGGAACGCAGCACTTGGCGCGGCGCTGGTCTGTGTCACAAGCGTCAACCAGGTGTACTGCGGAAGCGCGTTGCTGATCTCCTCGAGGAGATGCGGCCAGAGATAGCGGCTGTCATCGATCGACTTGATGATTGCGACCTGGTGGTAGAGCGAGTCACGCGTCGCTTCCGCCTTGTCCTTCGCTGCAAGAACCACTTTGTAACGGGCGGAATCCTGCATTGCCTTCTGCTCGCGCTCGGTGAGAGTGCGCTCGAGATCGGACTGGCTCATGAAGAGCAGCCCCGTAGCAAGGACAGCCGTGCCAACCGACGCGACGGCGCCCAGCATGAACTTGTCCCTGACGCCCGAAGTGGCATTTGCAATCATTCCGCCGAGGTTGAGTTCACGGCCCCGGGACTTGCTGGCATTACCTGGGAGAAGATTTACCTGAATCATTAGCTGTTATCCGGTAGCGGCTAGTTACGCAGCGCGAGGCCGATGGGAAGCATCAGCAGCGGGGCGACTTCGTCGGTCGTGAGTGATTCGAGCGCGCCGTCCCTGATGTTCAGGCGGGCGAGTGGATTCGCATGTTCGACCGTAATACGCAGGCGCTCGGCAAGAATTTCGGCGAGGCCAGGTGTGCGTGAACCGCCGCCGCATACATAAACGGCGCGGAGCTGTGTGTTGCTGCGTGAGGCAGCGATGAAGCCGGCAGCGCGCTCGACTCCGACCGCAATCTCCTCCACGCGCGCGTTGAGCACTCCGTCCAGCTGCGGCGACCTGTCGTAACCGCGGATCAGAACTTCCGCATCACGTGCGGCCAATCCATGCTGGCGCTGAAGATCTTCGTTGAAGCGGCGAGTGCCGATCGGAAGGTCACGCGTCAGGATCGGAACACCGTTGTCCATGATGTTCACATTGGTCACTTCGTTTCCGATATTGACGAGCCCGACAAAACCCTTCATTGCTTCGGGGTAGTTGACTTCAAAAGCGTTGTGAAGGGCGAAGGCATCCACGTCGACGATCGTCGGCGTCACGCCGGCATCGGCGAGAATTCTGAGTTTCGCGTCAACCAGGTCGCGCTTGGCGGCGACGAGGAGCACGTTCATCTCTTCAGACTGGCTGTCGCGATCGAGGATCTGAAAATCGAGCTCGACTGATTCGACGTCGGGAACGTGCTGCTCAGCCTCCCAGCGCATCAGTTCACGGGCCTGACGGTCCTTCACACGTTCAGTCTGGATCTTCTTGATTATGACGTCGCGTCCGCCAACGGCGGTCACGATGTTCTTTGATTTTGTACCGATGGAATCGAGCGCAGCGCGAATCGCGTCTGACACGATGCCTGGATCCATCACTTCGCCTTCGACGATTGCGTCGGGCTGAAGCTTTGTAATGGCCACCCGGACGAGCTCGGGTGCTCCTTTTCCATGATCGACGACGGCGATCTTGATGAGGCCCGATCCGATGTCGAGACCTATTGTCGTTTTCTTTCGGCCGAAGAGCGCCATGTTAGCCCTGGGTAGGAGACAGTCAGGTGGTTGCACGCTGCAAACGATTCACATGGCGGCGAGGTAACAGCGCCGCGCTACATCGTGTAAATCGGCGTCCACGATTGGGGAAAAAGCGGCACCGCGCGAGCGTGCCCGAGACTATCGCGTGACGTGCGAACGGTGATCGCGATGCGTCGCGCGACCCTCGTTGCGCCCGAAGCGACTACGCGACCTTCAGCGACGACGAGAAAAAGCGCACTGTCGAGCCTGGTCGTGTAGACCGTGCTCTCCAGCGGTTGGACCGCAGCGTGGCTTTCCATAATGACTCCCCCAACCGGTAAAGAGTCACAGACGGCGCAGTCCCAGTTATCGATCGTCAGCCGCGCGCTGCGTTCAGCGTAGCCCGTGGCCTGCAGCTCGAGCATCGCTGCCCTCGTTGCCGATGCCTCCTGTCCGCTGGCAAACAGGGCGCCGGTTGCGACCACTGCGATGAGGATCACGCACGCCAGGGCGGCGGGGAGCACGAAGCCTGAACGCCGGGCGAACCTCACGGCGATCGGTTCCTCGGAGACACCGACACGACGACCGAGTCCGCGTAAGTCGAGCGACTGTCGCCTGCGAGATTGGCGGAGCGCGAACTCTTTCCCCTCAAAACAAGATCGACGCGGGCGACATGGCGCGAATTGTCAGTAGAACCGAGCTGAGTCCCGCTCACGTCGAAATATTTGAACGAAAGCCCTGATGCCCCGCTCGAGGAGTACTTCTCATACGGGCCGCTCACCGGCTGAATGGCTGCACACGCTGAAGCTCCCGCCAGCGTGCAACGTCGATAGCCGAGGTACCATTTATTGTCTGACGAGCGATAGAGACTGTAGCGCGCGCGTCTCACGAAATGAATTGGCGCGCCCTGACTCACCGGGATTGCGGGCGGATTGGCAAGGCTTACCGTGAACCCTCCGGCGGCGCTGCTTTCATCTGCGTACGTAGTGAACCCGGTCGATGACGGGCATGACGAGGCGACGGTGCGCGGGAGAAACGATGCTATGCGCAGTGTTTCCCAGCTTCCGGAATCGGGCCTGCCTGGCGGGAATGTGAATACAAGCGCCAGGTCTCCAGTGTCGGGTTGAGCGAGCATCGACGTAAGGCTCGAACCCGATTCCATGCTGCGCGGCGCCAGCCCGATGGTTGACACCGACTGCACCGTGCACGCGATCGATGTCGCGATTGTCGAATACATCTCGATTGCCGAGTCGTGCATGGCGGGCAGTCCCATTAACCCGGTTGCCGCGCCGCGGATGTCGGTGGTCAGCACGTCGGCAGCGTCACGCAGCTGCGCTCTGGTATCGAGAATCGCGGCTGCCGAGCTGTAGAACCGCTGCTGACGGACGAGTGTGCCGATCATGAACGACGCTGCGATGCCTGCCAAGGCGAGCGCGATGATCACCTCGATGAGGGTGAATCCGCCCCGCTTTACTCGCACGATACCGCCGTGAGGAAATTGTCGCTTTGCACGCCGCGATGGTCAGTTCGCTCGACGCGCTGATCGAGGGTTTTTGTCCAGGTTCCGCTCAGGCTCCATACAGAATGGACCCCTCTGAATCTTGCTTCTCCTCCGATGAGATCATCACAGCGTGACGCGTTTGCGATTTCTGCTGTCGAGCGCGCGATGAGCCCCGCATTTGCGCGAAGCGTGTTCGCAGACATCTGTCTGGCAATTGTTGCCGCGCTCGCTGCGAGGCCGAGTCCGCCGATGGCGAACACGAGGATGGCGACGACAACTTCGATCAGAGTGAGTCCGCGGCGCATCGGCATTCGCGCACTCTAAGTCTCAGGTTATCGACTGCCGTCATTGAATCCTGACATCAGGAATCAAAAATTCCGTCATCAGCACATTGCTCTCGCGCATAAAAAAAAAGGCGACCCGAAGGTCGCCTTTCTTTTTACAGCACCCGGGGAAAGGGCAGCGGCGAACCGCCACCCTCCCCCCGAAACTCATCAGAGGCAGGCGATCACGCCGTCAGCCGAAGACGAGCAGGTCGTGCCGGTCGAGGCGTGCGACGCCTCTGCGCTCCAGCTCGCTGCGCCTGTCGACGTAGCTCCGAGCGTCGCCGTGACTGTCACGTTCTGTGAAGGACGGAAACCCTGCGCCAGGCCGTTTCCTGCGAAGTAGACACCAGCTGAATCTGCCGCGTAGCTCTCCTCGTACGTGGCGAGGTTACGGAGATCCGACTTCATCGCTGCGACATACGCCTTTTCCTTGGTGTTCGAGAACTTCGGAATCGCGATCGCGGCAAGGATGCCGATGATGACGACGACGATCAGAAGTTCGATCAGCGTGAAACCCTTCTTGTTGCGTACCATTGTAAAAGCTCCTGAGAGAGTTGTTTGCGTTGCTTCGGGGGGAAGACGACGCACCACAGGGAAAGGCAACGTGGGGGCCAAAGCTTCAGCGAATCGTTAAGTGATTACGTTGTAACGTCTTACTTGAATGGCACCGGCCCCGAGCACCAGCGAATGGAGGCGCATTCTGCAAGCGGAGTTGCAAAATGCAACTACGCGCCTGGCTTCAGTCCCGCTACGCTATCGATCACGTGCACCAGCCGCGCAAATCGCGGATCCGCTGGATTCTGCTTCATGCCCTCGACCGCCAGACTGCGCGCCTGAACGTTTTCCTCGAGGGCCGCGTGTGCCATCGCTGCCCCAAAACGGACCTTCGGGTCAGCCGGCTTCAGTGCAAGCGCATCCATATAGTATCCGACCGCCACGCGAAGCTTTCCTGCCGCATGAAAGCGATCGGCCGCGAACCACCTGACGAAATAGTCCTCCTCACGGCTCAGACTCACCGCCCTTGCCAGCTCCGCCAGCCCTTCGTCGGTCTTGCCTGCATTCGTCAGCAGCTCGCCCAGGCTCAGATGTGCGCGATAGCTCGTCGGAGCGTCCAGCACCGTTTGCCGGAACAGAGTCTCGTTGTCCCGCCACACAGTGCTCCGGCTTGCGCTGCGGACGAGCCCTGCCACCACGACCACACATGCGAATGCAGTCACCACGCGTCCCCATGGCATCGGGCGAACCGCGTCAATCGTTCGGTCGAGAAGGTACCCGGCGGCAAGGGCCAACCCGATCGTCGCAAGAAACAATGCGCGCTCAGCCAGCACAAATCCGGTGATGATGATGAGGTTGCTCGGGATGAGGAGGGCGATACCGGCGAATGCCAGCGCGAGAGTCAGCGCGGGCCGCTCCCTGCGGATGCGAACTGCAATTGCAACGGTTGCAATGATCGCCAGCAACGCCGGCAGCATCGACATCCGAAACGCCGTCACGGTCTCGATCCGCGGCGGCGAATAATCTGCCGACAGCTGAACCGGCCAAATGAAGAGCCGAATCCACTCAGGCATAACGGCAAGCATAGTGAAGAAGCGTGCCTGATAGCCATGTCCCGCAAATACAGTCGCGGTGGCACCTCCGGCGAATGCGCCAAGCACACTCGTTCGGATGACGACGAACAGTCCCGCCGCCAATACCATCGCAAGCAGGAGTGGCCCAAGCCTCCGGATTCTATTCTTCACCGGCAAAGGAGAAGGGACGATCAGCTCTGCTGCAACGATCATTGCAGGGAACACAATCGCGTGCTCTTTGAATCCCAGGGCACCGAGATAAAGCGCTGCAATACCGACAACCCGGGTAGTTGGGAGCGAGTCACTCCGGCTGGATGCCAGGAATGTCGAGAGTGCTATCAGTAAGAGCAATGCCGCCCAGAGCTCTGCCTGACCGACGACGTTGGCCACTGCCTCGACGTGCAGTGGATGAACCGCAAATATCGCAGCTCCCGCAAATGCTCCGCGGGGCATCAGGATCTGTTTCCCCGTCTTGAATACGTAGAGCGAGACAGCGACGTAAAGAAAAATGCTCACCAGGTGGAACGGCAGCGGCGAGCCACCGCCAATTGCCCACTGAACGGCAAACGCAACGCTCGTAAGCGGGCGATATAAGGCGTGCCCGAAGTCCGGCGGCCAATAGCTGTGGGTAACGAGGTGCCAGACATTCGACAGCGAATGCATGGACTCGTTGATCGCGATGATGGGTATGTCATCGAGGGCGAAGCCATTCGTCACTGACAGAATGGACGACCCCAACGCGAGCGCCCCTACGCCAGCGCGGGCCCCGCGAGACTCGTCATTCGTCGCCATCGGATCCCGCAACTTCCGAGGGGAACGCGCCCGCATCCGAAAGGAGAGCATTGGCCTCGGCACGCCTGCCAGTGCGAAGGAGACAAACTGCCGCGTTCACTCGAACCTGTGGCTGCTCCGGTCGAAGCGATAGCGACCGGGCATACAGTTTCGTAGCTGTGTCGCACTTATGATTCATCTGATATACGTCGCCAGCAAATGCATACAGCTGCGGATCCCATTGCGGGCCGAGCATTAAAGCGACCCCTGACTCAGCCAGCGCTCGCGCCGGCTTTCCGCGATCGATATGGAGCTGGGCCAGCATCAGGTGTGCGCGCGCGCTGGTTGGCGCGTCCTCGATGGTCTGCGTTATGAGCGACGCGTTGTCACGCCACACTGGGTTGCGCGTAGAGCTGCGGGTGATACCCAGAACGAGTAGCGCGGCAACGCCGACTGTAATGAGCGATGACATGCCGTGATTGCCATCCGCGATGGACATCCGCACGAGCGCAATAATCGCGACTGCACAAGCCAGCATGACCCCGGCGCTTGCGAGGAACAACGTACGCTCTGCAAGCACGAAACCCGTAACCACGAGCAGGTTGCTCGGGATCAGGAGTGCGATGCCGGCCCACGCGATCGCAAACGTGGCGACGGGAGCAGTCTTGCGGATGAATACAGCAAGCATTGCGACACCGGACGCGACGACTACAGCGGGAATCATGTCGAGCGCAAACGTTTCAGCGATTTCGATTCGTGACGGCGAATAGTCTGCCGACAGCACAGACGGCCAGAAGAAGAGTCGAATCCATTCGAGCATCACGCGAAACATCGTGAAGAGACGTGTGGCGAATGACTCGTCGGCGAAGATCGGCGAAGTGCCACCGCCGTGCACGCTTCCAATCACACCCGCGCGCAGGACCACAAATGAGACACCGACGATCGCGATCCAGCTCGCGAGACGTCGGCCTCCAGGAATCACCTCCGCGGCTGCCAATCCGCGCCTGACGACGATGAACTCGAGAGCGAGCAGTATCGCGGGAAGTACGATCACGTGCTCCTTGAACATCAGACCCGCGGCAAACAAGGTGGCTATTCGCGCTATCCTCGCCGGAGACAGGGCACCTGCGAGGCGACCTCGCACGTATGATGACATCGCGAGAAGCGCACAAAGTGCGCTCCACAATTCCGCCTGCCCAACTACGTTTGCTACCGCCTCGACGTGCACGGGGTGAACCGCAAAAAGGGCAGCCGCAAGCCACGCAGTTCGTGCCTCTGCAATCAGCTCGGCAAAGCGGAGGAACACGATGCACACGACCGCATAGAGCGTGATGCTGAGAGCGTGAAACGGCAGTGGTGACCCGCCACCAATTGCCCACTGTATCGCAAAACCGAGTGAGGTAAGGGGACGATAGAGGCTACCACCTGACTCCGGTGGCCAATATGTCTGAAGAAATATTCTCCACGCGCCAGCCAGCGAGTGGATTCGCTCGTTCTGGGCAACTATCTGAATATCATCGAGCGCGAAGCCGTTGTTGAGACCGCTGGCCGACGCTGCGACTGCGAGTATTGCAACCGTCACTGCCGCAAACCATCGAGTGTTGTACGCGCCGATCCTGGTTCCAGCCGAAATCATGCCGGAATCTCGAACCTCGAAAGCTTTCTGTGCAGCGTCGATGTATCGATGCCAAGGACGTCTGCCGCGCGCGACTTGTTGCCGCCCTCGGCACCCAGAACCCACATGATGTACGCGCGTTCGATCGCCTCGAGCGACGGGTTCGACGCCGCACGCTCCGAAATCAAAGGCTCGGATTTGCGCTGCCTGACCTTATCGGGAAGAGCGCCTGGGAGGATCACCCCGTTGCTCGCAAGAATTACAGCGCGCTCGATTGCGTTTTCCAGCTCACGCACATTCCCCGGCCACGAGTATTCCTGCAACTGCACGGCGGCTTCCGGGCTCAGCTTCTTCTGCGGCTGCCCGCGTTTCGTCGCTATCTGGGCCAGGAATGCCTCAGCGAGAACCGGTATGTCATCGCGGCGCTGGCGGAGCGGCGGGATCTCGATCGCGATCACGTTCAGGCGATAGAAGAGGTCGCTGCGGAAATT
>JBBREF010000143.1:0-8994 GCA_038203205.1 Gemmatimonadales bacterium | reverse complement strand
GGAAGCGACGGTCCCGCGATCCACTCGCCAAGAGATCCGTCAGCGGCAATCGGCGCACGCCACGTATCTGACATCATTGTCTTGTAGTCGTTGCCACCGGCTACCCAGAGCCACGCGCGCCCCCCGCCGGTGGTGATGAATGTCCCATGATGATCGCGGCCGGACGGCAGACTCGCCCCTGGAGCCCACGCAATGCTGTCAGCAGAATTTGCCGACGCGACAGCTCCTCGTTGTACCGCCGGGTTGGCCGAACACGCAATGGATCCGATGACGATCAACGCGAGCGCAACGCGCATCTTTGCTCCCTGAATGTTTGAATCGACTCGCAACCGCCAAAAGGTCTGTTCGCTACCTGCAAATCGGGAAGCAGCACTGTGTAAGAATGTGGTATGAGTTGGGGTTCACCTTCATGTGCCGCACAATGGTTCAACATCGTCCAGCGTCCAACCGGGGATACCCCAACCCGAGAGGAGAAATGAAATTCGCTGGAGTCATCATTGCTGCGCTGAGCATGGCTGTCCCTGCCACTGGAATCCTTGCGCAAACGACAGCTGCACCGCTCGCACCGACACTCGCAGACTGGCGAGCGGATCTCGCTGACATTGTCAGGGACATCCGGACCCTTCATCCCGATCCATTCGCGCGGACGGGCCGGCTCACGTTCTTTCGCGCATTGCGTGATCTCGAGCGCGAGCTGCCATCGCTCAACAATGAGCAGCGCGTTACGGGAACGATGCGGCTCGTCGCCAGTCTTGGTGACGGTCACACATACCTGGAGATGAACTCACCCCGGTACGCGCTATGGTACCCGATTCGAATCTACGGATTCACCGATGGCTACTACATCGTCAGCGCACATAAGACAGTCGGCGATCTGGCGGGCGCCCAGGTGGTCGAGATTGCGGGCCGACCAGTTGCTGAGGTCGCTGCAAGGGCCGCTGACGTCATGGGCTACGAGAACGCGTCGATGAGATCAGAGCGTGTTTACCCCATGCACAGCGAAGTCCTGATGCGCGGGCTTGGATACACTCAGCCTGATGGCAGACTTCCCTTGAAGGTCAGACTTGCGAGCGGACGAATCGTCGATCGCGCGATAGAGGCAATGCAGGCAGATCATCCGCAATTCAAGGACGACGCGACGTGGGAATGGCAGTTTCGCGCGGACCTCTACGGGACTCCTGTCGGGACGGAGCAGGACTGGGTAACGGCATATCGTGGTCTCTCTGCTTCGGCATTTCAAACCACCGACACTGCGCGACCGCCCTTCCTCACTGACCTCAGAGCGTTCAACGCGCGAGCAATCCCGACCGGTAGAGCGTTCTACATTCGCACCAGTTACATCAGCGATACCGACTTTGCGCCGTTTTTCCAGAAAGCGCTTGCGCAGGTTGACAGCATACGCCCGGAAAAGCTCATCATCGACTGGCGCAAGAACTTCGGCGGCGACGGCAGCCAGCTCTCGCTCGTGCTTCGGGAATTCATCGAGCGAGGCGAGTCGCCGCCGTGGAAGGACATCTACATTCTCACCGGACGCAAGACATTCAGCGCCACGGTCCTCGCGCTTGGCAAATTCATCGAATTCCTGCCGCTGTCGATCATTGGTGAGCCTTCCGCAGCGGGGCTCAATCATTTCGGCGATCCGACATCGAGAAGCTACTCACGCACGGGCGTCCGTTTGTCGGTATCCACGCTCTGGCACCAGCTGGCGGAGTCGAATGACGTCAGTGACTTCGTCCCTGTTGACGTTCCCGCGCCCTTCTCGTTCGCCGAGTTCAGCTCGGGCACGGATCCGGCGGTAGATCGCATAGTGCGGGGAGATGAAATGCGGAGCATTCCCGTGATCGCCCGTCGCGATGGGGGAATGGCCGCACGTAAGGCTTATGAGGAGCGCACTCAGAGCTTCGCCGATTTCACATGGTGGGCACCGCCGAAGGAGTTCGAAATGCGGCAGGCTTGCGATGCGTTGCAGAGGGAGCGGCGTTTCCAGGAAGCTGTCGAAACGTGCAGGCTGACCGCTGACATGCATCCGACTACGTGGAACGTATGGTACAATCTCGCGGGAGCCCAGCGTGCAGCCGGATTATTGAAGGAGAGGCTCGCGAGTTACCGATGCGTTGTCCTGATCGCTCCAGACAACTGGAACGTCCCTTCGATCAAGCGTCTGCTTTCGCAACCCGGCAATGAGGGTGACGAGCTTGCCCCAGGTTGCCCGGCGGGCTGATGGAACTGAGCTGAAGAATTATCTCCGCCCGATGTCGACGCCGCCGCTCAACGTGCGCGCGCTGACTCGGGCGGAACCGTTTCCAATCACGACAGTACGGCGCCTCTCACCGTTTCTGGTCGAACGGGCACCCTGTGTGCGCACTCTGACTGCATCGGGATCTGCGTTGACGTCGATCGTGGCACCGGCACCGTCAGCGAAATACAGCCTGATCTGTCCGACATCGGTTGACAGGTTGTAGCTGGCCCCTGCCGTCACGGCGCCGGTAAGCTTGATCTCACCTGTCGTGTTTGTCGCGGAGCCACCGCCCATCAATGACTCCAGCGCAATCATCCCCGTGATACTTCTGACTTCAACTCTTCCGCGCGCGTTGGCAACGTTGATGGCGTTGGTCTGACTCGCGGCATTGACTGAGCCTCGTACATCCCGAATCGTGATGCTTCCGTGGAGTGACGTCGCCTCAACGTCTCCGGAGATTCCGGAAATTGTCGCTCGTCCGTCAGTGCTTTCGTAGATCACGTTCCTTACCCCCGCGATTCGTACGGTCGCGTTTGGACATGGCTCCCCTTCGGTCAACGTGCAACCGACGCGAACGAATACCGTTACAGCAGCGGGCACGACGATCTCGTATGTGCCCCTGAGGACACGCGTACCGGGATTACGGTCACTGATCGTTGCCACGCTTCCAGTCGACGCGATGACAGGCTGAGGAACTCCTGACGCAGTTGCGGTCACAGTCCGGGCCGACGGGCTGCCTGTTACGGTAATGTTGGTTGCAGCAGTGGTGATCTCGACGCGCGTGACCGCATTGACGAGGCCGGTTTGCGCCACCGCTGCAAGAAGGATCGCTGTAATCACAGTGCCTCCGATAGACGTTGCTGGATCAGCCTGAACCGATCCGCATTCTCGCGCATCGCTGCCAGGTGTTCCTGGTAAAAGGGGTCGTCGGGATTTTCGTTTACCGCTGCCTTCGCGGACTCAACCGCAGAAACGAGAGCGGCATTCGCAGATGCAGTGCGTGGGTCCCCGCCGTCCCGCAGCGTATTCGTATCTATTTCAATTCTCCCAGTGATCGGAACTGGCGGAATTCCCTCGGGTGCGCGCAGTAGTCCGATCATGAGAAGCGCGGCCGCGGCCGCGAGGCCGCCGCCGGCAAACCACGGCCTCCACCGCCGCACTCGCCGAACTTCGTTAACGCGCTCGCGGATTGCGTCGAGTGGCGGGTTCGCGGGCGGCTCATTGTAATCCTTGCCGTATCGCGCAAGGAGCTCGTCGAGCTCTGAATCATTCATGACCTGATTTCTCCTGCAAAGCGGCTCAGCGATTCGCGCAATTTCGCGCGTGCCCTGAACAATTGTCCTTGTGACGTTGATACGGAGACGCCGAGTGCGCCGGCAATCTCGGGATGTGTGTAGCCTTCGATCTCGTACATGATAAAGACTGTCCGATAGCCGTCAGGCAGCGCGTCGATTGCGGCGAACAGGCTTTCACGCAGCGGGACATCGGTGTGATGATCCGATAGCCCGATCGATCCAGCCAACTCGATAGGGGCCCGCCGCCCATCGCGACGCTTGTTAGTCCGCAACGCGGTCAAAATTACCGTTACGGCTATCCGGTGAATCCACGTCGCCAGCGTCGAATCATGCCTGAACCCGTGCAGGGCACTAAAGGCGCGAATGAACGTCTCCTGAGTGAGATCGCTCGCAAGGTCGGCGTCATTGCACATCCTGAACGCCAACCTGTACACACCCTGCGAATGCTTGTCGTAGATGGCGTCCTGAGCGCGCCTCTCATTACGAATGGCGCTCGCAACGATGAGCTTCTCATCGAAGAGCGGCTGGACGGGGCTGGCGGACGCGTTCATGCTGTATCATTGGACGCCCGCGGGGCCAAAAGGATTGTGCCGTCGGATCTTCCGCTACACGTCCACTATCGATATTCCGCGGGCAAGGGTCTGCTTCACTGGGCAACGATCGGCTATCTCCATGAGCCTCACTCGCTGCTCGTCGCTGATCGGGCCGCCCAGATTGAGACGACGCTCGATTTTTCCGATAGCGACCTTCTTTGTTGTGCAGTCCTCGCAGTCCTTCTGGTGCGAGTGTGTGGTTCTGAGGTCGACAGATGCGCTGGCAAGAGGCCACTGTTTCCGATCCGCATACATGCGAAGGGTCATGACCGTACAGGTTGCGAGCGCCGTAAGGAGAAACTCGTAGGGGGTCGGCCCGAGATCGGTTCCTCCGACGGCTACCGGCTCGTCTGCGACTATCGCGTGGCTCCGTGCGCTCACATCGGTACGAAATCCGCTCAACCCGATTGTCGCTGTCACCCAGCGGCCTGCGTCGAGTTCCTGTGGCACCTTCACGTCAGGATCCATTCATCTGTCCGGCGTCCTTGTTTGACTTCCAGCGAAGAGCATCAAAGCAGTTGCTAAAGATACGATCCCAGGCAAGCCAGGCTATGCGGATCCACGACGTTCACACCATCAAACAACGTATCCCCGAGTAACGAAGGTCAGGGCGATTCCCCGGGGGTGAGATCAGGGGCCAGATCGACTGAACGCGTCAGCAGCCAATCGTCGTCGAGGCGAGTGTCGCGGGATCCACTTCGTAATGGCAACTCCCGGCGTAGAGATAGAGTTTGCCCTTGAATCCCGCCATTCCCCGCACCGCTCCCGAACCGGGAACGGTCGACGCCGATGAGCCGAGTGAGCCGTCGAACCGAAAGAATTGATTGCCGCCGGCAAGAGTGATCCTGCCTCCCGTGTAAACCGCGACTGACCGTGCGGGAAAAACTGTGGGCGACGAGCGCCACGCGAGCGTTGCTGGATCCACCTCTACGAGGCGGCGACCCGTGACAACGAATATGCGGTTCGAGCTGACGGCGATGTCTTCGACCGATGACCATACATGACCTGATCCGGTCCGTGCCCACGACGAAGGGTCCGCGTTATAAGTTGTTGTGGCGCGCTGCAGCATGTTGTTCTGCATGACGGTGACATCCACGAACGGCGACGCCGCCGCTATCGATTGTGTGCCGGGGAAAGCGGAAGGCTCGACAAGGCTGCCGCTGAAGCCTGCACCATCCCTGGTGATGTAAGGTGTTGACGGCGCGCCGGCGGCATCGCTGTGATAGAATCTGTTTCCCCAGCTTGTGAAGCCGCCGGACGCCGTAAGGTAGACATCTGCCGCGCGCGATCCCAACACTGTGTTTCCTATCAATCGCACGTTCTGCACGACGTATGTACGACCTTCTGCAGGCGGATTCTCGATGCTCATTGCATCCTGATAGGCGTTGACGATCACGTTATGAGCAACTACGACATTGGATGCGCGCGCTACAGCCAGGGCGACCAGCCAGGTCCGGCTGATCGATGCAGTCCGGGCATGGTCCACTATCAGGTTGTTCTCGATAACGATGGAGCCCGGACCGGTGCGATCTGGCTGGTAGGCGCCAGCCAGATAGATGGAATGGCGGTCCGCGTTGCGGATATCGTTGCCGGCGATGCGCACCTGGCTGCAGCCATCGCTGTGAATTCCGTAACCCGATCCGGACGTTGCTCCGGTTGAGTTCTGGCGATCCTGGATATTCGTCAGGTAGTTGTCGGTTATCTCGATGTCATTGCAGACCCCCGACCCGGACCCGACGACAGATATTCCTACGGCGACGTTCTTGATCTCGAGGTCAAAGTATCTCGCTCCGCGAAGGCTGATCCGATTAAACCCGCTCGCGAGTCCGTGGGTGTTAGTCGTGATCGATGTTGCCGCCTCGAGCGTCATGTGCGCGACCTTGAGGTTGTCGTTAGTGCCGACGAGTTCCAGAATGTATGGGGCAGACGCACCCGTACGAATGATTGTCTGCCCGCGCCCTGCACCAAATAGCTCGAGACCCTGCTTGTTCTCGATCTTTATGCCGGTGTTGCCAAGGTCGTAGACACCAGCCGGGATATTGACGCGTGAGTTAGGCGCGGCACTCGCGATCGCGTTACGCAATGCCGTAACGTTGCCTGGCTCTGTTGGTGGTGGCGGTGGCGGGGGCGGTGGCGGTGGTGGTGGTGGTGGTGGTGGCGGCGGCGGCGGCGGTGGTGGCGGTGGCGGCGGCAGCACGTCGGCCACCGTCCACAGGACTCGCGTCGCTGCGACAGGCACCTGACTCGTTGGCGCTGTCTGGAGCTGAGTGAAGCTCGATGGAAGCGTGGATCCCTGCATCAGATATACGCGTCCCTGCCCCGTCGATGCGCTGTGCATCAGGATGTCCTGCTTGCCGTCCACATTGAAATCAGTCGCAGCTACCATGCGCCACTCTGTTGGCACTGCTCCGAGATAGACATAACTCGTGGCCGTAGTACCGTTCATGTAAATCAAGAAGCGGGTACCATCGCTCGAGTTCTGCAGAAGCAAGTCTGTCTTGTTGTCGCCATTGAAGTCGGCGACCGCCGTAACGTGAAACGGAAGCCCGATCATTGGCAGCGCGGCAGTGGTTCCTGTGTACGTGTCGCCATTCATGATCATTGCAGCGTGCTCGCCGGTAGCCGGATTCGCGATGACGATATCCGCTTTCGCATCACCGTTCATGTCGGCAGCTCCGATCACCCTCCATGCGACAGACGTCACCGCGGCGACCTTGAAGGCGCCGGTGAACGCTGTACCGTTCATGTACGTGATGATCTTCATCCCATCGCTGGTATTCTCGGCGATCATGTCGGTATGGCCATCGCCGTTCATATCGGCAGCCGCAGCAAACTTCCACGGACTCGGCAAAGTCGTCCTCGCAGCGGACTCGCCGCTGAATTCTGCGCCGTTCATTCTCCAGAGCGTGGTAGTACCGGATGTCGCGTGCCAGAAGATCGTCTGCGCCGGCGCGATCGCGGCCGCGAGTGTGTTGAGTCTGACTAAGCCATTGTCACCTGACGTTGCCGCGACCTGACCACCTACGTTCGTTCCAGCGATATCGCTGGTTTCCGGGCTCCACGTGATATCCGCGCGAACAGCGGAGCCAGGCACTGGAATATCGGGCGCCAGCGACTGCGACGTGACCGGCAGTTGGCCGACGGCGATATCCCGCGGATTCAGAGTCTCGCCCGCGTCGCAGGAGGAAAAGACTAAAACAACTATCGCAAGCAGCGACTTCGGTCGGCGGATCTGACTGGACATGGGCATGAACCAAGGACGAAACAGATGATCCCCGGTCACACCCGTCGACGAGAGTGTTTGGCGTGCCGCCTATTAGAACAACGGTTCGAGAGAAGCTGACACCTGGCGGGTTCGGACTCCGCACGTTTCCCTGGTTACCCGGACGCCTGCGACGGTCCACGAGCGATATCCGGCACGATTGACTTCTACGTCATAGGTCCCCGCGCGTCCGTAGGCTGCACTCATTGAAACGAGAGTCTCGATGCCGGGGCCGGTGCTTCCATGCGGAACAAGCGAGTCGACGTAAGCACCGTCGTGAACGGCCCCGGTTGCCCCGTTTGCCAGTGGTGCCCCGGTGCGAGCGTCTCGAATCTCGACGACAATTGCTGGACTGACGTACGTAGGGCAGACAATGACGTCTTCAACGAAGGGATTTTCACAGCCGGTCAGAATGACCAGCGCAACTACTGTCACGAGGCGCGCCACCGGTGATGACATATAGAAACAACCTCCGCGGCGCGATTGACCCTTACGTGGCGGCTGAGAAAGCATTCAGTCGGCCCTTTCTATCGTTGCTTCGAGTCTCACGATGGTTACACAAACCGAAAGCACGGGTTCCCGTTGGCGTGGGCGGAGGGAAAATGGTATATTGGGAATAGTCCGATGCGGTTACAAGGAGTTATAATGGGTATGAAGACATTGGGGTTTTTGACAGTCGACGAAAAGGGCAGGACCACTATTCCGAAAACACTACGTCAGGAACTCGGAATGGGAGCCAACACGCAGCTTCGTGTTGATCGTTCAAGCGAAGGGGTGATCGAATTGGTCCCGACTGAACCCATTCCTCACGACCAGCTTTGGTTTCACACGCCACAGGTTCAGGCGGGACTTGCCAGGGCCCAGGATGATTTCCGCTCAGGCCGTTCAACCCGGACAAGCACACCCGAGGATGCCCAGCGTTTCCTTGACTCTTTGAAGGAGAGTCCGCGGGGGCGGCCTAGCCGAAAGGAATAAGTGGCTAAAAAACACTCATTCTTTAACGCGGAGTTTGCTGACCAGTGGAAAGAGAGCTACGTAAAACTACAGAATGATCAAAAGAAGGGCGTCGACAAGGTGGTCATGGCCATAATCAAAAGCGAGACTACCCCGGGTATGCGGGTGAAGCCAATCGAACCATCGAAGTACTATGACGAGGCTAGAGCGAATGATGGCGATAGAGTGGTCTATCATATATTGAAGGGAACAGCCTACTTCGACGACATCGTGCCCCACGACGACATCAACAAATACGGTCGGACGCCGAAGTAGGCTGGGGACGTTGGGCGTGGTTACGCCCCCGTAACATTGACGAAAGTAGAACGGTAGTCTTCCGATTCGGAGTCTTGTCCCGTCCGAGATTCGCCTCGATCCATCCCTCAAGCGCTTCGCTTGCTGACTCCTCAATGCTTTCGCCCTTCCTGACGAAGGGCCACAGAAAGAACGCAAACCGCTAAGGCATTTCCAGTAACGGTTTGCGCAATAGCAGGGGCGGGACTCGAACCCGCGACCCCGGCATTATGAGTGCCGTGCTCTAACCGGCTGAGCTACCCTGCCGCGCCCGGAACCCCGAGGAATTCTGAAAAAGGGTCACAGTCTTAAGCAGGG
>JBBREF010000142.1:0-9091 GCA_038203205.1 Gemmatimonadales bacterium | reverse complement strand
GGCAAGCAAAACCTTCACTGCAGAAACGGAAGAGCTTTCCTGAGATTGCGCAGAAATGCCCGCTTCCCAAAGCAGGTGACCGCTGCCTGGCGCAGCGCCTGTGGATCAAACCAGAGGTCTGGCCCCTCCCGCTTGAGAACTGTCGTAATCCCTCGTGCTATTGCATCGATGTCATTCGGGTCAACAAGGCACCCAAGAGTGCCGCCCCCAAGTGCGTCGACGGATCCGTCCCGGTTGCCGGCGACGACTGGAGTGCCGCACGCCATCGCTTCGAGGAAGACAATTCCAAATCCCTCGCCAGTGCTGGGCATGACGAAGGCGTCCGCGAGCCTGTAATGGTCAGCAAGCTCGTCATCACTCACGAATCCGGTCAGTGTGACGAGCCTGCGTATTCCGAGGACCGACGCCAGCGCCTCAACGCGCGCACTGTCCTTACCCTTGCCGACGAGGATGAAACGCACTGACCCGACTTCATCGTGAACCGCCTTCAGCGCATGCATTACCCGATCATACCCCTTGTATCGCTCCTGTTCGGCCAGCCTTGCGACTGTGACAATTACCCGTTCTTCATCACGGATCCCGTACCTCGTGCGCAGATCCTGGCGAGGGGCTTCAAGCCGGAAGCGGTCCTCATCGAAGGTATTCGGCAGGACCGTCACTGCGGCCGGCTCGATTCCACCCAGATCCAGCACACGGAGCCGGGTCCATTCGCTGACGGCAACGATGCGATCCGCAGCTCGCAAAGATGCCAGAGTGGACCCCGGGAGCCCCGGGTGAATGTCGATCCCGTGTGCTACGAGCGTGTACGGAGTCCCAAACGCACGCTTCGCTATGTGCGCTGCGGGCCCAAAGTTTACATGCGTGCTGATCAGATGATCCGGCCGTCGCCGCCCAATGGATGCGAGCGCTCGCAACGCAAAGGCTTTGCTCTGTGAAACACGCGAGTACCTTCGAGTTCCTGCCAGCGGCATTCCCTCAAAGGAGGAAGAACCGTCGGTCTTTCCAAAGAGACGCACTTCGTTGCCGATATCCTGTAGCCCCGCAGCCAGCGCCCGGCTGAATGATGTGATGCCGCCACCGAAACCGGTGAATGCCGGGGCCCAGACGTGGATTCTCAGAGTCCGGGCCGGACGAGTGTGTCAGGTGAGAAATGAGCGTAAGGAATGGGTTTGGGCCATCGCCTCCAAGCCCATCTCCAGCCGTATGCCGCAATCCAAGCGGCTGTGGCACCGCCGATCATTTCAACCATGGATCCGTTCGGCTGAATCAGCGCAACTGCGGGAAGAAAGTAGATGAACGTCGAGCTAAGCTCGCCTCTCGTATCAGCTGCCGCCGCGAGCCAGTCAAGTTTCCGCAGCACCCAGCCGAACAGGAGGAAACCGATCACAAGCCCCGCTACGCCGAAGTTGATGTGGAACTCCATGACATTTCCCACCCCGAACGAAGTATTCGTCGAAAGTTGAAGCCCGGTCATTTCAGCGACGATGCGTCCACTTCCGGCCACAATCTGCTTGTCGGGCCACAGTGCTCGGGGAATTACCGAAAGAAATCCTTCCCAGATCGTGCGGCCATACAGAAGCTTTGACTGCCCGCTCTCAATTCGGGCGGCTGCAGTACCTACGAAATAGTTCTGATTGAGTCTGGCATCGAGCGCATATAAGTGGGACTCATTTCGTGGGTCAAAGATCGCAATCTCTTTGGCCGCTCCCACTGAAAGGTCAATCCGTTCCTCCACAGGTGCCCCACCCCACACCGCGCCTCTGATTGCTCCGCGGTTCTCGAAGTAGCTTAAAAACACACTCATCCCGACGATTGTCGCGACCACGCAGCCGATCGCCACGCGCCATGGGTTGCGCGCAGAGATCACCACGGCCGACAGGACAGTGATCATCGCCGCGATGCCGTAGCTCATGAACCCACCAAGTATCAGCATCAGCGCGGGATACACGAGCAGCACTCCCAGCCACTTCCACGTGAGATACCTGTCCTGTCGCCTGATCGCCGCGCGGAGTCCGAGAATGATCGCAAGCATCCATACCAGCCCGCCGCGCTCGATGACCGCGCCGATGCTCGGCACCCATATGAGGAAACTCAACGTCGTCGCGGCTCCGCCTGCGATCAGGCAGAATTTCGCGTATAAGGTTCTGTTGGCCGGGCGTGCAACCGGCGGCACGGAGCGCCTGTCGGCGAGCCACACTCCCGCCAGAAAGCAAACAGACGCAATCGCAGTGAGCCCGATCCCGATTTCTGTGAATCCCCGGCCGGCCACAAGCAGCCCGTTTGTGTCCACTAAATGTGCTACCGCACCGGGAACGTGAATCAGGAGCAGTGAGCCGAGATACGCCACCGGAAGACCAAGCGATACTTGCCTCCGTCGCAAGAGAGCAACAACTCCTGCAAAGGATGCAACGCAAACGAGCACAGACAGTAACATCATGAGTGATGCAACTTATATTCAGAGTCGTTCGCCCCACTAGTATCGCGTCGGGGACAAGCACCTGAACGGCGCGATGCGCGTCGTAACGCGATCGCAACATTTCTCAGCCAACGCATGTACATCCTGGGCATCAATGCCTTTCACGCCGACGGTTCGGCAGTCCTGCTTCGCGACGGCGAGCTCGTCGTCGCTGTTGAAGAGGAGCGATTCCGCCGCATAAAGCACTGGGCCGGCTTCCCCGATCAGGCCATTGCGAAATGCCTCGAAATCGGCGGGATCACAGGAGCCCAGGTCGATCACGTCGCAATCAGCAGAGACCCGAAAGCAAACCTTCTTCGCAAGGCCGCGTTCGCCCTGTCGAATAAGATGAAGCTCTCGAACATCGTGAACCGCACACAGAACCTGAGAAAGGTGAACGACGTGCGCGAGCCGCTCTCAGCGGTGCTCGGGATTCCGGATAAAAACCTGCCGAAGATCCATTTCGTTGAGCATCACCCATCGCACCTCGCTAGCGCATTTTTCGTGTCGCCCTTCGAGGACGCAGCCGTCTGCGCAATCGATGGATTCGGTGACTATGTGAGCACGTCGATCGGACTGGGGACGAATAACCGCATCGAAGTCCTCAACAGAGTTACATACCCGCACTCGCTCGGCGTCATGTATTCGGCGGTCACCCAGCATCTGGGATTTCCGAATTACGGCGACGAGTTCAAGGTCATGGGCCTCGCACCCTACGGCGCGCCTGAAGTGACGGCCGAGTTGCGCAAGCTGGTGAAGCTCAAGAGCAACGGGGAGTTCGAGCTCGAGCGCAGGTATTTCCGTCACTGGGACGAGGGCGTCGAGATGGAGTGGGAAGGCGGCTCACCGACGATGGGCCGGCTCTACACGTCAGAGCTCGACAATCTCATAGGTCCCGCTCGCGCGCAGGGAGAGCCGCTCACGCCGCATCATGAGAATGTCGCGCGCTCACTGCAGGCGGTGTATGAAGAATGCGCGTTCCATGTTCTCAACGACCTGTTTGCCCGCACACGGAATCCGCGCGTCTGCCTTGCAGGCGGGTGCGCAATGAACAGCGTCGCGAACGGTAAAGTCAGGAGCGAGACGCCTTTCACAGAGGTCTACATCCAGCCAGCCGCCGCAGACAGCGGCACCGCGCTCGGCGCCGCCTATCAGGTCCATAACCAGATCCTCGGCAAGCCACGTGGATTCGTCATGGAGCACGGCTATTGGGGAACCGAATACCCTCATGCAGACGTGACGGCGATCGTCGATGCACGCAATGACGCTGAATGGCGGTATTCATGGGAAAAGCACGAGTCGTCAGAATCGCTGTGCAAAGCGACAGCGCAGATAATCGCAGACGGCAACGTTGTGGGGTGGTATCAGGGGAAGATGGAATGGGGTGCACGCGCGCTCGGGAACCGCAGCATCCTCGCCGACGCACGCCGGGCTGACATCCGCGACCTCATCAACGCAAAGATAAAGTTCCGCGAGAAATTCCGTCCATTCGCACCGTCGATCGTCGAGGAAGCGATGGACGAATATTTCGTCGGCGCCGCGCCCGACCCATTCATGCAGCAGGTTTACCCCGTGAGGGAAGACAAACGGGCGATACTGCCGGCGATAACCCACGCCGATGGAAGCGGAAGGCTCCAGACCGTGAGCACCAAAACCAACCCACTTTATTACGAGCTCATCAGCGAGTTCGGGAAGCTCACGGGGGTCCCCGTGCTTTTGAATACGAGTTTCAACGAAAACGAACCTATCGTCGACACGCCCGAACAGGCCCTCGATTGTTTCTTCAGGACGCGGATGGACGTCATCGTTCTTAACAGAACCGTAATAAGACGACACCCCATCATCTAAGTCCTGACTGGACTCAACTTTGCACCCCCGATAGCTTGAAGGTTGCCCCTGAATCCCGCCGGTCTTCCGACAGGCCGGTTGAGTCCTTCTCGCCAGATACGCGGTAGCTCGTTTGTCAGAACTCGTTCCTTACAAGCGCAACACCAGGCCCGACCCACTCGATCTCGACTCTGCCCCGGATTTCCGAGGAAAGTCGGCTCCTGAATTTGTGGGAGTTCGCGAGTACCTCGCGATAATCAAGCGTCACTGGTGGGTTGTGATCGTCGTCCTCATAGCCTCGGTAGCTTACAGCGCCAGCAAGGCCACCAAGGTGATACCGCAGTACCGCGCGTCGTCCACAGTTCGCCTCGTCGACTCCCGTCGCGCGTTGGCAGGCGACATGGCCGGACGTCCGGGCGGAGAGATGGGGGGATTCGGTTATCAGTCCGACCCGATTGAGTCGCAGATACAAGTATTGCAGAGTGGCGCGGTGGCAGCAGTTGCTGTGGACCTGAAAGGGTTGAGGCTGATGCCTGTGGAAGGCACGCGCTTCGTCGACGAGATAAGTGACATAAAGGTTGCAGACAGCGCGACGGCAACGCTGCTCGCGATGCGTTTCAACCCGAACGGATTCGCCGTTTCGTCGGGCGGAAGGCAGCTCAATGGGGCCTACGGCCAGCTTCTGGAAATTGACGGGGTCAGGTTTACCGTATCGAGAAAACCGGACGTCGACACTGCGAAATTCAACGTCGTTCCCAAGGCGACGGCGGTTGGCTCTGCATCCGGTGGATTTTTACCCACGTCGAGGCCGCGCACTGACATACTCGATCTTACGTATACTGGCCCCGAGCCTTGGCAGGTCAAGCGCATTGCCAACGCGATGGCGGAAGCTTTCAAGGTTCACAACGCCTCGAGCGCAACCGAGATGGCCTCGCGGCGGCGCGCATTTCTCGAAGAACAGCTGAAGCAGACAGATTCGATTCTGAGTGCTGCTCAGGGCAGGTACAGCGCCTTCCGCAGCGGCAGGCAGGTGTACAGTGCGACTCAGCAGGCAGGTGCTGAGCAATCAAGCCTTATAGATATTACGCGGCGGCGAGCAGAGCTCGATGCGGAAATGACGTCCTACGTGGGTCTTCTTTCTCTTGCGCGCCGCTCGGACGAAACCAGAAATGCCACGCTGCGGACGCTCGCATCGTCTCCCGGAATTGCCGGCAATCCGGTGGTTCAGCAGTTCTATGGACAACTCGAAGCGTATCAGCGTGCGCGCGACAGCCTGTTGAATTTGGGTGCGGCGGCATCGAACCCGGATGTTGTGGCGATCACTTCCTTGATCCCGGCTACCAGCGAAAAAATGATGGACGCTGTGCAGAGCCATATCCAGGCTCTCCAGACACAGATCAATGCGCTCGAGCGACTGCGCGCCGCAGGAGCGACCCGCATCGCATCATCACCCGCTGCCGAAACGACAGAGCTGGAGCTGCAGCAGCAGGTACAGACGGTTCAGCAGATGTCCCGTCAGATTCAGGATGAGCTCCAGCGGGCGCGGATGGCCGAGGCGGTTGAAGGGGGACAGGTGGAGATCGTTCAGCTCGCAACGTCACCGGGGTATCAGATAGCGACAGGCAAGGACCGTAAGCTTCTGCTTGGGGGATTTGTCGGCCTCCTGCTTGGTTGTGTTGCTGCGGTCCTGCTAGATGGACTCAACAAGTCAGTGCGCAAGCGCAGCGACGTCGAGCGCCTGCTGGGAATTCCTGCGCTTGCAGTCATTCCCAGGCTGCCATCGTCAAATGGCACCAGCAATCGCGTCATGAAGGCCCTTCCCCGCTTTTCGTCGAACGGGCACCACCGGCCGGGGAAACCAGACGCTGATCTTGTGACGGTCAACAACATGAGATCGCCGGCGGCAGAGTCGTTCCGCACGCTCAGGACGAACCTCATGTTCTCGCAGACGGTTAGCGCGATGCGTACGCTGGTCGTCACGAGCGCCTCACCATCAGAGGGAAAAACAACCACGGCGTCGAATCTCGCTGTGGCGTTTGCGCAGCAGGGAATGCGCGTCCTGCTCGTCGATTGTGATCTGCGCCGGTCGCGAATACATCGTCTGTTCGGCCTTCCGCGGGAGCCAGGCTTTACCGACCTCGTGCTTGGTTATTCGGATGAGGACAGCGTGACGCATGCAACATCCGTTACCGGCATGTATGTAATCGCGTCCGGGAAGCTACCTCCGAACCCCGCCGAGTTGCTGGGAAGCGACGGCGCGCGGACGACATTTGCGACACTGACCGAAGGGTACGACCTGATCGTAATCGACACGCCGCCGCTCCTCGCGGCGTCGGACGCAGCTATCTTGGCGACGTTGTCAAACGGCGTCGTACTCGTGCTACGCGCAGGCTCGACCGACAACGCGGCGGCACAGCAGGCTGTGCAGCAGTTAAATGCGGTTGGGGCACGCATTGTCGGCGCAGTCCTGAACGATCCCGACACGCAGGTTCCGAAGTACGGCGCGTACTATCACTACGAATATTCGGCGGCGTCAGACGCCTGACGCCGCCCAGTGCCTAGGCTACCGAGGTTGGGATTCGGTGCGGGGGCGCGGAGCTGTCAGGAAAGTTGCAAACAAGGGACTCAGCTTGCGGGCCTGAAGGTATGACAAGTGATTGTTGTCTCTGAATATCGGGCCGTCCCGGTATGCGTCGCAGGATTGCTCACAAAGGGCATCAATCGGATCCCAGATGGATAAATGTGGGTCTGACATCGCAAGTCGCCTAACATGCGCTACTGCCGGCGCTCGGCGATCCTCTACGGCGCGGCGCAACGTCGAGCATCCGTCGAGATTCGGGCGATACCACTCGGGCATGCAGGTGTAGCCGGGGCGCGAAAAATCTGGAAGCGGCGCTTCGACTATTACCTGAGCCCCCACGCTCTTGGCGGCGGAAAGTATACGCGCGATTTGCTCCCAAGCCGGCTGATAGGAAGCGCCCGCGAACAAGTACCATTGAAAGCTGACGAATACGACGTCTCCGGGAACCAGGGTCCGTCGAACCACGTCTGGCACCCAATCCCAGTACTCCCTACATGATGACGACATAACATTGCGCGCCGCGTTGGCCGAGCATCCGTCGTGGACAAACGTCGCAACGCTTAGGGCCGAGTGTCGTGGTAGCTCTGCCACCATCCCCCAGTTAGCGAACGCATGACTGTCTCCGACCGCGAGAACAAGCGGCGGCGCGGCCCGCGTGTTCTCGTCCCCGTTTCCCGCGAAGCATGTCCGGGGTATCTCTCGGACAACGGTTCCCCCTTCATGGATCAGGCAATCCGTCAGGGTAATTGTCCCCGCCTCCCCATATGCGTGTTCGCTGGGAGGCAGCCAGTCCCGACGCCAATTCTGAGGTTCGCCGACGTAGAGAACTCCTGACCCGCGATCGAGTATCCATGCGCCGGCTATGAGCAGGACCATCGCAAAAGCGAATCGGGGCAATATCTCCGCACGGAACGGCGCGCGGCTCCAACGCAATGGTATCTCGACGCCCCGATAAGTCAGATACGACAAACCAGCAACCAGACAGAGAGCCGGAACCACCGTCGCCGCACCGTTTAAGCCGACCGTGTAGCGGAACAGCGTGAGGATAGGCCAGTGCCACAAATAGAGAGAATACGAGAGCAGTCCGATCCAAACCAAGGCACGCGTGGAAAACGCCCTACTTACCCAGGGTCGGCCAAGTGCCCCCGTGGCAATTAGGATAGCTGTCGATCCCACGCCAAGCATGATCGACAGTCTTGGGAGCCCCCCAAGAGCATTTGAAGTCGAAGCGCTGACCAGCAACCCGGCGAGGGCGAAAGCTTGGACGATGCTAACGCAAATCGCCGGCGGTCGAAGCTTCTTAAGGCGCGATACATGAAGCGCTAGCAGAGAACCTACGCCCAGCTCCCAGAACCTGGTCGGGAGCTGAAAGTACGTCCACATTGGATCTGTTGAGGCACTTCTTAAGAACCACACCAGGGAGAGAACGGTCAGCGTCGTCACTACCAAATTGCGAATCGAGGCGATGCTCCTCCCCCGTGCGAGCAACGGACACAATCCGACTACGAGAATCGAAAAGACTAGGTAGAACTGTTCCTCAACACCAAGTGACCACGTGTGCGAAAACAGATTGGTGGTGGTGTCAGCGCGGAAATAGTCGTGGCCGATCCGGTGCAGGTACAGATTTGATAAGCCGATAGTTGAGAGAACGCCTGTTCGAATAGTGCTCCGGTATGCCTCGAGAGGAAATGGCGGGAGAAAGAGCGCAACGAGCAGGAGAGAACCTGCAACAAAGGCCAACAGCGCTGGGACAATCCGGAGCCAGCGCCGACGCCAGAACGCGAGAACATCCATTGCCGGCCGCGATGTCTGCGACCTGATCGCCGATCCAGTCACTACGAATCCGGATATAACGAAGAACGTATCGACGCCGATGAAGCCACCGGGCAGGAGCGTTTCGTCGAGATGAAACAGGATTACTGCAATGACTGCGAACGCGCGCAGGCCATCTATATCCGGCCGGTAGTCGACAGGTCTATGGGAAGTGGCCACAACGATCAACCGTGCGCCAAGACGCCACGATCGATTCCCACGGCGCTCGGCTGCCCGGCTAGCACCATCGCTATCTCGAACTCGCGACGCAGTATCTCGATTGACTGCCGCAGTCCATCGGCTCCGCCCGCTGCAAGCCCATACAGATAGGGCCGCCCAACGAGAACGGCTGAAGCCCCTCTCGCGATCGCCTTGAGCACATCAGTTCCTCGACGAATTCCACCATCGAGAAGCAC
>JBBREF010000141.1:0-9221 GCA_038203205.1 Gemmatimonadales bacterium | reverse complement strand
GTCGCCCCGCAGGTCCCGCTCCCCGCTTCTTTCAGCAACTCGCTCACGCTCATCACTTTGCGGTTTGCTCGGGTCGTTGCGATCAACTCCCCAGAGGACTTTCACCTCCAAGCCAGTGCCCATGCTGGGCACACCAAAAAGCCGCCACGGAGTCCGCGGCGGCAATTCTACATCGAGTGCAGAACCCTACTCGCCGGCAGTCGCGAGAGTTGCAAGGGTTCTCGAGCGAAGCTGCTGAAAGACGCCTCGCTCGGACGATGGAATCGGATCTCCACCCTTCATCTGAAGCGCAATGCGCGGGTCTTGCTGGACTCCCTTGACGAGAATCTCGAAATGCAGGTGCGGCCCCGTCGCCAGCCCAGTCTGCCCGACGGCTCCGATCGTACTGCCTATGCTGACCCGCGTACCGGAGCGAATTCCCTTCGAGAAGTTACGCAGGTGCCCATAACGACTGACAAAGCCGTTGCGGTGCCTGATGTCTATCACGTTTCCGTAGCCGCCCTTTCTGCCGGCGAAGATGACGACACCATCGCCGATCGATCGCACAGGCGTTCCCTGGGAGGCTGCATAATCTGTCCCCTTGTGCCTTCTCCAGACGCCCAGAACCGGATGACGACGGCCGCCGAACATGCTCGATATGCGCCGGAAGCTTACCGGAGCGCGGAGGAACGAAGCGCGCAGCGACTTGCCGGATCCGTCGAAGTATTCACCATTGGTCGCGCGGCTGTCGAAGCGGATCGCCTCGATCTCGTTGCCGGAGAGTGCCAGCTTCGCGCCAAGCACCTTGTTGATGATGATGGCGCCGTTGGGTTTCTGAAGCCGTTCAACCAGGACCTGGAACTTGTCACCGACCTGGAAGTCCTTGCTCATGTCGACGCGGTACTCGAAGATGTCAGCAAGTGAGAAGGCAAGTTCGGCGCGGGCAGAGCGTGACAGCCCGCTTGCGCTCTTGTCGAGCGCTGAGAACAGACTCGACTGAATCGTTCCACTGACCGTCAGCGTGTCGACCTTGTCCTTGTTCGACGCGACGACGAGGACCGGTGACACCATCACTTCGCGCGGCACGACGACAACTGGCGAAAAGACAACGTCGCGTGAGGCTGGATCCTGCCTCGCCGCGACGCTTTGCGCGCTGAAGCCACCCAGCGCCCTCATACCCGGCGTTCTCGAGATCGGCGGTGTCATGCGCACCGCTGCGACCGTAAGCAGCCCGACTATCGAATAGGTTATGGCCCGCGCAGTTGCTACCGTCAATCCATCTGTCTCCGAATGAACGTCGGGATCTCCATGTCGCTGAGATCCTGTCCGCTACCGTCAGCCTTCTCAGGAGACGACGAGGGAGGCGCGAGAGGGGTAACACGACGCGGAATATCGTTGGTCTGGACTGTCCGCCCATTGGTAACAGGAGCCCGATTGCGCACCGGGAGCTGAATTACCGGTGTTCCAGTCTTGACAGGCGAAGTCGCCGCGGTCCTCGCAAGATGCGGCTCCGTCGCCGCTTGGGCGGCGATGTTCGACGGGCTCTTGTCGAATCCGGTTGCGATCACGGTCACCCGACACTCGCCCTGCATTGCCTTCTCGTTGACGGTACCGAAAATAATCTCGGCATCCTCTCCGACAGCGTCCTTGACGATTTCCACGATCTGGTGCACGTCCCCGAGGGTGAGGTCGTCACCGCCGGTGATGTTGACGAGAACGCCAGTTGCCCCGGAGACAGAAACGTTGTCGAGCAGGGGGCTGGCGATCGCCTGCTGGGCGGCGTCAGTCGCGCGATTTTCACCGCGGCCAATTCCGGTGCCCATCAGCGCCGATCCACCTTCCTGCATGACCGTCCGCACGTCGGCGAAATCGACATTCACCAACCCGGTGACGGTGATCAGCGTCGAAATGCCCTGCGTCGCGTGCAGCAGAACTTCATCCGCCTTCTTGAGCGCGTCATGGAACGGGATTCCCTTCCCGACAACAGCCAGCAGGCGCTCGTTCGGGACGACAATCATCGTATCCACATGCTTCCGCATCTCCGCGATGCCGAGCTCAGCCTGGCGCAACCGCTTTCGACCTTCGAACAGGAACGGCCTGGTGACGATGCCGACCGTGAGCGCACCGGCTTCGCGGGCAAGCTCACAAACTGTCGGCGCCGCCCCCGTACCCGTGCCGCCACCCATTCCGCATGTCACGAAGACGAGGTCGGCGTTCGTCAGAACCCGCGAAACTTCCTCGCGATTTTCCTCGACTGCCTGCTTTCCAATCTCCGGTCGCGCACCGGCACCAAGTCCGCGGGTGAGCTTCTTCCCGATCTGGATCTTTACGTCAGACTTTGAGTTGAGAAGCGCCTGCGCATCGGTGTTGATCGATATGAATTCAACGCCGGAGAGGCGTTCCTCGATCATTCGGTTCACGGCGTTGCCGCCGCCGCCACCGACACCCACGACTTTCATCCGAGCGTTCTGCGACGCGCTTTCCTCAAACTCGAAATTCATCAGGTGGGGACTCCGTGCTGCTGGGGTGGATGACCGGAGGGCCAATATACATGTGCAACGTCACCCCATCCAATAGCGAATCAGCCCAACTCAACACTTTTTTGTCAGGAATTTTCCGGGACGCTTTCCCACATTCCGATGGGCGCTGGAAAATTTATGATGTGGACAGGGTCAAGCCGCTGTCGCTACAACGCTTGCGCCAACTAGTGGGAGCCTAGAAAAAATCCTGTAGCCACGTCTTTACGCGTTGCGCAAAACGGTCGACGTTCGGCGAAGAGATCGCTCGCTTTCGGCCAGCTGCCGAAGCCCCTCCAATCACCACCCTGTTCGCTCCATAAAGCGCCAGCCCCGCGACCGTTGCGAATCGAGGCGCTTCAACGGAGTCTGACAGGCCTCCGATATTTTCAGTCGGAACACCTATGCGCACAGCCGTACCGAATACGTCAGTGGCAAGCTCGGCGACACCCTGCATCGCCGCCGCACCTCCCGTAACCACAATCCCGCCGCTCAACCGGTTCGCGAAACCAGCCCGCTGAACCTCCGCATGAACGAGCGAAAATATCTCATCCATGCGCTGGTGGATGATGTGGGCGAGAACCTCACGCGGAACATGCCGCTGCCCCTGCGTTACAGTGCTCGGAAGCTCCAC
Organism: Gemmatimonadales bacterium; assembly: GCA_038203205.1. Taxonomy (GTDB): domain Bacteria; phylum Gemmatimonadota; class Gemmatimonadetes; order Gemmatimonadales; family Gemmatimonadaceae; genus UBA4720. Next base: position 6,092 of record JBBREF010000141.1, on the reverse strand, counting down.
GGTGTCGTCAGGGTCCACCATCGGTTCATACGCGCAGCCGTAACGCTCCTTCAGGCGCTCTGCATCCGCCTGCGTGACGCCGATCCCGTGAACGATGTCGCTCGTCACGTTGGCCCCGCCGAAGGCAATCGTCGCGATGTGCCTGATTTTTCCCTCGTGGAAAATCGCGATATCGGTAGTCCCCGCCCCCATCTCGACCAGCGCCACGCCAAGCTCCTTCTCGTCTTCCGTGAGGACGGCGAGTGCAGAGGCGATCGGCTCGAGAACGAGCTCCTTCACGCGATACCCCGCCCGCTCGACCGACTTGCGGAGGTTCATCGCAGGCGAGCTTCCGATCGTCACGAGATACATCTCCGTCTCGAGCCTGGTCCCGATCATTCCTATCGGGTCGCGAATTCCCTGGTTCTTGTCGACTGTGTATTCCTGCGGAATCGCGTGAAGCAGCTCCCTGTCACCTGGCACCGGTTGCGCACGTGCAACCTCATTCGCGCGACTGACATCCGAACGCGTGATTTCGTCGCCGTTGACGGCGACAATGCCCGTGCTCGTCATCGCCCGCACGTGCTCGCCGGCAATCCCCGCATAAATCGATTCGATCCTGACGCCGGCCATCCGCTCGGCATCTTCCATTGCCTTCTTTATCGAACGCGTCGTCTCCTCGATATCGGAGACGATGCCGCGACGGAGCCCCGTCGTGCGGGTCTGACCTACGCCAAGAACCTTGATCGATGTCTGCCGATGGAGATCGCCGATAGCCTCGGCAATCACAACCGTGGTTTTCGCCGAGCCAATATCGAGGGCGGCGATGACGTGTTCCTGATTCATTGAAGCCTTGCGATCACCTGATCGCGGTAGCGTAGGTCAAGCTCGGCGACATTTGCCCGGCGCCGCACCAGGTCTGATTCGACCGGAAAGATATCGGCCAATCGCGAGACGGACACCCCCACATGCACGCGAATACGCAATGTTCGCGGATACTCCGCTGAATTCACAGCCTCTCCCGATGCAGGCGCAAGCTCGATAACCAATGAATTCCTCCCGTCGCGCGACACTTCGCTGATGCGGCGATAGAGCCTCGGGTCACCGGCGCGAATCGCTCCAAGCAGCGAAAGAATCGGAACGTCTCGCTGGTTCGCCACCGGGAGATCGACGTCGTCAGTTGTCGGATCGATCGGTAGCACAGTGCCGGATGTGTCGACGGCTTCGAGACCGCGAGGGCTTGGAACGAGCGCAACCGGAGCGTTCTCGCGAATCTTTACGACGAGAGTTCCGGGGAGTTTGCGCGAAATCTCAACATCGGAAACCTGGGACATCCGCCGGAGCCGCGCGACAAGCGGCTGGGTATCGTCCCAAACCGAACGCATCGTGTCGAGCGCGAGGCGCTCGACGACGACGTCAGGTGACAGGAATCGAGTCCCCTCGACCGAAACTGCGCGCAAATGAAAGAACTCCATGCTCGAGGCGACACGCTTCGCGAGCCACGATGCGGGGGCGAGAAGAACGAGGATGAGCAGCACCGCCAGTATCCGCCACTTCGATCCAGTTCGCGGTTGCTCCGCCTGAGACGGCGGCTGGATGTCCGTCAAACGCTGCCAGCCAGCAGGCTCTTCAGCTCGGGTCCCGCGCGCGTAATGTCACCAGCTCCTATGGTAATCACGACATCTCCTTCGCTGACATCTCTCGCCAGAGCCGCGGCAAGCTCGGAGCGCGGCCCCTCCCAGACTGGCGCATGGCCGTCATTTCGCATCGGCCTCGCGATCATATCCGAAGTGACACCTTCGATTGGCGACTCGCGGGCGGGATACAGGTCGCAAAGGTAGACGAGGTCGGCGCGCGACAACGCCGCAGCGAACTCTCGATGAAAATCTTTCGTTCGTGAATAGAGATGCGGCTGGAAGGCAGCAATGATGCGGCGTGCGGGAAATGCCGAACGCGCAGCCTCGAGCGTCGCCTCGATTTCTGTCGGATGGTGCGCGTAGTCGTCGATTATCGTGACACCGGCGACATCGCCGAGTCTCTGAAAGCGGCGCTCGACGCCGGTGAAGGACTCGAGCCCGGCTCTCATGGCTTCGAGTTTGACTCCGCTCGCGATTCCGCAGGCAACTGCCGCCAAAGCATTTCGCACGTTGTGTTTTCCCGGTACTGCGAGCTGCATGTCGCCGAGTCGTTCGCCATCGTAGCTGACTTCGAACTTTGTTCCGCCGTCGCGCGACTCCAGGTTGCGTGCGACAAGACGCGCCTCCGCCGATTCTATGCCATAACGAATGACCTCGGCTGTGCTTGGTGTCGGCAGGGTGTTTGCTCCCTCGTCATCGGAGCACAACACAATAAATTTCGCACCCCTCACATATTGCGCGAATGCATCGCGAATTTCATCGATGCCCCCGGGATAGATGTCGAGGTGGTCGGCCTCCATGTTCGTTACGACCGCGACATCCGGCGACAGCGCATGAAACGAGCGATCGTATTCGTCTGCTTCGACGACAAAAAGCGTGTCGCTTCCATGACTCAGGTTGCCGTTCCAGGCTCCAACGCGACCTCCGGCAACTCCCGTTGGCTCGAGCCCGGCGGCGGTTAACGCCTGGGTCGTCATCACCGTAGTCGTGGTCTTGCCGTGTGTGCCGGCTATCCCGATGAGGCGTCCCACCGACACCGCGCGGCCGAGAGCCTCGGCGCGACGGATCACCGGGATTCCGAGCTGGCGCGCGCGTGCAAGCTCCGGATGATCCCTCTTCATGGCGGACGTGACGATGAGCTCTGTCGCGCCTTCAACGTGAGCAGGGTCGTGTCCCTCGATCACATCGATTCCCAGGCGCTTCAGGTCAGAAGTGCTTGCCGGTGAGGAATCGCATCCCGAAACACGCTCTCCCCTTCGCACGAGAAGCTCGGCGAGCCCGCTCATGCCAGCCCCGGCTATGCCGACAAAATGGATCGAACGCTTCGTTGTATCTGTCATGTTGGATCGGTCAATCTAGGCGGGACAGCCAATCACTCAAGAACATTGTTTCGCACGAGCTCGAGAATACGACGGGCGATGTCTTCTGCAGCGCGAGGGCGCGCGCGCAGCCTCACGGCGTCCGCCCTCGTTGCGAGGAGTCGTGGATTCGCAAGCAACGTGCGCACGGCGCGATCGAGTGACTCAACATCAAGATCACTCTGGAGAATCAGCTCAGCCGCCCCTGCCGCTGCCAGCGCACGCGCGTTGGCTGTCTGATGATCGGCGGCGGCAGTCGGAAGTGGAACCACTATTGGTGGAATGCCCCACGCGCACAGCTCGGCGGTGGCGATTGCACCACCGCGGGACAAGGCGAAGTCTGTTGCCGCGTACGCATCCGACACCGGTGACAGATACGCGCGCACTTTTACGCGGGTGGTTTCGAGATCCGCATAGTCGGCGTGAGTGCCGCGACCGGTTGCCCAGATTATGAACAGATCATCAGGGATTCCGCGTTTAACCCATGCGGCAACGGTGTCGTTGATCGCCTTTGAGCCCTGGCTTCCTCCATAGATCAGCATCACGGTGCCGCCCGACGTAGGGAATCCCCATATCGCTCTTGCGGCATCAGTCGACGGACGCGTTTCGGGGGGCGGCTCTATTGGATTCCCGGAGTCGAAGATATTCGTTGCCGGGCCGCGCTTCAGTGATTTTGCGGCCTCGGGGAATCCGATGTGGACCTGCGCTGCGTGACCGCTGAAGAATCTGGTGGTCAGCCCGGGAAAACTGTTCTGCTCCTGCAGGATATATGGGATGTTATGTATTCTCGCGTAGGCAAGCGCGATCCCCGACGCATACCCGCCTGTACCGACTACACACGCTGGGCGTTCATCGCGCACCACGTGGCTGAGCCGGCGCCACGCGGTCACCGCGCCCCGGAGGGTCTTCCAGTTTTCCCAGGGCCTCGCGCGATACAGAGGATGCAGGTCAAGAAGTTCGAACGGAAACCCTGTCGTCGGAAGCACGGTCTTCTCGATACCGCGATGGGCCCCGATAAAGAACGGATTTACATCGGGGTCGATGCGTTGCATTGCACGGGCGATGGCAAGACCGGGATAGAGGTGCCCGCCGGTACCGCCTCCAGCGAAGATTATCCTCACGTTAAGCGCGCGCCAGCGAGAACGATGGATCAGTGGCTCGCGCACCAACTACTTTCTCACGCGTGCTGCCGATGTTTACGAGAATGCCGGTCATCAGGAGTGAGAGAACCAGATTCGAGCGCCCGAATGAGATGAACGGCAGTGTCAGGCCGGTCGTGGGCAGCAGGCCAATTGCTACTCCGATATGAAGGAACGCAGTTATGACGATGGTCGCAGTTATTCCGACGGCCGTCAGCTGCAGAAACTGCGACCGCGCCTTCCGGGCGATTCTGAAGCCGAGGAACCCATAGGCGGCAAAGGCCAGAATTACTGTGAACAACCCTGCAAACCCCCACTCTTCTCCGATTGATCCGGCGATGAAATCGTCATAAGCCAGCGGAAGAAATCCGAGTTGCTGCCTTCCCTGCCCCAGCCCGACACCGAACGCCTGGCCTGATCCTACCGCGATGAGCGATTGCCGCAGCTGATCACTGACGTGGGTCGGGGCGCTGCCGGGATCGAAGAACGCTGTCATTCGCAGGATTGCATAGTTGAGCCGTTGCATCTGTCCCCACAACACAGGTATCGCGATGATGCCAAGCACCACGAAATGACCGATCCGTACGCCTCCGGCAAACAGGATGATCGCCATGATCAGCGTGTACATCATTGCAATCGACAGGTCAGGCTCCAGTGCAACCAGGATGTCGAGAACCCCTATCACTATCAAGAACGGGAGCAGTCCCTTCGTCAGCCTTCTGAGCGCTTCACCTTTCTTGACGATCAGCATCGATGTCCAGACGATAACGGCAATCTTGCCAAGCTCGGACGGTTGGAGCGACGACCCGACGAGGAAGCGTCGCGAGCCGCGAATGCGAGGCGCTATCGATTCGGTGAACGGAAGGATGATGACCAGCAGCAACAGCATCGAAAGGAGCATGATCGGCCAAGCGTATTTGCTCCACAATTCGGCATCGACCTTGGCGAACACTGCAAGTGCGACGAGCCCTGCGATCATCCCTGTCAGCTGTCGGGAGAAAAAGTAGCTGCTGCCGAGGTTCTTGCTCTGAGCGAGGATCGCGCTGGCGCTGAAAACGGTAACGAGCCCGAAGGCGAGCAGGCACGCCGTTATTACGAGCAGTAGTCTCGCCTCGGGCCCCATGTACCAGCGATAGCGGACATCAGCGACGGTAGTCGCCATTCAACTTGCGAGTGCGAGTTGCCTGAACCGCTCGCCACGCTCCTCATAGTTGCGGAACATGTCGTAGCTCGAACAGGCGGGGGACATCAGAACGGCATCGCCGGACTCCGCAGACTCGCGCGCCTTCGCCATCACTTCCTCGAAGTCGTCGCCGAGCTTTTCGATCCGCACCACTCCATCGAGGTCCTTCTCGATCTCATCGGCAGCCTCACCGAACGCGATGATCTTCTTCACTGATTTGCGAATCGCATCTGACAAAGCCGTATATGTCTCGCCCTTGTGGCGCCCCCCGAGCAGCAGCACTGTCGGCCTCCGCATGCCGGCGATAGCGACCATTGCGGAGCTGACATTCGTTGCCTTCGAGTCATTGATCCACTGTATCCCATCAACTTCGGCGACAACCTCGAGACGATGAGCGAGCGAATTGAATGTCTTCAGGGCCTGGCCCATTTTCGAGATCGCGTCAGGAGTCGCGAAGCGTTCACTGGCGACGCCGACGGCAAGCGCGGCGGCAAGCGCGTTCGCGACGTTGTGATCGCCCATCAGGTTGAACTCGCTGCGCGAAAGAAGCTTCGAGCCGAACAGGTGAAGCGTACCCGAGGCGTCGTCGAACGATGCGTCCGCTTTGTCGTGCAGTGAGAAATAGAGCTTTTCCCCCTGAAGACCCGAGGTCATTTCCATCACGCGCGTGTCGTCGTGGTTGAGAACCCAGCGCGAGTGCTCCAGAGCGTTCGCGAACAACAGCATCTTGTCAGCGTAATAGTCGTCTGCCGTGAGATACCTGTCGAGATGGTCAGGGGTGAGATTCGTCAGCACT
>JBBREF010000140.1:0-9257 GCA_038203205.1 Gemmatimonadales bacterium | reverse complement strand
ACCTGTCCATCGGCCGTCGCAGCGAATGTGATGACGAGGGTGGCAGCGAGAATTGATTTCAATCAAAGCTCCAGTTGTCTTGCGGCTCGTGAGAAGTGCCGGGTATGTTCACGCGTGCAAGAGAATACTTGGCAGCATGATTGATCCCCGGATGACCGAGCGTCGCAATCCGCGGACCGCGTCGATCGATCTCGCGTCCCCGCTTGAGATCGTCGATGTCATAAACGCCGAAGACCGTCTGGTTCCCGAAGCGGTGGCATCACAGCGCGAAGAGATCGCCCGTGCCGTCGAATTGACTGAACAAAGCTTCAGAGCGGGCGGGCGACTTTTTTATGTCGGCGCCGGCACGTCAGGCAGACTCGGCGTGCTCGACAGCAGCGAGATTCCTCCGACATTTGGCGCCGATCCCGATATGGTCCAGGGAATCATCGCCGGAGGGTTGCCCGCCCTCACGCGAGCGCAGGAAGGCGCCGAAGACATCGTGGAAAATGGCGCCCGGGAAATCGACGCACGCAATGTCGGCGAGAAAGATTTTGTCATCGGTATCGCAGCGTCAGGTACGACTCCCTACGTCCATGCCGCGCTGTTCAGGGCCGCGGAACTTGGCGCACGCACAGGCATGATCGCGTGCTCGACGCTTCCCCAGTCGATTCTCGACCTCGTCGACGTCGCGATCGTGCCGATCGTCGGACCCGAGGTCGTCACCGGTTCGACTCGCATGAAAGCAGGAACCGCGACCAAGCTCGTGCTCAACATCATCACTACCGGTGCGATGATCAGGCTCGGCAAAACGTACGGAAATCTTATGGTCGATCTCCGCGCCACCAACAACAAGCTGAAGGATCGGAGCGAGCGGATCGTCGTTGAGGTCTGCGGCGTGACGAACGACGAAGCGAGGGCGCTCATCGATGCCGCCGACAAGAGCGTGAAGACGGCAATCGTGATGCAGAAACTTGGAGTTGGTCGCGACGAAGCGCTTGCAGCACTGGAAACTGCTGGCGGTGTGATACGGCGCGCCGTAACCGATGAACCTCCGCCGGTGCAGGAATGATCCTCGTTGGCCTGATGTCCGGGACGTCCCTCGACGGAATCACCGCAGCGGTGGTGAGGTTTACCGAATTGGCGCCGGGCCGTGTGTCATCAGAATTGCTTGCGACGGTGGGCCACGAGTACGACCCGGCTCAACGCGCACGTCTCGCGAATGCTCTCACAGGAGCAACTCCTGCGGAGTACTGCAGGCTCAATTTCGATCTGGGGGAATGGCTGGCCGAGGCAGCGATTCAGGCGATTGCCGAGGCCGGTGTTTCAAAAAAAGATATCGCTGCAATTGCGTCGCACGGACAGTCGATATGGCACGAGCCGGGACACTCGACGTGGCAGACCGGGGAGTCGAGTGTGATCGCCGAGCGAACCGGCCTCGAAGTCATCAGTGACTTCCGTGTGCGCGACATGGCTGCGGGAGGGCAGGGAGCTCCTCTCGTCCCGATCGCCGATGCAATGCTCTTCTCGGATTCCGCAAAGTGGCGGGCACTCCAGAACATCGGCGGCATCGGCAACGTCTCGGTAGTGCCGCCCGGTGGAGACCTGACCGGCGTGCGTGCATTCGACACCGGCCCCGGATGCGGTGTCATTGACAAGGTTGTCAGGACACTCAGACCGGATCTTGCTTTCGACCGCGACGGCGAGCTCGCATCGCGGGGCACTGCGGTTCGCAGCGTCGTCGACGAGCTCCTCTCGCACGAATACTTCGCCGCGGCCCCACCAAAATCGACGGGACCTGAATTGTTCAGCCAGCACTACACAGATGACCTGATCGAGCGATGCATGGCAGCAGTACCCGGCTGCCGCGATGAGGACATCATCGCAACCGCTGTTTCGCTCACCGCCCGAAGTATTGCCATGGCATACGACCGTTTCATCGCCGAGCCTGTGACCGAGGTGTTCTTGTCGGGGGGTGGTGCGAGAAATCCCGCCCTCGTTCGCGAGATCGTCGAGCAGGTGGCGCCGCTGACCGTCATGGATTTCGACGAAACGTTCTTCGATGGTGATGCGAAAGAAGCCGTGGCCTTTGCATTGCTTGGATACCTGCACCTGCGGGGCGAGGCCGGAAATGTTCCGCGTGCCACGGGGGCGGGCGGTCCGAGAATACTGGGCAAGCGCACTCCAGCCTGACGCATCGCGGTGTTGCACGCCGGGCAGACAATCAAGGAGAGTAGATGAGCGAATCTGAGCGCACGTCGGCAACGCGCGTTTATACCCAGCCAAAAATGGCTGCACTGCTTTTCCTCGGCTTTGCTTCCGGCCTGCCATTCTATCTCACGAGCCAGACGCTGCAGGCGTGGATGACCACGGCGAACGTCGACCTCACGACGATCGGAATTTTCAGCCTCGTCGGCCTCCCGTATTCATTGAAGTTCATCTGGGCGCCGCTACTCGACCGGTATGTACCGCCGTTTCTCGGCCGGCGCCGCGGGTGGCTCGTCATCACCCAGGTGTTGCTTCTGCTCGGCATCGCCGCCATGTCGCTCCACGATCCGCGGCTCGGGCTTCAGGCACTTGCGTTCAATGCGATCTTCATCGCCTTCTTCAGCGCTACGCAGGATGTCGCCGGAGATGCATACAGGACTGACGTGCTGCATCAACGGGAGATGGGCGCTGGTGCGGCAACATGGGTTCTTGGATACCGGATCGCACTGCTGCTCACCGGCGCACTCGCGTTCGTACTGGCCGACCGTATGCCCTGGCCGGCGGTTTATCTGGTGTTGTCGGGGCTAATGCTGATCGGCGTGCTGGCATCGTTTCTCGCCCCCGAACCGTTACTCGACGACGCGCCGCCCAAGTCACTCGCTGACGCGGTCATCCTGCCATTCAATGAGTTCTTCACCCGCTCGGGCCTCTTTCGCGGTTTTCTGATTCTGCTTTTCATCGTGCTGTACAAGTATGCCGACAGCCTGGTCAGTGTGATGGGAACCCCGTTCCTGCTGCAGGCGGGATATACGCAGACGGAAATCGGGGTCATTCGCGGTGGCGCAGGCCTCATCTCCACCATCGTCGGCGTGATTGCCGGGGGCGCCCTGCTGGCGAAGATCGGGCTGAACCGTTCACTCTGGCTCGTGGCGGTCCTGCAGGCCGCGAGTAATCTCGGCTACTACCTGCTGTCGGTGATGGACCAGAACCGCTCCTGGCTCGTCAGCGTAATAGTCATCGAAAATTTCATCATGGGTCTCGCGACGGCTGCGCTGCTCGCCTTCCTGATGATGATGTGCAACAAGCGCTTTTCTGCGACGCAGTTCGCGCTGTTATCAAGTCTCGTTGCTGCGAGCCGTGACATTCTCACGGCGCCGTCAGGCGGGGTGGCTGAGGCGACTGGATGGCCGACGTTTTTCCTCGTGACGATCGCTGCCGGGATCCCCGCTCTCATGATGTTGCCATTCATCGCACCGTGGAATCGTGATATGCCCATCGGCGCGGCGTCGCACGGCGGAGATGTCGTAGAGGCTAGGTGAGGTGTTGGAGGTTATCCGTGCCTGACCGATAACCAAGCGCCCACATCTCACGAACCGGGGAACAGAAAACCGATTAGCTGATCTTAGGCATCCGATAACGACCCACAACTGTGGTCACGTTGTCGGGCGCACCGGTTTCCAGCGCGCGCTGTATCAGGGCCTCAGTCAGAGCTTCGAGGTCATCGTGCTTGCTGACTGCGGCGGCGATCTCCGACGATGACATCTGGTTGGAGAGCCCATCGCTACAGAGTACCACGACATCGTCGTTGAGGAGCCGGTCGCGCGTGAACTCGGGCACGACAGTCGTTTCCGGCCCGAGCGCCTGGAGAATGATGTTCCGATGCTCACTTCGCTCAGCTTGTTCCTGCGTCAGCTTGCCAGCGTCGACCATGCGCTGCACCAGTGACTGATCCTTGGTCATCTGGCGTGCGACCCCGTTCCTGACGATATACGCGCGGCTGTCACCAACCTGAGCAAAGTAGACCATTCCGCCGACTACGAGGGCCAGCGTCGCGGTCGTGCCCATTCCGTGATGCGACCTGTTGGCGCGCGACTCAGTGTGGATTGCCTGATTTGCAGCGATGACTGCCTGCTGCAGCGAGTCGGCGATCACCACCGCGCCCTTTAGCGCGCCGCGCTCCCATCGCTCGCGCAAGTTGTCGAATGACACCTGGGTCGCAAGCGAGCTCGCGATTTCACCAGATGCGGCTCCGCCAACACCATCCGCAACCATCAGGAGTGATGGGATAGCCTCGGCACGCAGGACGCCTGCATCGTTCTCGGTGAAAACATCCCCACTCGCGAGGTTTCCGAAGAGAAAGGAATCTTCGTTGTGCTCGCGGATGAGCCCGACGTCGGTGCGGCCTGCGATTTCAATTGTGCCTTCCGGAAGAGCCGGAAACTCCGATGTGAATGGCTCGGTTCGAGTCACTAGGCGGTATGCACGCCGGAGTCGCGGGCGCGCGAAAAGGAATTCGATGTAAGGGGGTGGTGCCACAGCATTGGCGGGAATATAGGTGAGACGGCGCAGATTCGCAGAAATTTGGGAGATGTCGCGTGATCCGTGGTATCGAGCGTGCAAGTACTTTCGTCCAATGACGACCATACCGGGATGATGATTACGAGAATTCACTTTCGCCTTACGTTCGCTGTCGCGACCGCCTTCTCCGCCGCTTCGTGCGCGTCTCCGCCGGCTGCCGCGGTGCCGCCCGAACCGGTCCCGGCTCCTGCGCCAGCGCCTCAGCCAGCCCCTGTAGTAAATCGTGCGCCGCTACCCGCGCCGAACCCCGCGCTACCCGTCGTGCCGGACGTCGATGGCCCGCTTGCGATCAACGTGATCTATCCGCCAGCCAACCAGACGATATCGTCCCGGGACTCGAATTTTGTGTTCGGTAGCGTCGGTAGCGGCCGAGCGGGACTGACAATCAACGGGATCCTGACGCCGGTCTGGCCGAACGGATCGTTCATGGCCTGGCTCCCGAATCCCCCTGTGTCGTCCCCACAGTACGAGATTGTCGCCACGACTGGCGTCGATTCGGCTCGTGTGGTCCATCCCGTGAAGCTTCTTCCACCCCCGGTGTCGCCCGATTCGGCGCCGCGTCCGGATACAATCACCCAGATCTCGCCCGCGAGATGGGCTGAGCTCATCGGGCCCGCGGCTTATGCGAGTGACACCGATAGAGTAGTGACCGGTTATGCGAGGAGCGGCGGAATCCAGCGGTGGTTTCTGCTGCCAGAGACGAAAGTGCAGGTAACCGGCACGCGTGGCAGTGATGCGTTTGTATCGCTCGACTCAGCTCAAACGATCAGGATCGCCGCGGCCGACCTGAAAATGCTCGACTCGTCCGCCGCGCGCGTAACCATCCGCGCGCGGGCGATGACACTTCGCAACGCGCCGGAATGGACCGATGTGATAATCCCGGTCAACGGGCGCCCGGCTTACCTGGTAGAGCATGCGCCTGGATCTCTGATTCTCACGCTTTACGGGACGTCCGGACCGAGCAACAGGTCCACTCTTCGCGGCGCCGCGTCCAGCTATCTGCAGAGTGTCTCTGCGGAAAGAGCAGCGCCGCAGATGAAATACACTTTCTCTCTCCGCGGTCCTGCCTACGGTTATCAGCCGTTATGGGAAGAGGGGAGATTCATATTCCGCGTCCGGAAGCCGCCCCCGGTCGACTCCCTTTCGCCCCTTCGCGGTTTGACGATCGCCATTGATCCCGGACACCCGCCGGTTGGCGCAACCGGACCAACAGGATTGAAAGAAGCGGAAGCGACGCTTCCCGTTGGCTTCAGGGCTCGGGAGCTGCTTCAGGCGAAGGGCGTGAACGTCGTGATGACACGGACGTCACCTGATCCCGTCGATCTCAATCTGAGGCCGGCAATAGGCAGACGAGCGAATGCTCACGCTTTCGTCTCGATTCACCTGAACGCAGTTCCTGATGGAGTCAACCCGTTCCGCGCGCAGGGGACGGCGACGTACCATTATCACCCGCACTCCGGAGCGCTCGCCGAAACGATTCAACGGGCGTCCGTCCGGCAGCTGTCGCTGCCAGACAACGGAGTGAAGCGTGACAACTTTGCCGTGGTGAGGGGAACATGGATGCCGTCGGTGCTCATGGAGGGCGCGTTCATCATCATGCCGGACCAGGAAGCGGCGATGCGCACACCCGAGTATCAGGAACGCTACGCGCAGGCGATCGTCGACGGACTCGAGGCTTACTTCAGGACTTTCGCGCGGTAGGAAAGTCAGCGCGACTGCTCCTGGCTGTCTGCGCGCTCGCAATTCCTGCGAGGGCGCCGGCGCAGCTCGTCCCGGCAGACCGCTGGTTCACGATCGAGACAGAGCACTTTCGCGTTCACTTCACGAGCGAGCTCGAGAGCGAAGCGCGCCGCGGTGCCGTCAACGCCGAACGCGCGTGGGCGGAGCTGGGCACTGAGCTCCGCGCGCCGCGGGGCAAGGTCGATCTGGTCATCGCCGACAACGTCGACTACGTGAACGGATACGCGAGCCCGTTTCCGTCGAACCGGATCGTGATCTATGCACATCCGCCGGTGTCCACAGCCGAGTTCAGGAACTACGATGACTGGAGCCGGCTCGTGATTACGCATGAGCTCACTCACATCTTCCACCTCGACCGCGCCGACGGAATCTGGCGCCTTGGCCGACGTTTGCTCGGCAGACATCCTGCGCTGTTCCCGAACGGTTATCAGCCCGCGTGGGTGATCGAAGGTCTCGCCGTTTATTACGAGTCCCGCGTGACCGGCGCCGGCCGGCTAGAGGGTTCCGAGCACTACATGATTGCTCGCGCGGCTGCAGAGGCGCGTCGCATTCCCCGCATCGGAGAGCTGTCACGCGAGACGAGCAGATTCCCCGGTGGCGAAGTTGTCTACGCATACGGGGGGCAGATATTCGACCACATCGCGCGCACGCGCGGCCCCTCGACGATCCCGCGTTTTGTCGATGTGACGAGCAAGGTGTTGCTCCCGATTTCGCTGAACCGGAGAGCGAAGCGCGCTTTCGGAATAAGCTTCGAGAACGCGTGGCGTGACTGGAGGGATTCACTCGTCGCGGGTGCATCGACCGCACGTAAACCTTTTCCCGAATGGCGTGAGCTAACCCGCGATGGGCGCAGCGTCGGTTTCCCTCGCTGGCTCGGCGACACAGCAATACTGTATTCAGCGGCCAACGGCAAAGAGGTCACGGCGGCTTACACCGTTTCGCTGAATGGTGAAATCGAACGGCTCGGGCGGCGCAACGGAATCGATGCGAATGTAATGATGCCCGATGGGTCGATCCTCTTTGCTCAGATCGATTTCACTGACCCGTTCCATCTCCGGAATGATCTGTATATCGAAAGGGATGGAGTGCAGCGCCGACTAACGCGCGGCGGGCGATTGTCGCTACCTGATGTCAGTCGCACGGGCGAGATAGTCGCAGTGCAATCGGAGCCCGGTGCTACACGGCTGGTCCGCGTATCCGTGGCTGACGGATCTATCGTTCCATTGACATCAGGGAACGCCTCGACTCACTGGACCGAGCCGCGATGGTCACCCGACGGTTCTGCCATTGCCGCGGTGCGAGTCACTCGTGGTCACGGATCTGAAATAGTGATTTTGAATGGTGACGGAAGTGTTCGGGGGATTGCCGTGACGGAGAGCGCGGTCGTCGCTGCGCCGTCGTGGTCGAGTGACGGCAGGAGTCTTTACTTCACCTCGACGCGTTCCGGCACGATGCAGGCTTACGTGCGGCCGATCGGCGTAGCAGTGTCGCCGCATGCGGGGATGCTGCTCTCCTCCGCGAGCACAGGTGCCTTCAATCCGCAGCAGTCGCCGGATGGGCGTTCACTGACCGCGCTGAGCTTCAGCTTTGATGGGTATCACGTAGGTGTCGCGCCTGTCCCGACGGGTGTCGCTGCATCGCCTCGTCGTGACTCCCGCGCAGACTGCGCGAACTGTCGGCTCGAGGGTCCGGTACAACCTTCTATCTCCCAAGAAGATCTCGGGCCGCGCAGCAATTACTCGGCGATCAGGTCACTTCTTCCGACTTATTGGGAACCGATCGTCGGAGGCTCGAGCGGCTCCGAGCTGTTGCTTGGTGTCGCCACTCGCGGAACAGACATCGTCGGACGGCACTCATACTTCACGCAGGCGATCTTCAACACGCGTCACCGCGAAACAGAGGCGTTCGCTTCGTATCAGTACGCGGGACTCGGGCAGCCATATCTGAATTTTTCTGCCAGCCAGGTATGGGAGCATTTCGGAGTCTTCAATTCTGGCGGCGATGAGGTCGGCGATCTCGTTCGTCGCGCGCGCGTCGCCGGCGTCACGGCCAGTCTGTCCCGGCCGCGGGTTCGCACTGCGGCCTCATTCTCGTTGGGCGCGGACATCGAATTGCGGAGCTACGTGACGGACCCGGATACGCTGCTCTCCCGATTGTCAGAAGTTTTTGGCGAGACCCGGCGTTATCCGTCCGTGTTCGTTTCTGCGGGCTGGACGAACACGAAGCGGCCCGGACTCAGTATCTCGCGCGAAGATGGCATCTCTGTTTCTGCATCTGCGCGGCAGCGATGGGAAGCCGGCGAGTTTGCTGATGGGAGTCGGAGCCTCGTTGGCGTCGCGTCGGCGTACAAGTCGCTCGACCTGCCCGGTTTCGCGCATCACGTGATCGCGCTTCGCGGTGCTGCGGGTTTCGCCGACCGTCGCGCTATCTCGACATTTTCCGCCGGCGGGCTGAGTGGTGGATCACTCGAAGTCATCGCCGGCGTGAGTATCGGCGATGCGAGAAGAACGTTCGGGGTCAGAGGCTTCCCTCCTTCGGCACAACAGGGAATTCGCGCATATGCAGGCACGGCTGAATATCGCCTGCCGATCTCGGCACCTTCGCGACGGGTGCGGTTCATACCGATCCTGTTCGACAGGATTTCATTTTCGGCATTTGCCGATGCGGGACGCGCGTGGTGCCCGGAGAGGAGTGCTGGAATCTGCGAGACCGATCGCGGGGGTCCGGTGATGGCTTCGGCGGGAGGCGAGCTGAATCTCGACACCGCGCTTCAGTACGATTATCCCGTCCGATTCCGGTTTGGAGCGGCATTTCCGTTTCGTGGAAAGGGAGAAACCGGTGCGCGGTCTGGAAGCGCTTATTTTACGATAGGGACGTCGTTTTAGGACCGCTCAGGTACGTGAATCCAGGCAAGGGCCTGATTCTCATAGTGGAAATTCCCCCTTTACATCCCGTTCTGTGATGTTGATACC
>JBBREF010000139.1:0-9275 GCA_038203205.1 Gemmatimonadales bacterium | reverse complement strand
TATCGTCCTGTATCAGCGCGAAGCCGTGCAGCCACAGATCGACGTGATGCTGTGTTCTCACCGGCCATTCGGTTGGCGGTGTAACAGACCCCTGATCGTTGGGGTCGACGCCAGTTGCAGGGCCGCCTGCGCTGGCGCAGGCACCGAGCAGCGTCACCATGCCGACTACTGAAGCAAACCGCGCAAGTGAAAACATCGCTTTCTCCGGGTATGCGCCGCGAAGGCGCGTCAGCCCGGCCTGAACCACCGGGCGTTAGTTGATCGATTCGACTATCAGCGCTATTCCCTGTCCGCCGCCGATGCAGGCGCTTCCAAGGCCATATCGCTTGCCTTCTGCACGAAGCGTATGCAGTAGATGGGCCGTTATCCTGGCACCCGAGGCTGCAAGGGGATGGCTCAGGGCAACCGCGCCGCCCTGACGGTTGAATTTCTCCCGGTCGATCCCGAGTTCCCGCTCGACAGCGCATGCCTGAGCCGCAAAGGCCTCGTTCACCTCCACGATATCCATGTCCGAGAGTGAGAGGCCAGCCGCAGCAAGTGCCTTCCTGGAGGCGGGCACAGGCCCGATTCCCATCACCTTCGGATCGACTCCGGCAACGCCCCACGAGACGAGGCGCCCAAGTGGCTTGAGCCCGCGCTCGCTTGCGAATGCCCCGCTCGCGATAACGAGTGCGCCTGCTCCGTCACCAATCCCCGATGCATTGCCGGCGGTGACGACACCACCTTCACGGAACACTGGCTTCAGCCTGTTGAGGCCTTCGATCGTCGTGTCGGGGCGGATGTGTTCGTCGCGCTCGAACATTTCCGTCTTCCGCGTCTTGGGGTTCCGCACCTCGACCGGAACAACTTCATCGGCGAATGCGCCGGCGTTCCAGGCATCGCTTGCGAGCTGCTGTGATCTCAATGCGAACTCGTCGACAGATTGACGATCGAGCTTGTACTGGTCAGCGAGATTTTCTGCCGTCTCACCCATTGCGAGATTCACGAAGCTGTCTCGCAGCGCTTCCCAGAGCGTGTCCTCGAGTACCGGAGATTTGCCAAGCTGGGTTCCCCATCTGATGCGAGCCACGTGCGGTGCCTGCGACATCGAGTCCGCCCCGCCGACAAGGCAGACGCGCGAATCACCAAGCAGAATTTCGTGCGCTCCACTCACTACTGACTGAAAGCCCGAACCGCAAAGGCGATTCAGCGTTAGAGCAGATGAATCGAGACGGCATCCCGCCTTCAAGGCGACATGCCGCGAGAAATAGGCGGAGTCCGTGGCGGTGAAGAGCACGTTCCCAAGTATCGTGCTGTCAATGTCAGTCGCGGCAATACCAGCGCGCTCGATCGCCTTTCTTGCAACCTCAGCCGTGAGGTCCGCTACAGGCATGTCGCGAAGCGTTCCCCCGAAGGTACCGAACGGAGATCTTACCGCCGAGAGGAAGACAACGTCGTCCCGCGTCATTGCCCGACTGTTCGGCCGCAGGTCGCGCAGAACTTCCAGCCCTTCTCGAGCTCGCTTCCACATGCGGGGCACCGTGACACCGACAGGTTGTTTCCGCAGTGAGGGCAGTAAACCACATTGCGTCCCTCCGGCAGCGTGCCACCGCAGAACCTGCAGCCTTCCGGAACTGCCGCACTCATCATTGACGACAGAGCGGCAGGTGCGGACTTGAGCGTCTCGTTCGGTGGCGGAGCGGCTGGCGCAGGTGATGCCGGCGGAGCTGCTACCTCGAACAGCGCTGACACCGGCGCAGGCGGAGCAGCCGGCGGCTCCGTTGCTTTCGGCGCACCGCCGTCCTCGACACCCGAAACCGTCAGTGCGCGAATTCGCCGCAATGCCTCGGGCGCGAGGGAAACCTTCGACGACGCAAACTCGCGAAAGGCGCCGGGATCCATGTGCGGCGACTCGATTTCCGACTTGAGCTTGTCTCGCATCGACTGATCAGTCAGCAGATAATCCCGCTCTCCCGACAGGAGTCGCATCATCGCAATCTCATAGTCCTGATTCGTCTCGATCCCGAGCTCACGCCGGTGATGGCGATACGGTATGAGCGTCTCGTAGAGCTCCTGCACGGTGAACGGGAGAGTGAGATACTCGGAGTGGCGGTGGCGGATGTTGCTCACGAGCCTGTGAAATACGCGGTCTAGATCGTCCATTTTCTCGGGCTTGGCTTGAATGTTCCGGATTCGGGAAACGGTGCTGTCTCCCTCAACCCACTCATCTTGGTGCTGCGTGAACCGAGCCAGCTCTCAAACTCCGAGGGCACGAGCCCGTGCGACGATGACTGTTCCGCGGCCGCGCGTGTCGCCAGATGATTTGCGTACTCATTCTGCGGTTGTCCGTTGTGGCCGCGAACCCATGTCCACTGAGTCTGAAACGGGTCGATGCAATGCACTGCACGCTTCCAGAGCTCGAGATTCTCGATCGGCCCGCCTTTTCTCCTCCATCCGCGGGCGATCCAGCTCGCCACCCACGCGCGCATTCCTTCCACAATGTATTTGGAATCGCTTGTGAACACGACGCGAAACGGTTTCTCGAGCTTCGATAACTCGCCGAATGCCTCGATCACAGAACGAAGCGCCATGCGATTGTTGGTCGTTGCAGGTTCAGAGATCCAGTAGTCCCAGCGTACCAAGCCGCCACTCTCAGGGTCAGCCAGCTCGACCAATCCGCCGGCTCCGCCCGGGTTACTTCCCTCGCGACCATTGCCGAGGCAGGATTCATCGGCGTAGACGGCGACGAGCGCAGGCGGGTCTCCATCGGCGATGACCCGCGCTCTTGCCACTGGTTCGTCGACAAACAGATCGTGATTCAACGCGGCACGACCTCGAGGCGGTCTATCTCATCGAGAAACAGCGTGATGATCTCCCCGGTTGTCGGGTGAAGGAGGTCAACGGCCTCACGCTGGCCATCTGAGTGCAGTCGCTTCGGGATTCCGACGTACTCGGAGCCCCGACGATATATCGATACGCGCTTCTCGTTGGTGATCGCACTCTCGAGTGAATCGTACTGCCTGTGATTCAGCTGCTTCACGCTATTCTCCACGCTCTTCATTCATCCAATTGGTTGCAAGGCGAGAGAGAACCGCCGTCGCCTGCTCGATCTCGATCACTGGAACGTACTCAACCGCAGCGTGCGCGAGGGATATGTCACCCGGTCCGAAACAGATTGCAGGAATTCCAGCTGCATTCAGCAGGGCTGCGTCGGTCCATGCACTCATCCCCTCGATCGGTGCGCCTAGTCCTTCGGACTCGAGCGCTCGCGCGAGACTCTTCACAACCGGTGCCATCTCGCTGACATCACTTGGGGCCTGAGCGGTGAGCAATCTAACCGTCGCATCGAGCTCGGGACGGTGCACGCGTACGCGATCGCAAGCCCCCTGAATCTCATTGAGCGCGTCCTCTGTCGACTCCCCCGGGATCGTGCGACGTTCGATCGCGAGCGTACAGCGATCCGGATAGGTGGACATCCCCGTTCCTCCCGAGATCGTTGACGCATGCAGAGATGCCCGCCCGAGAAGACGGTGCGTTCGACTGTGAAGTCCTGATGACTCGAGCGCGGCAAGCTCGGCGAGTACGAGACCGGCGAACATGATGGCGTCGACTCCGATGTCGTAGCGGCTGCCATGCGCTGCGCGTCCCCTAAACTCGATCTCAGTCCATACGAAACCGCGATGCGCCGGACAAATCGCCAACCTCGTCGGCTCCGTGAGAATCGCATGCTCGGCCTCGATTCCATTCGCGATGAGAGCGCGCATTCCGAGGCTTTCGTATTCCTCATCGGCAACCGCGGCGATGAGTATCTGCCTGCGGGCGGTTTGGCCAGACGCCTTGTGGGCATTCAGCGCAGCGACGCACATCGCAGCGACCCCGGATTTCATGTCAGCCGAGCCTCGGCCGTAGATCCGGCTTTCGGTGATGTCGGCCGACCACGGGGGGTGTGTCATTCCTTCGATGCCGACAGTATCGAGATGTCCCGCGAACATGAGAGCAGGAGTGTCACGCGGGCCAATGCGCGCTACCAGGTTCGGTCGTCCCGGGGCGGCCTCTGGCAAGTCCACCGAGAAACCCCACCGCGACAGGAGATCAGCGAGCTCAGTGGCAATCATGCGCTCGCCCTGCGAGTCGGGTGCGAGGGTTGGATTCCTCGAATCGATGCGGGTGAGCGCCCGGGTCAGCGCAATTGCGTCGCCTTTCGGAATCTCAATGGGCATCTTTAACGCGCTCCCGCGTCAAAAAAAACGCGGGAGCTGAAAGCGCTACTTCCTGTTGGCGGGTTTTCCGGCAGGTTTCTTCGCCGGTTTCTTCGCTGGCGAGGATTTTTTTGCTGGCGCGGATTTCTTCGCCGGCGCCTT
The DNA here is from genome assembly GCA_038203205.1 of Gemmatimonadales bacterium. GTDB lineage: Bacteria > Gemmatimonadota > Gemmatimonadetes > Gemmatimonadales > Gemmatimonadaceae > UBA4720. Next base: position 4,935 of record JBBREF010000139.1, on the reverse strand, counting down.
CTTCGCAGCCGGCTTTCTGGCCGGAGCAGCCTTCTTCGGCGGTGAAGCTTTTTTTGCAGGGGCTGCTTTTTTCGCTGCAGGCTGTGGTGCTGGCTTCGCCGCCGGGGCTTTGACAGCAGGCGCCTTGGCGACCGGCCTCGGGTAATGGTCCGTCGCCGGCTGGTGCGATGCCGATTTGAGTGGGGCCATCGGGGCTTGCTTCGGACGCTTTGGCTGGTGCTCCTCGACCTGGCGGATCAGCTTGTCGGCTTCGTCCTGCGTCATCTGCCCACGCCGAACCATATACTGAACCAGGTCGCGTGCGCTCTCGATGACAAATCCGGTCAGGCCGGCTGCGGCATTCACTACGTCCTTCATTGCGGCTGCCATCTTGCTGCCTGCTTCAAGGCTGATCTCATGCGCCTTTGCCGCCATTTCGGCGACCGTGTCCTTGACGTCCGCGCCCCGATGACCGGGACTGCGTCTTGGCGGAACCGGCGGCGTACCTTCGGCGGGCGGGGTAGGGGCCGTCGCTGGCTCGCCCGACTTTTCGTTCTCAGCCATCACTCGCTCCTGATTTATCAAGCTGTCGGCGTTGGATTTTGGGGGGAAACACGCCACCTTGGCCCGCGTATCCACAAGATTGCGGCGGAGAGGGTGGGAAACGGCGCTAAGTATATGATTTTCCGCTACTAAAACAAGTAAGCATAAAGTGAGGCAGCGGGTAGCCGTTTCATAGTAAAGACCGAGACCGGTCGACCAATCTCGCGACAGTAATACAACATTTAGCCGACATCATATGCTGAGTAACATCAATTGCCTCGATTTAACCCGCGTGCTGGCAGGTCCACTAGCTACCATGATACTTGGCGACCTTGGTGCGAATGTGATCAAAGTCGAGCGTACGGGCGTTGGCGATGACACCCGGGGATGGGGTCCGCCGTTTGACGACCGCGGCGAAAGCGCCTATTACCTGTCGGTTAACCGGAACAAAAAGAGCGTCGCTTTCGACTTCGACGAACCTGCCGATGTTGCGTCCGTCTTGGACCTGGCGCGTGAGGCCGATGTCGTTATCGACAATTTTCGCCCCGGCACTCTCGAGCGCCGAGGCATCGACCCGGAAAAGCTCCTGGAGCAGAATCCCGGACTGATATGGTGCACGATCACGGGATTCGGCGAGGAGAGTTCGCGAGCAGGCTACGACCTCGTCGCGCAGGCCGAGTGCGGCTGGATGTCGATTACGGGCGAGCCGGGCGGGGATCCAATGAAGGTCGGCGTTGCGCTGGCCGACGTGATTGCAGGTAAGGATGCGGCAATAGCGATCCTCGCCGCACTGGTCAGGCTGAGTCGCGACGACGAGCCCGTGCCCGCAGAAGATCGGCGCATTCATATCTCTCTCTCGGCAAGTGCCACGGCGTCGCTCATCAATGTCGGACAAAACGCGCTGGTCACTGGCGCCGATGCGAAGCGGTGGGGCAATCAGCATCCGAACCTCGTACCCTATCAGCTCTTCCACGCATCGGATCGGCCGTTGGTCGTCGCGGTGGGAACCGACGCGCAGTGGAAGGCATTTGCCGTCGCCGTGGGACTCGACGAGCTCGCCGATGATGTGACGCTTGCGACGAACGCCGGACGCCTCGCGCATCGCGAGCGGGTAGTCTCGATGATCAGCGAATCGCTTCGCGAAGAGGAGGCCGGGGAGTGGATGATGCGCCTCGGTGCCGCGGGTGTGCCGTGCGGGGTAGTGAAGACGGTGCTCGAGGCAGTCAGCAAGAGTGACGCTTCAGCGCTCACCGGTATTGCGCCGGGTGTGCCTGGCTCGGTTCGATTGCCCCCACCGCGACTCGATGAGCATGGTGAAGAGATACGCACAAAAGGCTGGAAAGCGTTTTGATAATCCATGCCGCGGCGAATGTCAGACCGTGCGAATTCTCTGTCGCGAATCCCGCGAATGAATTACACTAGCCACGTGACTACTACTGCACCGTCCCCGGCCCCCCAGATTGATCAGGCTGATGCGGACCAGGAGATCATCACTCGCGTTCTTGCCGGGTCCAAGGACGCATTCGGGATCCTGATCCAGCGCTACAGTGATCCGCTCTACCGCCACGCCCTCGGCATGACAGGAAGTCCTGATGTCGCCGAGGACATTCTTCAGGCGAGCTTCATCAAGGCGTATCAGCATCTTGGTGAAGTTCGAGGAAGATTTGACGCGTGGGTGTTCCGGATCGTCGCCAATTCGTGCAAGGACTGGCTGAAGAACATTCGCCGGACGCATGTGAGTTATGAGGAAGACGACCAGCCGTCGTCATTCTCGACGCCGGAAGAGGAGATGGATCGCAACGAGCTCCGCACGGATCTCGAATATGCGCTCGCTCGTCTTCCGGAATCACTGCGCGAGGCGTTCGTGATGAAGCACGTCGAAGGCAGGTCGTACGAAGAGATGGCTGTGCTGCTCGAGACGACAGTCGGCGCACTCAAAATGCGGGTTCACCGTGCGCGCGAGGCGCTCCAGGCATTACTCGAGGAGAAGTACGCATGACAGACGAAAAGTCGGAGGCGACACCCGACAAGCCGGTTTACAGGAAGACGCCGCCTGCGACGCCTGCAGTTCAGGCGTGGCTCGATGGTGATGTGCCGCGTGAGGGACTGGCGACGGCCGATGAGCAGGAGACAGCTGATCTCTGGGCAAGGATCAATCAGGAGGCCGAAACGCTGAGGCAGCGGCATACTCCAATCCACGTTCAGAGCAGAATCCTGAGTTCACTTCCGGCGACTCCAACTGTAAGGGACGAGGTCAAGGAGGAAGGTGGGTTCAAGCTCAGCACGACGGCGGCTGCAATAGGCGGCATCGCGATCCTGGCAATCGGCGCTCTCATCGGGTTCATGCTGGTCAACTGAAACGGCAGTCCTGGGTTGGCGCGGCCTGCCGTTTGCAATCCCCCCAAAGCGTCTGGAACAGACAACGCTTACCAAGAGGGGGAAGAATGAAGCTCAGAATGCTGATTGTAGCAGCGGGAATTCTCGCGCTGCCGGCAATGGCGAGTGCCCAGAATCCGACGACAACCGCTGCGAAGGACTCGAGCCTCGAGCCGAAGCCGGTTCCACCGTCTGATGGAACGACTTGTCCATGGGGATGCCCGGGATCGAGTGGTGCAGCGGGACTCACCGGAATTCAGTTCCTCGCGCTCCAGCAGGAAGTGCGAGATCGCAAGTGCGGCAACAACCGTGTGACTGGCCGTCTCGATGCGGCAACTCGCATCGGGATTCGCAACTGTGCCCGCAAACTCGGCGTGGCAAATAATGCGGCAGCAGTTCTCGTCGCGATGAACGTCGGCTTCAGTGCCAACGACGTGAACATGTCAGGTTCGTCGGGGGGCGGGAGGGAGTAACGTCCCTGCTGGCTTCGCCTCCAGCGAAGTCAGACCTGAGAGAGGAAAAGGCAACGAGAGTTGCAGTGAGGGGGTGGGGCGCTGATCCAGCGCCTCATCCCCCTCTTGTTTTGCGGTGTTCGACCAGCCAGCACGCGATACTTCCGGCACAACGTTTCCCAGAACTTCGCGAGCCCGTTGCGGTAGCGATCGCCGGCGTGATGGCTGTATGCGTACGTGTTGCGGTAACGCTCTTCGAGATGCGGAAACTCCTGCACGATGAAAGGCATGTAGCGGTCGCGCGCGCTTTTTCTCAGTCGCAGTGAGCACGCACCGACATATGTGGCGCCTGCCTCGCTTACCCTTTTCACCAGTGCCTCGAGATCTGACGGATTGTCGGTGATGCCGGGGAGAACCGGCATGCAGTTGATGCCGGCATCGATGCCTGCCTCGCGAAGGCGCGCCAGCGCCCGCACGCGAGACTCCGGAGTCGGCGATCGCGGCTCGAGCTTTCGTGCCAGATCCCGGCGCAGGGTGATGAGCGAGATGTGAATCGAGAGCCGGGAATGCCTGTTGATCCTGGAAAGGACGTCGATGTCGCGCGTGATGAGCGGACTCTTCGATATGATCGTGACCTTGAGTCCGGGATGATCAGCGAGCACTTCGAGAATTCTGCGTGTCACGCGAAACTTGCGCTCCGCCGGCTGGTACGGATCAGTAGCCGTACCTATGACTATTGTTTCCCCCTTGAGAAGCGCGACGTGCCGGTCGCTGCCCTGCCGCAGTGTTCGCGCCAGGACCTCAGGCGCATTGTGTTTGACGAAGATGTTGCGCTCGAAAGCGAGCCACGGCGGCATAACTTCGTATCGCTCGCTGAGAACCGTTTCCATTCGGTCGCCGTCGCTTGCGCGTTCCATCACGTAGCGGTGGGTGTACCGCGCGTAGCAGTACGCGCATCCGAACGCGCAGCCGACATACGGATTTATCGACCAGAATCCCATGCCGGTCGACTCGGGCCCGTTGAGGACGTTCTTTGCGAATTGCTGGTAATAGCGGATGTCTTTCTGTTCGCCGACGACCGGCAGCAATCGCGACTGTCGTTCGAACGCGTCGCCGAAGAGTGCTTCCTGCCTGGCGACTATTTTGTTTTCGGATTTCGTCCGTGCCCTCAAGCGCTGCTCCGATCGGAGTACCCGAACATACACCGAAGCTTGGCGGGCCGATAGTCCTTACCAATTCGTTCCGAGCGGATGCAGAGGGTTATTGCTATGTTCCCGCCGTTGGTGCGGCGCACTTGTTGAATGAAAGGGGGATACAACTATGACAGAGCTCCTCTCCGACATCGCGATCCAGCGTGAGCTGGGCACGCTGCCCGGCTGGTCACGCCGTGGCGATGTCCTCACGCGGACGTACCAGTTCAAGAAGTTTCTCGAGTCCATCGACTTCGTGATTCGAATCGCCGAAGCGGCTGAGGCAGCCGATCATCATCCTGACATCGACATCAGGTACTCGAAGGTGACGTTATCCCTGAGTACTCACAGCTCGGGCGGGATCACGCAGAAGGATCTCGACCTGGCGCGGGCAA
>JBBREF010000138.1:0-9478 GCA_038203205.1 Gemmatimonadales bacterium | reverse complement strand
CGGCGCCGCATATCTCTACTCGACCGCAGCTACGATCACACCTCGATTCTTCTCAGCGAGCGGAACGATGTCCGGAATGCAGATGGGCACCGAACCGGTGGTGCCCGTCTATTTCGAGGCCGCGAGCGTCATCATCGCGCTGATTCTCCTCGGACGAATGCTGGAAGCGCGCGCGAAAGGCAAAACGTCGGAGGCTATCCAGCGCCTCGTGAAGATGCAGGCAAAGACAGCGCGCGTCATTCGCGACGGGAAGGAAACCGAGATCGAAGTCGAGCAGGTTCTGCCCGGAGACCTGATCGAAGTGCGACCAGGCGAAAAGATTCCGGTGGACGGCATCATCAGAAGCGGCGCATCTGCAATCGACGAAGCGATGCTCACCGGCGAAAACATGCCGGTCGACAAGAACGTTGGCGACGAAGTCTTCGGCGCTACCATTAACAAGACCGGGGCGTTCAGGTTCGAAGCTACGAAAGTCGGGCGCGAGACAGCGCTTCAGCAGATAGTGAAGATGGTGCAGGATGCTCAGGGTTCAAAGGCACCGATCGCACGGCTGGCTGATGTGATCAGCGGCATATTCACCCCGATCGTGCTCGTGATCGCTGTCGCAACTTTCGCCGCCTGGTTCATCCTCGCCCCTGCCGACACTCGGTTCACGATGGCACTCGTCAACTTCGTCGCCGTGTTGATCATCGCATGCCCCTGCGCACTTGGCCTTGCTACACCGACAGCAATTATGGTCGGCACGGGGAGAGGCGCGGAAAACGGCGTTCTCATCAAAGGCGGAGAGAGTCTCGAAACGGCTCATCAGCTCGACACGCTCATTCTTGACAAGACTGGCACGATCACCGAGGGTCGCCCCGAGCTGACAGACGTCCTTGTCCTCGACGGATCGAACGAAAACGAAATGCTCAGCCTCATCGCGAGTGCAGAGCGCCAGAGCGAACATCCTCTCGGTCAGGCCATTGTACGCGCGGCAGAATCGCGCGGAATCAGCAGTCCCGAAGCGTCAGCGTTCGACTCTGTCCCGGGACGCGGACTCGAGGCAACCGTCGAAGGAAAATCCCTCTTCATCGGCAATGCCCGCATGATGACAGAGCGCGAGGTCGATATAACAACTGCCGGCGGCCATGCGGAGAGGCTTTCGTCAGAAGGCAAGACACCGATGTTCGTCGCCGTCGATGGGCGGATCGCAGCAGTAGTTGCGGTCGCCGATCAGGTTAAACCAGAGGCAGCCGACGCAATCGCCGCGCTCAAGGTCATGGGACTCGAGATCGTAATGATTACAGGTGACAACAGGCTCGCCGCCGAGGCGGTGGCGAAGCGGGTGGGTATCACGCGCGTGCTGGCTGAGGTGCTGCCTGAAGGAAAGAGTGAGGAAGTGCGGAGGCTCCAGTCGGGTAACGCGAAAGTCGGAATGGTCGGGGATGGTATCAACGACGCGCCGGCGCTCGCGCAGGCAGATGTCGGTATTGCAATCGGAACTGGAACCGACGTGGCGATCGAAGCATCAGACATCACCCTGCTTCGCGGAGATCTTCGCGGAGTCGTCACCGCGATCGCTCTTTCCAGGGCAACCATTCGAACCGTCAAGCAGAATCTCTTCTGGGCGTTCGTCTACAACGTGATCGGAATTCCCATCGCGGCCGGAATTCTCTACCCGGTGACCGGATGGCTGTTGTCGCCGGTGATCGCAAGCGCGGCGATGTCGCTGTCGAGCGTCTCCGTCGTGACCAACAGTCTGCGGCTGAGACGGTTTCGACCACCTCTTGCCGCGAGGGCAGCGTAATGGATACCACAGAAATTTTCGTTCTCGTGAGCGCCGCGGGGCTGATCGCGTTCATCCTCTGGTATTTCTTCGGCGAGCGTGAAGCAGTCGCAGCTTCCGTTACCGACAGTGGGGTACAGGAGATCAGGGTGACTGTGAAAGGCGGCTATTCTCCTGACGTCATCGTCGTGAAGCAGGGCGTGCCGGTAAAGCTCGATTTCTACCGGGATGAAACCGCATCGTGCACCGAGCAGGTAATTTTCGGGGACTTTGGAATTGCCAGAGATCTTCCTGCCTTCCGGACGACGTCGATAGAATTCACTCCGGACAAGGTTGGAGAGTTTGTATTCGCGTGTGGGATGAACATGGTCCGCGGAAAGCTCGTTGTTGAGGCGAAATAGGGACGGGGATGGTTCGACCACGGTGGCTACGCACGATAGCAAGTATGTGAGTTGTACCGCCGCGTTGTGCGTTACGAGTTTTGCGTTGTCCGTTTAGCGTTATCGTTTGGACAGGTAGAGTCCAATTGAAAACAAGCTAAAGCGCGAATGGTTTGTGCTCGTTGCTACAATGAACTCTACCAGTCCCAACGGAGACGCAGAACACGAAACGCAGAACGGGAAACGCAGGACGCGGCATCACAACCAGCACGCCAGTAAGCCACTCAGAACCTGACACTTGGACCAAATGAAATCACTCCAGCTGACTAGCCGATCGACATTCGTTTTCCTCCCTCTCGTTGCTGCGGCAATCGCAGTCGTTGCGGGGCTCGCCTACAGCAACAATGCGCGCGCCGAAAACCCCGCGCCGAATCCCGATTCGAGCGCTGTGGTGACAGCCGTCAACACCTATCACGACGCCCTTTCCAGGGGCGATAGCGCACGAGCCCTGACGATCCTCGCTGACGATGCAGTCGTTCTCGAAAGCGGTGGAGTCGAGTCGAGAAGCGAGTATCGCTCGCACCACTTGTCGAGCGACATCGCATTCGCGAAAGCCGTGAAATCAGATCGCAGCCCGCTCACGGTGATAGTCGACGGCAATACAGCATGGACCGCCGGAACCAGCACGACAGTCGGCCAGTTCAATGGCCGCGCGATCAACTCTGTCGGTGCGGAGTCGATGGTGCTGACCAAAACACCTGACGGCTGGAAGATCCGGTCGATTCACTGGTCATCCCGCAACCGGCGCCCCGCCTCCTGACGCACGGCTCGGCCCGCGAGCGTTTCCTCGCATTTCGACGAAATCAGAAGAAGTCACCGCCGCTGTCACAGGAAATGGTGGCGGCCCGCGGTCTCGAGTTCGCCGTTTTCAGGAGCCCCCCAATCGATGGCGCGCTACCCCTTCTCTGCATTAACGGAGGACTGCACTTCGGCCATGAAGTTCTCTGGCCGGCACTGGCGCCGCTGGCCGAGCGCAGGCAGCTCGTGTTTTTCGATCAGCGCGGGCGGGGTAAGTCTCAGCAGCCGCCGGGAGCGCGAAGAGCGCGTATCGAGCACGATGCTGGTGATGTACCTGCAATTCGCGCTGCACTCGGAATGGAAAAGTGGAACGTCCTCGGCCACTCTTGGGGCGGCGGCATCGCCATGCTCGCGACGGCGCACGATCAGGAGGCGGTGAACCAGCTGGTTCTCGTCGACGCTGTTGGACCTCGAAGTGATTGGCTGTCGCGGCTGCATTCCGCGGCGGTCAATCGTCTCGATGGCGAGCGAAGGGTAACCCTCGAGTCGCTCGATCCGCAGGCGCTGCTCGAAGACGATATCGCAAAACACGCCGCGTACACCGCCGCGCTTTATCCTGCGTGGTTTTCCGACCGGGACTTTGGCTCGATCTTCTCATCCCCGCGGGCAAACAGTCAGACCGGGGCCGCGGTGGCCGCGACGCTTCGCCGGGAAGGGTATGACTGGACGACGGAGATCTCGAAGATCGGGGTGCCAACACTCCTGGTCCACGGTGAGGATGACATAATCGGAATCGATGTCCCGGGATCGCTTACGCAGCTCATCGAGAATTCCGAGCTCTCGTTGATTCCGCACGCTGGTCATATGCCGTTTTGGGAGGCACCGGCAGATTTCTTCCGTATAGTCGAGGATTTCCTGACTCTTCCTCACACCGGCGCGGCATATGGCTGAAAATGAGAACGTGTACGATGTAGCAATTGTAGGCGGCGGCCCAGCAGGCCTGTCTGCTTCACTCTGGCTTGCGCGATATCTCCACAAAATCGTCGTGATCGACTCGGGCGACCCGCGTAACTGGGAAACTCGCGGCATCAACGGCATTATCGGATCGCAGGGAATCCGCTCCCCCGACCTGCGCAATCAGGCACGCGCGGATGCCAAACGCTTCGGTGCTGAATTCATCCATGACGAGGTGACGGAGGTTGAGAACCTCAACGCCGAGCGGTTCCATCTCACGCTGGGGAAGGGCGAGCGTGTTGCCGCGCGGCGAGTGCTGCTCGCCATAGGCATTCGCGACATCTGGCCCAGAATTCCCGGGCTTGGCGAATGTTATGGTGAAACCGCGCACGTCTGCCCCGATTGCGACGGCTACGAAACGCGCAACTGCAAAACAGTCGTCATCGGTTCGGGAAGAAAGGCAGTCGGGATGGCGCTCAATCTCACTACCTGGACCGACCAGATCGTCATCTGCACGAACGGTGAACCCGCGGACATGAAGCAGGCTTATCTCGACAAGCTTGAGGCCCTCAATATTCCGGTGATCGAAGCGGGCGTCAGCGCAATCACGTCGAGCGACGGCGAAATTCGCTGCATCACTCTCGAGGGCGGCATGCAGCTCGACTGCCAGAGACTGTATTTCGCGATCGGCCAGTATCCCGCTGATGATCTTGGCGCGCAGCTCAAGTGCAAGCGCGACGAAGCAGGCCACATCGTCGTTGACGACAAGCACCATACGTCGGTGCTCAACGTGTTCGCTGCCGGCGACATCGTGCCGGGCCCGCAGCTTGCCATCGCTGCGGCGTCAGATGGCGCGATCGCCGCGCTGGCGATTCATGCCTCTCTGGTGCCGGAGAGGCGCAAGCTGGACTGACGCGAGTTTTGTCGAGCGCGACGAAGCCTGTTGCATTCCTTCGCGTATCTTCGCGCCCCCTTAGCGTTCTTCGCGTTTCAATCCGCATTTCAACCCGCCCACTGACCCTCCCGCCAGCAACCCGGACCTACCAGCGCAACCTGATCGAATGCTGCTTGCGGTTCCGGACGATATCCAGCAGAACCGAAGGCTCGGCCGCAAGTCGCATCACGCGCGCGAGCTCGCTCGGCGACTCGAGACCCACCCGGTTCACTCTCACGATGACGTCGCCACTCTTGAGGCCGGATTCGCCTGCGGGAGTACCCATCGCAACGTTCACAACGAACACGCCTGAGCCGGTGAGCTTGAGAACTTCGCGCAGACCGTCGTTGAGCTGAGTGAGCTCGGCACCAGCGAGAATGAGACTCGGAGAACCCGGGCCACGAATAACTGGAGCAAGCGTGATAGCAGGCATCAGCATCCCGCCGCCACGCGTCGACGTTTCAACCTGACGGCGCCGGCGAGCCTCATCACCCTGCGGCGCGGGACCAATGATCGACACTCGCGTGTGCCCGGCAGTTCCAAGAGGACGCTCGGCGACCGTAACACTCAGCGATCTCGTTTCATCGTTCCGCATGAAACGGAACACGAGCTTGTTCCCGGGGACGAGAAGACTCTGCATCGGGATCGGATTTTTCTTCAGATCCTGCGCATTCAACGAAATGATTATGTCGCCGGTCTGAAGCCCGGCACGCTCAGCGGGTGATCCCGGATCGATCGATTCAATCGTCGGATACTCGTTGAAAATCAGGGTTCCTGTCGAATTGCCCTGGCCGATTCCGGTGGTGATGACGACGCCGACCCAGCCGCCAGCCTTCGACTGCGCCTTGACTCGCGACGGCGAGATCGAAGCGACAACAACGAATCCAATTACAATCGAGCGAATCAGTCGCATAACCTGCACCCCTAGAACCTGTTCATTCTCGCGCTGGCCGGGAGCACTGTCCCCAGCTGGCGGAGCGTAGCTTCGCGAGCGCCAACCGTCGCGAGATAGTACTGGTTGATGACGGGATCCTGCGGGGCCTCTTTCATTGCGCCACGCATTTCAGTCATCACGTTGTCGAGCGCTGCGAGCCTCGTCCGATACTGGTCAGTCGTCGGAGGCAGCGGTACTTCATTGTTGTTTTCAGAGAGATACGCCGATGCGCGCTGGTACTCCTCGCCTGCGCGGTTCAGTACCTCCCATGCCTGCTCGGGCGACGCGAACTGAATAATCGAACTCGAGGCAAACGACGTATTGCTGGCTCCCTCCACGGCCGGAGCGGGCTCCGCGGCCGCGACCGAAGCGGCAGTCTGCACCGGGACAAGCGGTGCGCCAGCGCTTACTCGCCCGATCGCAGCGCCGCCTATGGCGAGCATGAGACCAGCCGCGATCTTCAGCATCGGGCCCGACGTCAATCTGGACATGAATGGATCCCGGATCAGGCCCTCGGCGCGAAGTCGCGACGAGAGAGATCCCCACTCGGTCAGGGGAGTAGCACCGAGACTGCGCTCGCGCGCTACCATGTCGTCAAGTGCGTTTTCAGAGAGAGGCTGCATGTGTCATTCCCGTGCCGGCAGTTGATTCGTCTACGAGGTGCGCCAGCAGCCGGCGAAGCTTGGCGCGTGCCTTGGACAATTGCGATTTCGACCCACCCGAGGTGATACCAAGCTCCTTGCCTATCTCATCGTGCGTGTAGCCCTCGATGTCGTGGAGCACGAACACAGTTCTCGCGCCGGGTGAAAGTTTCGTCATCGCTTCATCTATCGATTCTGCGAGAAACGTCCTGTCGCTGTCGCCTTCGACGAAAGCGCTGTCGTCCTCAATTTCAGTTTCCAGCTTTGCAAGGCGCTTGACCTTCCGAAGCGCATTGAGCGTACGATTGACGGCAATCCGATGCGCCCACGTACCGAACTGGGAGTCACCCCGGTATCCGGGTAGAGCTCTGAAGATCTGGATCCAGACTTCCTGGGCAACATCAGCGGCGACGTCGTGGTCACCGCAAAGGCGGCGGACTACGGCATCGATGTGAGGCGAATGGTGCAGCCAAAGCTGCCGCATCGCCGCCTCATCGCCTTTCATGGCGCGCTGAAGAGTTATCTGGTCGGTCTGCATCCCGTCTGGGAAATTAGTCACCGGTTCGGGAGCCGGGGTTGCACGCGCAAGCATTCGTTGTCGCCCACCTTGATTTGCTTGCGAAAACTCGAAAAAAAGTGTGGCGCTTTCGCGCGCGCGTGCTATAGTGGACACCGTGACGGTCGCCGGGACCGGTCGTCACTCCCATACAAGTCGTTGTCGCTGGCTCACTTCCCCGTGAGCGGACAGCCTTTTCCCGGGAACCTGGCTGTTGTGTGGCAGTATCAGTTGGAAAGGAGTTAGATGTGCTGAAGGTCATTGTAACCGCCCTCACGCTTGCGCATGGTGATGGTCTGCCGTCAAAGGCACCCGATGCTGTGGGGATGTCCGCATCCCGACTCGAGTCTATCGACCGAGTCGTCCAGAGCGGCATCAAGGCTGGCGGTTACCCCGGAGCCGCCGTGGTGGTAGGCCGCAAAGGCGCATCAGTCTGGCAAAAAGGATTCGGCAAACTTTCGTGGTCTCCCGCCAGCACGTCGGTCGAAGCCAGCAACACTATCTATGACGTCGCGTCGCTGAGCAAAGTTGTGGGTACGACGACTGCGGTTATGCTTCTGTTCGACGAGAAGAAGGTTGACCTCGACGCGCCTGTGCTCCGCTACCTTCCCGCGTTCTCGGGAGGCCTCAAGGACCGAGTCACCGTTCGCGACCTGCTTACCCACCGCTCAGGTCTTCCGGCAGGCCGGGATCTCTGGCGCAAGGCCCGCAGTCCGCAGGAAGCCAGAGACATGGTACTGGCGACGACGCTCGAGTACCGCCCCAACGAAGGCTACATCTACTCCGACCTCGGCGCAGACGTCCTCGGGATGATCGTGGAAGCAGTGAGCGGGGAGCGACTCGACATGTTCCTGTCGCGGCGCGTTTTCAGGCCGCTCGGGATGAACAACACTTTTTATCGGCCTGCGGATTCGCTGCGATACAGGATTGCGCCAACCGAGGTGACACCGCCGCGCGGATATCCGCTCCGCGGCGAGGTTCACGACGAGAACGCGTATGCGCTTGGTGGTGTTGCTGGCCACGCAGGACTCTTCAGCACAGCCGCAGACCTGTCGATCTTCGCCCAGATGATGCTTAACGCCGGCAGCTATGACGGGGTTCAGATTTTTTCTGACTCGACCGTCAAGTTGTTCACACGAAGGACCGCCGGGCATCGCGCGCTCGGCTGGGACACGGCTGATGGCGATTACGGCTCAGGAGCTTACCTGACTGAGCGGGCTTACGGACACACCGGCTACACGGGGACTTCCATCTGGATCGACCCGGATCGTGAGATGTTCGTCGTGCTGCTCACTAATCGAGTGCACGCCGCGAAGGCGCAGCGTCCTGCAAAAATCATCGCCGACGTCCGCTCTGACCTCTCCGACGCGGCCGTGCTAGCCGTGATAGATGGACCAACACCCGTGCTCGCTATGCCAGCTGCGTTTCGCGCCGACCAGGAAATCGGATGGACGAAGCCGATACCTGTGCGTTGCAGCAAAGCGGTAAAAGGTCGGTCGGCCAGGTCCCGTACCCGTGTCCGCTGTGCAACGGCGACCCGCGCGAAGTCCGCCAAGGCCACGAAGTCGGCAAGGTCCAAGTCGGCGACAAGTGCCGCTGCGAAGAAGGCATCAGCAAAGAAGGCAGCTGCGAAAAAATCTTCTGCGAAAAGTCGACTGTGAAGAAGTCGGCGGCTACCTCTTCGCGGGCCGCGAAAGGCAACTAGTATTAAAGGATGAGCGATCGTCCTGACACGCACGAACTCGCGTCAACACCGCACGCGAGCTCCGAAGAAACTCCCACCGTAGTCGACAACAGCCTCGCTGAAGAGCAGGCTGTCCCATTGAGCGTCGCAGTCGGTGAGGAAATCCCCGCGCGAGCCGCAGGAGTCGTGAGCGAAGATCAGGTGAAGCTCGCACTCCGACGCGTGAAAGACCCCGACCTCAACCTCAACATCCTCGACCTCGGCCTCATCTACGGCATCGAGGTACACGGCACCAAGGTGAAAGTGGACATGACCCTCACTTCACCCGGTTGTCCGTCCGGCCCGGAAATAATGGGGAACGCTCAGGAAGAGATAAAAACTCTCCCGGGCGTCGAGGACGTCGAGATGAATCTCGTGTGGACGCCGTTCTGGACGCCGGAGAAAATGGAGCCAAGAGTAAGGGCCTACCTGGGATTCTGAGCTGGTCGGGTTTGCAGAGCGCCTGCGGCGGGGACAGAGACGCAGATAACGGCACGCCGAGGCAGAGGTCAACTGGGGCCTGTCGTACAGACGGAAAAGCGGAACTGCAACAGCTGGAAAGGAGTGGGGTGAGTGTCGCGAGGGGCGTGAGTTTTCGCCCGCTTGGGAAGGCATTGTCCGGATGGACCTGTCAGGAATTCTGTGTGTGAGTTCATATCTTAACCCTTAAGGAGGGTGGTATGACCGAGAAGAAGACCCCTGCTAAGAGACCGTCATCCGGCGAGGTGCAGAAAGCCCCGCCGGCAAAGAAGCGCCGCAAGAGGAAAGAGCCGGATCCTCTCGATGCTGTGAT
>JBBREF010000137.1:0-9630 GCA_038203205.1 Gemmatimonadales bacterium | reverse complement strand
GAGACGACTCATCGCGGATTGCCGCGACCCCAGAAACGCAAACGTGGTGATGACAATTATCAGTGCGACCGGAAACAGTTGAGGCCACGTGAGCAGCTTCAATATCGCCGCCGAGAGGCCGGCGAGATCCCAATTGCCGGTGAGCGAGCGGGCATAGTGCCACGCAACGAGATTCGAGTATGAAGACTCGGTCGAGTCCCTGCTGATCAGCAGCGGCCATACCGGATTACCGAGCCACTTCATGTTCGCGACATAGAAGGGCGAAGCCAGTGCCGCGGCTCCCGCAGCTCCCGCGAGCGCGCGACTCAACAGTCGCCGACGCTCCGGCGATCGCCGTATCGCGATGACGAAGACGACTGTCGCCGCGATTCCTGCCGCGGCGAGCTGATACCTGCTCTGGATCCCTATCCACGCAGTGAAGCCGAACCACGCCGCCTCAGTCCGGGTCAGGGTTTCGATTCGCGCCAGCAGCAGCGCCACGACGAGCACGACGAGCAGTGAGTACGGATCAGCGCCCGCCTCGGTGAACGTCTTCACAACGAAGGGGTGGAGCATCAGCAGCAGCGGGATCCCTGTCGCGACAGGGCCTGCGCCAGTTTTCCGCAGCGCGCGGATAAGCGATGTCACGATTGCGAGCCAGAGCGCGACGCTGAGGAGCTGCGCTCCCTGCGCGACGCCGAGCAGCTCGAAGGGAAGGAACGAAAACGTCCATCCGAGTGGCAGCGCGAAATGGAAATCGGGGATCCCCGTCCAGCGGCCTTCGGCCACGATCAGCCGTATGTGCGCGAGATGGTATCTCATCGCATCGGCGCTTCGCGGTGGCGCGATTGCCGAGATCCACATCATCGCCGCGGTCACGGCCAGGGCAGCGGTGAGTATCGGCGCGCCGCGCAGCTCGCGGTATGCCCGCGCGCCGTGCCGCAGCGTCGCCATCACGCGGTCGCGCCGCGCGACAACAGCCGCCGCGCAGACCGCACCGGTCAGGAGCACCCCGCCGGTCACGAACCCTGCCGCGGAAAAAAGCGCGAGCGCGAATCCCGTAATTCCGGACCCGATCACCAGCCGGAGCGGAAGCGCCAGCTCGTCCTCGTCGGAGACTCCGCCCGCAGCGAAAGTACCGAGGCCAAGCCAGGCCGATATCACGAACGCGGTGAGAAGCGTGGCCGCCAGTGCTTCCAGAAAACCTCCGTCAGGAGGCGCGCCGCTATCGTCGCGGCATGCGCCAATACAAATTTGGTCGATGCAGACTCCCGCCTCCACCGAGCCTTCTCCACCCGGAACGCGCGCGCTGATATGCGGCGTGTCCGGACAGGACGGCTCTTATCTCGCCCGTCACCTGCTGTCGCGCGGCTACGAGGTGTTCGGCACTTCGCGGGATGCCCAGATCTCGTCGTTCAGGAACTTCAGGCGACTGGGAATAGAGGGCAAGGTGACCGTCGAGTCCATGGCCCTCACCGATTTCCGCAGCGTTTTCCAGGTGCTCCGTAAAACCCAGGCGGACGAAGTCTACAACCTCGCGGGCCAGAGCTCGGTCGGTCTCTCCTTCCAGCAACCTGTGGAAACCCTCGAGAGCATCGCACTCGGTACGCTTAACCTGCTCGAAGCAATTCGGCTCGTTGACAGGCCGATAAGATTCTACAACGCCGGGTCGAGCGAATGCTTCGGCGACACTCACGGGGTTGCGGCTACCGAGACCACGCCGTTCCGCCCGCGCAGCCCGTATGCTGTCGCGAAGTCAGCGGCGTTCTGGGAGGTGGCGAACTACCGCGAGGCCTACGGGCTTTTTGCCTGCTCGGGAATCCTCTACAATCATGAATCTCCGCTGAGGCCTGAGCGATTCGTCACGCGAAAAGTCGTCGCCGCCGCCTGCCGCATCGCCGACGGCAGCACGGAGAAACTCCAGCTCGGCGACGTTGAAATCGAGCGCGACTGGGGATGGGCGCCGGAATACGTCGAGGCGATGTGGCTCATGCTCCAGCAGGAACAGCCGGCGGACTTCGTTATCGCCACCGGCGAGGTGCGTTCTCTTGCCGGGTTCGTCGAGATTGCCTTCCGCGAGGTGGGGCTCGACTGGCGCGACCACGTCACCCTGGACAAGTCCCTTCTCCGCCCGACCGACCTGCGCCGCGGCCTCGGGGATCCGTCGCTTGCGGCCGAGCGGCTTGGCTGGAAAGCGAAGTCGCTGATGCCCGATGTCGTGAAGATGATGATGAAGGGCGAGCGCGCGCTCGTCGCCGGAGAGTCGATTTAGGTTGCCCGGCGGCATTCAAAGTGTAAATATGCCATTCCATATATGAATCCTTCCGCTGAAGGCGTACACCTCAGCTGTTCTGTCGTCATCCCGACATCCGGCCGTCCTCAGGAACTGGGCCGGTGTCTCGCCGCCATCTCCTGCCAGGACTACCCTGATTTCGACGTCATAGTCGTGGACAATTCCGCCGGAGATCCGGAGACCGAGCAGGTCGCCCGGAAGTGGAAGGCCCGCTACGTGAAGGAGACGAAGAAAGGTCTCTGCCGCGCGAGAAACCGCGGGGCACTCGTGTCGAGCGCCCACATTGTCGCATACCTCGACGACGACTCGGTCCCCGAGCCCCGCTGGCTTAGCGGGCTGGCGGAGGAGTTCAGGGACCCGATGGTGATGGGCGTTGGTGGCAAGACGATCCCGCTCCGGCTCGAGACAGACGCGGAGAAACTGTTTGCGTCGGTGCGTGGCGGGGCTTACAACCGGCCGGCCCCGCTCGTCGTTGACCGCGACACGCCATACTGGTTCGAGATCTGTGGCTTCGGGGGAATCGGCGCAGGGTGCAACATGGCGGTACGTCGCGCGGCATTCGAGGTGTGGCCCGGCTTCCACGAAAGAACCGATCGGGGGACGCCGGTGTACGGCGGCGGCGAGCAGCACGCGTTCTTCTCTCTCGTCGACCGGGGCTTTCGCGTCTCTTACACTCCGCACGCGGTTGTAAGGCACCCCTTCCCGCCGACGATGGTCGACCTGAAGCGCCGCTACCGCCGTGATCTCACGGCCAGCACGGCGTTCTTCACCATGATGCTGGTGGAGGAGAAGGGCCACCGGCGCTCGACCCTTCGCTACCTGTGGGAGGCGCTGCGGGGAACCGAGCGCACCTGGAGGGGAACGGTGTCGCATCCGCCTCGCGTCGTGTCGCCCTTACGCGCCTTCCTTGCCCTGTCCCTCGGCCCCCTTCGATATGTGCAAGGCGTGTTGACGAACGACCCGGGTTGAGATGACTGCGCAGCAAGCGACAAGAGCCATCGAAGTCGCGGGGTCTGGCGGCGTCATTGCCGGGGAAGCCCGGACACGGCGCGTGCTCGCCCTCGTCAGCGACGCCTACGGCGGCACCGGAGGCATCGCGCAGTACAACCGCGATTTCATCGAGTGCGTGGCCGCGCACGAGTCGGTCGAGGATGTCGTCGTTGTCCCTCGCGTCATAGCCCGCGCGATTCAGCCCCTTCCTGAACGCGTCACGCACATCGCTGAGGCGGCCGGGTCGAAGCTCCGTTACGTCAGGACTGTCGAAAAACTCGCCCGCCGCAGGGGAAGCTTCGACCTCGTCATCTGCGGACACGTGAACCTGCTTCCCATCGCTTACGCGACAGCGAAACGAACCGGAGCGCGGCTGATGGTCCTGGTGTACGGTCTCGAGGTGTGGAATCCGCGCAGCTGGCCATTCCGGTACATGATGCACCGCGTTGACACAATCGTCGGCATAAGCGCATTCACGATCAAGCGCCTCAGGCAATGGGCAGTCATCGCGGGTCACCAGGTGCTGCTGGTTCCGAATGCCATCGACCTCTCGGCATTCACTCCTGGCCCCCGCAACGACCTCCTCCGCCAGCTGCTCGGCCTCGGCAGAGGTCCGGTGATACTGACTCTTGGACGAATGGATGCATCGGAGCGGGCAAAGGGATTCGACGAGGTGATCGAGGCGATGCCGTCACTTCTCGAGGATTTTCCGACGCTTTGCTACTGCGCCGCGGGCGATGGTACAGACAGGGCACGCCTGGAGGCGAAGGCGAAGCTGCTGGGGGTTTCGGAGAATGTCGTGTTTCCCGGATACGTTGCAGAAGAGGAGAAGCTCGACTACTACCGGCTGGCCGACCTGTTCGTGATGCCGAGCCGGCTGGAGGGATTCGGCTACGTGTTTCTGGAGGCGCTCGCCGCGGGTGTGCCGGTTGTCGCAAGCAGCGTCGACGGGTCGAAGGAAGCTGTGCGGGGAGGTGCGTGGGGATCGCTTGCCGACCCCCGCAACCGCGACGAGGTGCTGACGGCGATACGGAACGGGCTCGTGAACCCCGTGTTACCGGACCGGAGCGAGCTCGAGTATTTCTCGAAGCGGCGCTTCCGTGACCGCACCTGGCGCGCTATCGACAGGACGCTGCAGCCGGGCTAGTCCCGGTGCTGCGTCGCCAACCCTTCAGCTTGGACACCGTCGCTTCGCGTTTCGGCGATGTCTCGCGCGGGCCGCCCGGCCAGTATCTGAAAGGAAGGCGCTTAGAGCGTAACTGCGGGCGAAACGATGCGCGCCAATATTTCATCGATTCTTTTAAGCTGCGCTTCGTAACTGTTTCCAATCGCCCACTGTATCCTCTCTCTCATCCGTTCAGCGGCATTGAGCTCGGTGATTCGCGCAATGGATGACTCGAAGAGGGCGACGAACGACCCCTCTGGCGCATTTTTCGGTAGCATCTCAAGTATCCTGGGGCTCCCGGCATACTCGGAAACATGGGTCGAGATGACAACTTTTCCACTACTCAGGTATTCGAGAATCTTGTGCGAATTCGACCCTCCATTCGGCTCGCGCGCGAGGTCATAACACAGGAGAAACGCATCCACACCTTGAAGCTGTAATGCAATGCTCTCGGGAGGAACGAGGCCACGCAGAGTCACATTCCGGGACATCGAGAGCAAGCGTATGAAGTTATCTGCCTCCGGGTCCGGCGGTCCCGTATATGGACCCCAGAACTCGAATCGGACTTCCGGATTCCTGACGATCACATCGCGCAAAGCGATCCTGTCGATGCCCGGTATTCTCAGGTTGCCGATATACCCGACCCTGATCGACCGCGGCTCGACGAGCGCCGTCGTATCACGGGTGAGGTCCTCAAGGATCGAACGGCCGTTCTGGACGAACGGTGCCGCCAGGCCGTGACCGACCTTCCATGTATTCGGCTGCCGCCGCCGAAGTTTCCCTGCTATCGATTCCGACACGGTCACGGCGGCGTCCGCTGAAGCGGCGATTTCGAGCTGATGCTCTTCGACAATCTCGTCGACCGGATGATATACGGCGATCCGCCCGCAGAACCGGCGCAGGTCGACATACAGGTTGAGCTCGAAGCACCACACTATGTCTATGCGGACGCCCAGGTGGGTCAGAAGACGCCGAATGTCGCGCCGAACGAAATAATCATGCACGCGCCTGGCATGGAAACGGAGCAGCTGCGGCGTGTTGAGCCCAAACGTCAGTATCTCGAGGCCCGGGATCCCAGCCACTCCACGCAACTCGATCTTAGTTCCGTGCTCGCGGGGGGGCTCGAGGAACAAAACCCTGTTGCCGGCTTTCGCCAGCTCATGGGCGTAATGGTGCTTGGAGACCCTGAGATCTCCCCACGGGGCAGGTGAAATCAGGAGTATCGTTTTCTCCTTCAGTACGCGGATGCCCGACGTCTCACAATCAGCAAATCGCAAACAGTTCTCTCACGAGGGTTTCCGGAGGCGGAAAGCTGATCATCACTGCGTTCCGCTGCTTGTGGAAAACGAACATACTGGAGGCTGCAACTGCCGATGCTCCACCGACGTTGACTCCTTCGACCATATGGGCAATGGATCCCGCTCCACCGTTGGCAATGACAGGAAGACTGACGTGACTGGATATATCATGCAGCAATGGAATGTCATATCCCCCCATCGTGCCCTCTCGCTCCACAGATGTGACCAGGAGCTCGCCGGCACCTGACTCCTCTTGGTCCTGGCAATACCTGACCGGATCGACAGACGATTCGTATCGAGCCCGGCCAATGAGTCGCCGCTTTCCCCAGAAGCTGCGCCTGACGTCGACGGCAACGATGATGCTTTGATTACCACACCTGGCCGCGACCGACGGCACGAAATCAGGGTCCAGGAGGGGTTGTGTTCGAAGGATCACCTTCTCGACGCCCAGTCGGATCAGCGCCTCAACATCGTCGACTCTTGTCACCCCTCCCCCAAAGGAAAGTGGCATAAAGCACTCGGTTGCAAGCTGTTCGAGAAGTTGGAATGGCGGCCGGTGATCTGCAGACATCGGTGTGACGTCGAGAATGACGATCTCGTCGACTTCCTTTTCGTTGAATATTCGAACCGCGTTTATCGGATCTCCGACGTAAACAGGATCCCGAAATTGCTTCGTCTTGACAAGGGAACCATGGCTTACCAGGAGGACCGGGATAACGCGTATTCTGCGCATTACTTCAGTAGTGCAAAGCGCCGCAGCAAATTGCGACCGAACCGGTGGCTCTTCTCCGGATGAAATTGCACTCCGATCATCGACCCCTTCTCGACGGCAGCAACGAACGCCGACGAGTAGACAGAAGTTGCCGCAACGTGGTGTTCCAGCTTACACACTATGTGGTAGGAATGCACGAAGTAGAAACGTGAGGGCTCTGTGACCCAGCTTCGGAAAAGCGGGCCCTTTGGCTCCACATCCGCCCATCCTACGTGGGGCACTCGAAAGCGGGACGCGGGTGGAAACCGGAAGCGGACCACGCGACCGGGGATCAGCCCCAATCCTGATTCTCCAGCTTCTTCGCTCCCCTCCATAAGGAGTTGCGCCCCCAGGCAAATGCCGAGCAAGGGCGTGCCTGAGCGTGCTTTGGCCGTGACGACGTCGACCAGACCGGAAGATTTCAGCTGCCGCATGCCGTGACCGAAAGAACCCACACCTGGCAGGACCAGATGGGTAGCCTGTTCGATTTTCGCGGGGTCGGCACTGATTTCCGCGACGTTGTCGTCAGCGCGGAACATGTTCCGGATCGAGCCAAGATTGCCGACACCATAGTCGACCACGACGATCAAAGCGTCACCGCGCTGTGGTGATGCTTCGAACGGCGCGCTTTATCCAGCTGACAGCCGGACGCAGTGGCTTTGCAAGGGGATACCGCTCGTAAAGCGACCGCTCCACGGCGTATGTCTCATGAGGCACCGGAGGCGTAGTCATGAGCCGGTCGAACTCCTCCTCAGTGTAACCAAGCTTTTTCAGCACGAATATACGGTCCGCGCGGAGCTGACCGGCGTCATAGGCAGGCTTTCGAAGTTCCAGCAGCGCATTGTCCCGGCTGAGCTGACCGGAGCAGATAAGCGAGGACAGATGTGCGTTCCGCTTGTCCACGCCGAACTTGGTCGGGAGGATGTATCCCTGATAAAACCTGGTGAACACGGACTCGTGATGCTTTCCCCCATAATCTCTCCAGTCGAGAGCGGTCGATATGATTTCCTTCGCCTCTGTCTTCACATAGGGCACATGGTTCAACAGGGAAACGGTTTCTATCCCCAGCAGGTCCACCCTCTTTTTCTGTCGTGTCGTGAAGAGAGGGAACGTCTTCAGGGGGATCGAACCGAACGCATCGTGAATCGCGCGGATGTTGACATGATCCGTCTTGTTGAAAACCCAATGCCGGGGCAGGATGCCCTCTGTAGCCAGGTTCGTGCCGCTCAGGATGAAGCGGATGCCTCGATCAGCCGCAACGCGGTGCAAGGTGGCAAGAATGGCATGATCAGTGATGGCTTCGATGTCTATTACGGATGCAGCGAGATAGGCCCGCTGAAGATCTCGAAACTCGGTCCAGTCAATCACGTGAGTGAAGAGATCGAGATTCAGCTTTTGAACAATGTTCTGAATGTTTCTGGCCGCGATCTCGGAATTCCACCCGTTGTCAAGATGGACCGCCAGCACCCGAAGCCCGAATTCCCGCGCGAGAAACGCGACGTAACTGCTGTCGACTCCGCCGCTGAGCCCCATGATCGCGTCGTACGAACGAGTTCGCCCAGTCTCCCGTATTCTTCGGAGAACCCGCTCGAGAGCCGCTGACGATTCCGGTTCCGACAGGAGATCACGATCGGCAACTATTCGATAGCCGCGGCAGTAGGAGCACTCCCCCGCTATTATGTTGAGTGCCGGATCATCGCGGGAATCCATAACGCAACGTTGGCAGGCAATCATCGGGTCGTCTCTGCTTGTGACATCGTCTAAATACATCCTACAGAAAAGATAATGGCCTGGAGCGAGCATCAGGCAATACGGCGCGGTCATCGGATAAGGACGCTGTGCCTCAGGTGCGCTTGAACGCAAATCGATGGAGGTTGCCACGGTCTGATTTTTTCCGCCACAGCCTTACCCTCCTTTCTGGAACTGTGGCGACGCAACTTGTCGCGGCGCTCTCGGCTCCCTTTCTGGGCAGGTTGTACCGTCCGCAGGACTATGGCGTCCTTGGCGTATTCATGGCGCTGAGCGGACTGGTCGGCGTGATTGCGTCTCTTCAGTTTCCCACCGCGCTCGTTGTGCCGCGAAGCGATGCGCGCGCGCGCGCGCTTCTCCATCTCTCGATCGCCGGTGGCGTCGTAATCGTCATTGCAGGCACTGGCCCACTTCTCGTCTGGGGTCGGCAGTTGAGCGTCCTTTTCGATGCCCCGGCACTTGCAGCGTGGGTCCCCCTGATTCCCACCGCCGCGGGCCTCGGGACAGTGGTCAGCGGCCTGAACGCCTACGTCAACCGATTTCGGCAGTATCGGGCCATGGCCAGAAGCAGGTTATCCGGAGCCGTCGTCGGCGCTGTGGTTTCGCTGCTACTGGGGTTCGGCGGTCATCGTACGGTTGGTCTCTTTGCCGGCTTTTTTGCGGGACTCGGAACAACCTTGGTTGTTCTGACGATAGCGGCTCTCGGGGCTGACAGGGACGTGTTTCAGCGTCTGAGTATCGCCCGCCTCGGCCGTGTGTTCGCGCGCTACAGGAACTTTGCCCTGGTTTCTGTGCCTGCAGAGCTACTCAACAGCCTTGTCCAGCACCTTCCGCTTTACACGATCTCCGTCTTTGCCGGGACGGCCGCGGCAGGATTGTACAGCATGACCAACCGCCTGCTTGGATTGCCGAACATCTTTATCGCGAACGCCGTCGCGGAAGTCTTTCGCCAGAGAGCCAGTACTGATTACGCAACCAGCGGCACGTGTCGACCCATCTACCTGAAAACGGCTCGCACGCTTTTTCTGCTCGGCTCCATTCCGGCGCTCGTTCTTTTTCTATTCGCACCGACCATTTTCTCGATCTACCTGGGCCCACAATGGCGCGAAGCTGGAGAGTTCGCGCGCGTATTGACGCCGCTGTTTCTAATGCGCTTTGTTGTTAGCCCGCTGGCGTACGTTTTCTACCTGACCGAGCGACAAAGGGAAGATCTGCTTGC
The DNA here is from genome assembly GCA_038203205.1 of Gemmatimonadales bacterium. Lineage (GTDB taxonomy): Bacteria > Gemmatimonadota > Gemmatimonadetes > Gemmatimonadales > Gemmatimonadaceae > UBA4720. Next base: position 186 of record JBBREF010000137.1, on the reverse strand, counting down.
TCACGTGGTCATGGTTGCAGCCGCCGGCGGCGGGATGTACCTCGGCCATCGTATCGGCGGCTCCGCCGCGCACATGCTCGGCTGGTACAGCGCCGGCTACTGTTTCATCTATCTATACTATCTGGTTCGCGGCTACTCGATTGCTGTCAACCCACTGCGGCGGCGCAGAGGAATAGGTTGAACACT
>JBBREF010000136.1:0-9681 GCA_038203205.1 Gemmatimonadales bacterium | reverse complement strand
GAAATAACGTCCGCACCGGGGAAGCATATCTGTTGATTGCATGAGATTTACCCCCGGACCGGAAAACGGTCCTGATAGTGCAAGGGTGTATGCATGCAGAGGAAGGCAGCGAGGTGACGAATGACGACCGTGCGAAGCGGGCAGAGAAAGGGATTCGCGCCAGGCTGACCAGGCTGTGCATCCATATGCCGAATGATCAATTCGAACAGATGGTGCGGGATATCACCGTCAACGAGTTGAAGCCCCCGTATTACGGGGTCAGCCTGGCAGTCGCACCTCCGCCAGCCGTAATCGCGCCGGCGACCCGTGCGCGCAAGTGACCGACATCGGGGAAAAAGCCCCGTGGATTTACGCCTGAATGCTGCCGGTTAGTCAATAGCACCACCGAGATATCGTGGGCCGGAATCCCGAGAGCGTAGGTTCCAGTAAAGCCGGTGTGCATGAAGCTGCCCGTGGCAGCATCCTCTGGTAGCTGCCATCCCAGATAGTGCCCGTAGCGATCCAGCGTAAGAAATTCCTTGATGGTCTCTGCACTCAGATATCTCCGCCCGCCCGCCGTACCACCGACCATCAGCATCTGGATCAAGGGATGCAAGTCCCTCGCGCGGCCGAACAGGCCTGCATGTCCCGCGACTCCAGCATTGGCGTAATAAGCGTTGCCGTCGTTCACTTCTCCCACGAGCACGTGCTGCCGCCATCCATTCCATGATTGCGGATCTCCGCGATACCGATATCCGAATGTCGAGTCGTACACCATCCGGCGCTCGTAACCATTGCCTGTTTCGGTTGCGGCAAATTCCCCCGACTGTGGTTTGAATTTCAACCCGAGTCCGAGCGGCGCGTAGAAATGTTCGTCGACAAACCGATCGAGCGTTTGACCGGTCACTCGCTCGACCAGGTAACCGAGAAGCATGAATCCAAGGTCACTGTAGTGCCTCGATTCGCCAACACCCCACAGTAGCGGCATCGCGCGAATTGCCGCGTATGCTTCGGCGCTCGTCGCGGCCTGATAATAGAGCGGCTGCCACTGAGCGAGGCCTGACGAATGATTCAACAGGTGGCGAACGGTGATACTGTCGAGATGAGGGCCGCGAAAATCGGTGAGGTATCGGTGCACAGGGGCGTCGAGATCCACCGTCCTCTGATCCACGAGCTTCATCACCGCGAAAGTGGTCGCCATCACCTTCGTGACGGATGCGAGATCGAAGATCGTGTTCGCCTGCATTACCCGCGGCGACTCCAGCCCTCGCCGGTCCGCGTCGTAAAACTCTGCATGACCGTATGCCTTCTCAAAAACGATCCTCCCCTTCTGCGCTACTGACAGGACTGCCCCGGGAGCAAGCGTACCAATCGCCGCGCTCACAACGGAGTCGGCGACTGCGATACCGTCTTCGAGGCTCTCGATGTGATCGCTTGTCGAGTGTTGCATCAGGTGTGTCGCTCCGATCTCGCTGTTGCGTGTGCTCCCCGGTGTACCCGGGCGGCGGAACTCAGGCGGCAGCTCCCAGGGATAGTATGGCGCAGGGTCGGCTGCCGGCACGTCGAACTGCTTGCGTAACAGAGCGAGCTTCGCCTCGAGGGTTTTTTTCGTCGATGCAAACGCGGGGTTTGAGTACACGCTCCGAAGCTCTTCGGGATCATCCTCGAGATCGAAAAGCTCCCATTCGTCAACCTCATAATAGTGGATGAGCTTATAGCGATCGGTTCGGACACCGTATTGCCGGCGCACAGCGTGCCAGCCCGGATACTCGAAGTACTGATAGTAGATCGCGTCGCGCCATTCAGCCGGCTTAAGGCCTTTGAGCAGCGGAAGAATGCTCTCCCCCTGCATCACCGCGGGCGCGGAACCTCCAGCAATGTCGATGAAAGTCTCGGCAAGATCGAGGTTCATCACAAGATCTTTGTTCACCGATCCGGGGCGAACGACTCCCGGCCATTTGATCAGAAGCGGCGTGCGAAACGATTCCTCGTACATCCATCGTTTGTCGAACCACCCGTGATCGCCGAGAAAGAATCCCTGGTCGGAGGAGTAGACGAGCATCGTGTTCTTCGAGAGCCCTGACTCATCGAGCTTGTCGAGAACGCGGCCAACCTGCTGGTCGAGTGCGGCGATGACGCGCATGTAGTCGGCGATGTAGCGCTGATACTTCCACCGCGCGAGCTCCTCAGCAGTCAGTCCCTGTTTTGCGAGCGCAGCGTTTTCTCGCGCGTATGCAGAGTCCCACATCGCGCGCTGCGCTGGCGTGAGATTATTTGGCGGGTCCAGCTTGAGGTCGCGTGCGACGAGGTCGAGGGCGATCTGCATTTCGGGGTCACGTGCCGGTGACGCGCGGCCAGCTCCCTTGTCAGTAAATGTCGGGGGAATCGCGAACAAAGTATCGCGATACAATGCGAGTTGATCGGGCCCCGGGTCCCACCAGCGGTGAGGGCCGTTGAAGGCGAGCATCATCATGAAAGGTTTGCCATCGCCTGCTGCGCCTTCCATCCATTCGAGTGCGCGGTCAGTGACGATGTCAAGCGTATACCCGGTGTGCCTGGTGCTATCAGTCGCGCTGTGTAGCACCGGGTTGTAATAAGGCCCCTGCCCCGCAAGAATCTCGTACCTGTCAAACCCCGTGGGGGGCGTCCGAAGGTGCCACTTCCCGAACAGTGCCGTCTTGTATCCCGCGTCCTGCAGCAGCGATGGGAAAGTGACAGCCGCCGGATGCAGCGGCTCGGTATTCGTCATGACACCGTTGATGTGCCCGTACTGGCCGGTGAGCACAGTGGCCCGCGCCGGGCCGCATATCGAATTGGTGACGAACGAATTCACGAAAAGCATTCCGTCGCTGGCGAGACGATCGAGGTTCGGGGTGTTCGGGAGCTTGATGCCATACCGCAGATGTGCCTGGTATGCAGATATCGCGTGCGCCGCGTGATCATCAGCGAGCAGGAATACAATGTTTGGACGCTGATCGTCTGGTGGCGCCGATTGCGTGACGGAAGCAGGCACACTCATGCAACCATTCAATGAAGCGGCAATCAGCAACTCTGCTGGCCATCGGATCTGACGCAGCATCACGCTATAGCGACGGCGCAGCCTTCAAGAGCAAGCTGACGGTGGTTCCTATCCCAACGCGGCTTTCAGCCTCGAGGTCGCCGCCCATTGTTCGCGCCAGCGCACGACTGATTGCCAGTCCGAGGCCCACTCCCTCATGCCGACGGGTGGTGGACTGATCGAGTTGCACGAAGGTCGAGAATATGTCGGCCAGCCTTGAGGCAGGAATGCCTTCCCCCGTGTCCGCGATCGCCACGCGCACCCAATCATCGGCCGAAGAAACGGAGATCGTCACTGACCCGCCCGAAGGAGTGAACTTGATTGCATTCTCCATCACTGCGCCGATAACCTGACCCAGCCGCTCCTCGTCGGCTATCGCAACCGCCGGCTCGGGGGAATAGTGCATCGTGAAATCGAGACCAGCTGCCGTAGATTTCGCCCTCAGCTCAGGTTCGAGGCCGGTCAGAAAGGCATTTATATCCCAGTTCGCGATAGCCGCCCGATCGCGTCCCGACTCCAGCTCCGCGAATTGCAATATTCTGTCTATCATTTCGAGGAGCTGCTTTTGACTATCCTGAACTTTTCCCAGCCACTCCCGTTGCCTTGCCGACACATCTCCTTCGAGGCCGTCGAGAATCAGTTGCGAGTATCCGCCGATCACATTCAACGGCGTTCTCAATTCGTGGCTCATTACGGCAAGAAATTCGGACTTCGCACGGCTTCCGGCTTCCGCTGCTTTACGCGCTTCGCGTTCGCGTTCTCGAAGTCGCGCCGTCTCGATTGCTATCGCGGCCTTTTCCGCCACCATCTCCAGCATTTTCACATCATTCCCGTCGAATTCGCGCGCCGAGCGGCTTCCGACATGCATTACACCGTAGATCTTGCCTTCGACGAACAACGGAACGCCCAGTAGCGATCCAACTTCTGCTCTCAATCCAGGGTTGATGACCTCGACTTTCGAGATGTCGTTGACGATGAGTGGTTCACCAGTGGCTGCGATGCGGCCTGCTATCCCCCGGCCGGCAGGTATAGTCACCATCCTCGAGGCACCGTTTTCGGCACCAATTGAAGCCTTGACCACGAGGTGACCGCTATCCGGATCGAGAAGCAGGAGGGTCGCGGTGTCTGCCTCGAACGACTCCTGCACCCGATCGAGTAACCTTTCAAGGAGAGTTTCAACTGGCAAATCCCGCAGCGCAACATCATTAACCCTCTGCACTGCTTCCAGCCTCCGCACGGCACCCTCTGCCTGTGCGCGCGCCTGAGACTCACAAAGCGCGCTTCGGAGTTCCAACTCCGTGGCAGCGCCTGCTGCAAGGTCTGTCAGGACTTCGATCTGTTCTTCCGTCCATTCCCGTGGGACGTAGTCCAGGACACAAAGCGCTCCAAGTGCATGTCCTCCGACCATGAGCGGAATTCCCGCGTACGACAAGACCCCGTTCTCTGAAACCGCAGGACTCCCCGCAACCAGCGGCATTTTCCGCGTGTCATCAACCGTGAATGCGGAGGCGGTTGCGACTGCGTACTGGCAAAACGAGTACTCTATCCCTGCCTCATTGCCAGCCACGTACCGGTCGTCGGGGTCGAACGCGCTGGCGAGAATCTGGCGGTCGAAATCGACGATCGTCCCGAGCGCCACGGGAGCGTTTAGAAGGCGCGCGGCCAGTCTTGTCATCCGGTCGAAAACGGGTCCGGACGGCACACCGTCCACGCACATCGCGCGAAGTGCCGCCAACCGCGCAGGATCCTCAAGCACTGCGTCGACTTGATCCTGATCGAGGTCGAAAGGAACCGCGGGCTCCATTGTCACTCTGCTACCTCCGGTGATTCCGCGCGCGGCACCGTCATCGAAAATGTGGTGCCTCCCCCGGGCGCGGGTGATGCGGTGAGCTCACCTCCCATCAAGCGTGCGAGCTTGCGACCGATCGCCAGACCAAGGCCGACTCCCTGCGGGTTCATTTTCTTCTGCCCCGGGACCTGTACGAAGGGTTCGAAAACTGACTCGATCCGGTCCGCCGGAATGCCGATCCCCGAATCGGTAACGGTGATGTCAACCAAGTCATCGCCGGGTACCCACCCCAAAGTGATCGTTCCACCGGGCTCAGTAAACTTTATCGCGTTGGTAAGCAGATTTATCAATACCCGCACGACCTTGTCGCTGTCTACACGAACCCTCGTTCGGCGGCTGCCGCCCACAAAAATATACGTTAGCTGTTTTTCGTCGAGCTGGGGACGAATCAGTTCCTCGAGTCCCTTGAGAACACTCTCTACGGACACCTCGCTGAGATCGAGGGACACCGATCCCGACTCCAGACGCGCGAAATCCAGAACCTCACTGATGAGATATGACAGGTGATCCTGCGCGCGCTTGATGCGGGACAAAGCCTGAAGCTGGCCTTCGTTGACGGGCCCGTGAACGCCCAGCTCGAGGAGCTGCCGATAGCCGCCGATCGCATTTAGCGGAGTCCTCAGGTCGTGGCTCATCATCGCGACAAATTCGCTCTTCGCCCGGTTTGCCCTCTCTGCTTCATTTTGGGCTGCTTCTGCCGCCGACACTGCGAGGTCAAGATCACCAACTGTCATGCGAAGCTCGATCTCAGTCATTACGATCGCGCCCAGGTCGCGCAGCACGCTGACCTGTTCGGCAGTCCATTCGCGGGGCGTTACATCCATCACGCAGAGAGTTCCGATAGCCGACTCGTCGAGGATCAACGGCACGCCGGCGTACGCCAGGATTCCATGCTCGGTTACGGATGGCATCAGGTTGACGCGCTCGTCGTCCCGCGTATCGGTGATCACGAGAGGAGTACCGAGTGCAACGGTATGCCTGCAGAACGAGAGTTCGAGCGGTGTTTCGCGTGCGGTACTTACAGGTTCGGGAACGCCCACTGCAGACTTATAGAACTGCCGGTCGCGATCGACCAATGTCACCGTTGCTATAGGGGTGCGGAGAAAAATCGAGGCGAGCCTCGCGATGCGATCGAACGGTTCCTCTGATGCCGTGTCAAGAAGCTGGGTTCGCCGCAAGGCGTCCAGGCGGCGCACATCGCCGATGGTCGCGGCCACCAGGGTCTGGTGGGTGGAATTGGCGGACTCGAATGCAGTCTCGGTGATCGGGGGCGTGATATTCGCGGTTTTCGTTTGAACTTCCTGGGGACAGTCTGAGAATTGAAAGAGCGAAACCAACTGGTGGTGCAAGACTGTTGCCCGTGGCTGGACGTCTTGTGGCTCGCTAACTGCTAGATAAAAGCGCGAAGCTTCCAACTATATAGAAAGAACAAATGGATGATGCGGCGAACAAACCGAATGTTTCGGAGCTTGCTGATGCTGACCGTTTGCGCGAGGTGATCGAGCTCGGACTCCTGACCCCGGAAACCGACGCGATCCTGAACGCGGTTGCGACTGAGGCTGCGACCCGTCTGGCGCTGCCGATTGCGCTTGTCAGCATCGTACTCGACGAATCTCAGTTTTTTGCCGCCTCGCATGGACTTAACGGGTGGCTCGAGGCAACCCGCGGCACTCCGGTCGAGATGTCGTTTTGCTCGAATGCAGTACTGAGCGGACAGCCGTTTGTCGTTGAAGACGCGTTGACCCATCCCGTCACAATGGAGAATCCTCTGGTTACTGAGGATGGGATCCGATGTTATGCCGGCGTTCCGCTCGTTTCGTCGCGTGGCTTCAGGCTCGGAACTCTTTGCGTGCTCGGAAACGAGCCCCACGAGTTCCAGGAAAGCGATCTCGTTGTGCTGAGAGAACTCGCTGAAGATGCAGTCAGAAGAATCGAGAGCCGGCGCCTTACTCTCTGAATTGCGCCCGAGCATAGCCGGCGTAATGCGATGTTCCAAAAGCGGAACAGTCATTGCGATTGATCTCCCTATGAGCAATCTCCCAGGAAACCCGTGACCAGATCCCGGCCAATGTCGATTCATTCCGTCGCCGCGGCCGTCTTAATCGGCGCGACTGCCGCGTGCACCACCGTGGCGCCGTCCACTAACCTCGATCTCGTCACACACGCCAGCTTCTTCTCTAATGAAATGGGGACGACCCCTGCCATAGATCCCCACGCCTTCGTCGCTGACCCAACGCAACCCGCGGCCATCGGCCCGCAGAACATCGAGCATGCCGCCGGGTTCCGACCGGCATTGCTTACCGACCCTCCGGGAAGCCTGATCTACAACGCGCAGGGAGTCCTGCTTGATGGATTCACTCTGGACAGTTGGCTGGGCGCGGGGGGAACGGTCCGCATCACACCCGTCGATGGCAAGTCGACAGTCGTTGTCACGTTGCGCGGCCTGCTGCCGGGCGGCACCTACAGCCTCTTCGAGAATCACTTCGACGAGAAGCCGGTGGGCTTCACCCCCCTCGACGGCACGGGGACTACCAACTCATTCACGGCAAGCGCGGAAGGCACTGCGACGGTCACTGTCGCCGTGCCCCATGTCCCCACTCATGACAACGCGGTGCTCGTCGTTTATCACAGCGATGGGCAGACTCATGGTACAGAGAGGGGCAGCATCGGCGTGAACGCCCACCATCAGGTCATCGCGAGAATTCCTGCGACTTAAAGTTAAAGTGACGGGTGATCAAAGCCTTACTGATTGCACCACCTCCACGGGCTAGGCGCTTTCAGCCAACCGGGCTTCGAGTTCAAGACGGGCATTCACCTGCTCCGTGACGTCAACGCTGACCGAAAGAAGCCCCGATATCGCCCCACCCGTATCCCGCAGTGTATGATAGCTGATGTCGAACCATGCATTGCGCAGATCTTCTGAGTCGCCGGGGCGATATTTCACGGGGACCTCTCGCCCTTCATAGGGAACACCGCTCGCATACACCTCGTCGAGGATCTCGAAGAGCGTTTGGCCTTCGAGCTCTGGAAAAGCCGCTCTGATCGTGATTCCAACGATGTCGCGATGCCCGATCAGCTCGCGCCCCTTGGCATTCACCATCTCCATCCGGTGTTCCGGGCCGCGCGTAATGCTGATCGCTACCGGAACGACCTCGATGATGCTCCGAACCCCCTCCTGCACCGCCTCACTCTGAAGGAGTCTCACGCGGTCGCTGATGTTCCTGAGAAACAGGATCGCGCCGCCCGACGGGACGGGAATGGCGAGAATGGAGGCCCACGAATAGCGGAGAGGAAAGAACAGGTCGAACCGCAGTGGGCGCCGCCCGGCTAATGCGCCCGACAATGCCGATTCTGCTTCAGGGGTGCGGGAGTCAGGAAAAGACTCCCAGAAGGTCTTGCCGCGCGCCTTTGCGCGAGTTCCAACCAGACTCTCGGCTGCGCTGTTCATCTCGCCGATGCAGCCGTTGGAGTCAAGGCAGATCAGGCCGTCTGTGGTGTTCTCAAAAACAATCTTGTCGAATGAAGTCATCGTGTGTTGTTACTCTTGCGTAATTGCTCGGGGCACCTGAGTTCGCCAGTACTCGCCGCCGCGTTGACCTCGTACCATTGGCACATTTCCGGCCACGGCGCTGCTGCGAATGTTACTCACCGAGTTCGTTCAAGCTGGGCTAACCGATCTCGGGAACCAGGTTACTTGCGCCGGCGCCGCTGACGCCCGGCTCATCGCTCTCAATGCTCACCCGCGGTAGAATCAGCGTGAACGTCGAGCCTTGACCAACTCGGCTTTCAACAGTCAAATCGCCACCCATCGCGCGGGCCAGTTGGCGGCTGATCGTCAGCCCGAGCCCGGTTCCAACCGGCGTTTTCCCTGACATCGAAGCAATTCGGAAGAACGGATCGAATACCGCCTGAAGCATTTCCGGTGCGATACCTACCCCAGCGTCGCGAACATGGAGGCACACCTGCTCCCGAGTACTGCTGGAAGACACGCGGACACTTCCACCCGTCCCGCAGAATTTCACGGCGTTGGACAACAAATTCAGGACGATCTGCTCGACCCTTTCACGGTCCGCATTGACGAGGATGCTTGCATCCGCGGGCTCGATGTCGAGCTCGATCCCGCCCGCTTCTGCATGGGGATCGATCATGGGGCGGACGTCGTCAACCAGCGAGTTGATCGGCAGTGGACAGATCATCAGATCAAGGCGTCCGGACTCGATTCGGCCAACGTCGAGAAGCTGGCTCACGAGGCTTAGAAGGTGCTTCTGATTATGCAGGATTCGCAGGACGAACTCTCGCTGGCGTGGAGTGACCGGTCCAGCGGTCTCAGCGTCGATCAGGTTGGCATATCCGCCAATAGCTCCCAGCGGGGTACGGAGCTCATGGCTGATCATCGTGACAAATCGAGTCTTCGCGTCATTCGCCGCGACCGCCGCCAGTCTCGATTCTTCAACCTGGGCTTGCGCAAGCTCGAGGTCCCTCAAGCTCTCCTCCATCCGCGCCAGCGCCTGTTCGAGCTCGAGGGTTTTGAGCTTCAGCGCCTGCCTGGTCGTGGTGAGCTCATCTTCCGCTCGCCTCCGCGCCAGGAAAATGCTCTCGGAAGTCTGCATCGCGACCGAGTGCAGCATCTCGTCCTCTTCGCTCCCGTCGACCATCACTCTACGCCGAGCAGCCTGGCGGCGAGCTGCGTTCCCTCGACACGCGCCTGGATTTTTCGAAACGCCTTGTCCCGGCTCGTGGACTTGTCGTCACTGAATGGAGCGAAACCGCAATCGTCAGTGGTTCCCAGCTGATC
>JBBREF010000135.1:0-9707 GCA_038203205.1 Gemmatimonadales bacterium | reverse complement strand
TCGCGACCGATGACCGCGAGCCTTGTCAGCCTCGGCCGCGCTGGCGATAACTGCCCTGCGCGCAGCGTCGGACACTTCAGTGAGCCGAACCTTGGCACGTTCGACGGCGGCGGCAAACCGCGCTCTGGCCACCGGCTTTGGCAGATAGTCGATCGCGCCAACCTCGAATGCTTTCATCGCGTAGTGCTCGTACGCAGTGATGAACACGATTCCCGGAACACAAGCTTCATCGAGGGCGGACACCACGCCAAAGCCGCTGAGCTCGGGCATCTCTACGTCAATGAACACGAGATCCGGCTCGAGCGACGTGATCAAGTCGAGCGCCTGAAGACCGTTGGCGCCCTCGCCGACAAGCTCGAGATCGACCGAGTCCCGCACGAGCGAGCTCACTCGCTCGAGAGCGAGCGGTTCGTCGTCAACTGTTACGACACGCAGGCGTGTCATGCCGATGCAACACCTGTCGATCGGTCGGCCGGAATCTCCACACGCGCGATTGTGCCGCCCGGCACTGAGAGGAGCTCGAACGACTGGTCGTTGCCGAACGCAGCGCGCAACCTCTCGCGCGTGTTGCTCATGCCGATCCCCTCTTTGGTTTCGTTCCCGGTGCGAACACCGGCGCCGTCATCTTCAACCTCGAGCCGGATTGCCGCGTATTCCCGGTATGCCCTGACTCTCACGCTGCCGCCTTCGATCTTCGAACCAATCCCGTGCGCAATTGCATTCTCAACAAGCGGCTGAAGAATGAACAGCGGCACTGAAGCCTCTTCCAGGTCCCGCGGAACATCGATCTCGTACCGAAGCCTGTCACCGAACCTGAGCTTTGCAATCTCGAGGTACGTGCGGGCATACGTGATTTCGTCGGAGAGCGGAACGACAACCCGATCGCGATCGCGAAGTACATCACGAAGCAGGTCCGCAAGCTTGCCAAGCATTTCGTCAGCAGCGTCGGGATCGCGGTGAATCAGTGTCGAGATGCCCTGCAGCGTGTTGAAAAGAAAATGCGGTTGAAGCTGGGAGGTCAACGCGACGAGCCGCTGCGCTGCCATACCTGAGCGAAGCCGCTCCTGCTCCACCGCGAGATTTACTGCGCGACGCCTCGACTCGACGGCAACCACTATTCCCGTAAGCGCAATCCATGGCAGGAGATTCTGCCGCAATGCCTGAGGCAGGTAGTCTGAGAAGTCAGGGCGCGACGGCGCTCCACGGTAGGTAATGGTGAAGTCGACCCATGACGTGAGAACTACCAGCGTCGCGATCCCGATGACGACTGAAGCGACGGTGAAAGCACGCGATCGCGACAAGCCATCGACCCGGCGGGCGATCCAGAGGAACAGCGGCAAGGCGAGGAACACCGCATACCACACGACTGATCCGACTCCCAGCATCCACAGCAGTGTCGGGAGATCTGGGGATGAAGGGACGCGGGGAAAGACGCGTCCTGCGCCCGCCTGCCCGACCGGCATCGGAAGCCTCGCATACCTGCCCGCCGCGACAGCCAATGCCAGCACGACCGTCCAGCCAAAGGCGGGCTTGAGCCACTCGGGACGTGAGCGTTGTCGTTCGTTCTGCATCGATGCGAACGGTGAGGTACCGGCCGCGGGCGCGCAACCGTGATTCACATTACCTGTCCCTGGTTTTCGTGGATTGGTCCCTTGCCGCATGTCGCGCTTTGCCGAATTGGGCGATCGTCGCTGTGCATCCTCAAACCGGAAACCATATGCGCGCGCCGATCTGTTCCACCGCAGTTGTTTCGATGCTTTTCATATGCGCGACAAACGCCGCATGCCAGCGAACTGCTGGCCCTTCTCCCCAGTCACCGACCGTCACCGCGACGGGTGCCGGCGATCTTCGCACATTCGAACTTCCATCTCCAATTCTCGGCGAAACCCGGCGCGTGCACATCGCGCTCCCTGCCTCGTTCGCAAACACGTCGCGGGAAAGACGGTACCCCGTAGTGGTAGTCGTCGACGGAGAAGCGCTGACTTCAATGTTGGGGACTGTCACCGCGCACCTCAGCCGCCACGGGCAGTTCCCCGAATCGATCATCGTTGGAATCGAGAACACCAACAGGCTGCGCGACCTTACGCCGCCCGGACTATCGGTGAGTGGAAGCGGCCTCAACGAAGGAGGAGACCGGTTCATCGACTTCATCGAGCGCGAGCTGCTTCCACACATCGACAGGGAATTCAGGGGTGGTGCCCCGCGCACATTCGTCGGTCACTCGTCAGGCGGCATTCTCGGAACATACCTCGCGGCCACGCGGTCAAGCTTTTCTGCGATAGTGGCGATCGATACCCCGATGCACCTTGGTGATGGTTGGCTGTTCGACAAGCTGATGAGTCGCGCTGCGACCCGTGGCGGGCCAATGCGTTACGTATCACTCGAAGCGAGGTTCGGGTGGACCGACCAGCAGTGGAAAACCTTCTCAGCAGTCGTGCCGCCGAGCTGGAAGATCTTTCGCCAGAAGCTCGAGAACGAATCGCATGAGTCGATGACAATGCTTGCCTCCTATATCGGATTGCGCGAAGCATTCAGGGACTACTCGATGCAGGTGGCTCCGGTTGCACCGACAACCAGCATCCTGCCGTATTATGAAAAGGTGGGTGAGTCACTGGGATCGCCGGTGATGCCACCGCGAAGGCTACTCACAAACGTTGTCGAGGATCTGATCGCCGAAGGCCGCGGTGCTGCGGCACGTCAGGCATTCAATACGCTCGTGGCCGGTTACAGTGCACCTGTCAACGCACCTGCACTGGTAGCCCAGATAAGCGACGTGGAGCGTCGGCCACCGCCCACTGTGACGGTCGAGAGTCTCCTCGCGACTCCATTCAGCAGCGCTGATGAAGCGCGACGATTCGTCGGGGACTGGGTTGGAGACCATTGGATGAACCCTGAAGAGCCGCGTACCGGCCGTCAGACACTCAGGATCCGCATAGTGGGAGAAAAAGTCGTCGGCGAAACCATCACGCGTATACCGGGCGGCGAAGAGATGGCCCAGCAGTGGACATACTTTCGCGTCACGCCAAGTGGGTTCACATTCGGGTTCATGAACGGAATGCGACCGCGCGGGATGCTGATCCACGAAGCGAGCGTCAACGGGGATGAAATGACTGGCACTATGAATTTCGGAGGTATCGACTTCGTCATGCCAGACGGAACCCCCCCGCCTCCGATCTATTTCGCTTTCAAGCGGGTCCCCTAGGGTTTCGCTCCGGCGCACAACGGTGCATTGTATGCCCCACGATGGAACCCAAATACATACTGCTGGGGACGCTCGTCGTCCTGACTGTCACCTATCTGAGCATCTGGTTCACTGTCGCGCGCAACCGGCGTGCGAGCGGAATTCACGGCGTCGACGAACCGCTCGCCCCGAATGGGAAACACCTCGGAATCGGATTCGTCACGAACTTCCTTGATACGCTCGGTATCGGCTCGTTCGCGACCAGCACCGCTGCCTACAGGCACTGGAAGCTCGTCCCGGACCAGAAACTTCCCGGAACGCTCAACGTCGGACATACAATCAACGCAGTGGTTCAGGCCCTGCTTTTCATCGCCGGCGTAGCCGTCGACTTCAGGACGCTGATACTGATGATCGCGGCAGCATGCGCCGGCGCATGGCTCGGCGCAGGATTTGTCGCGGGACTTTCAAGACGAAAAGTCCAGATCGGGATGGGCACCGCGCTCCTCTTCGCATCGATCATCGTGCTCGCTCAGTTGTTCAACCTCGCACCGGGCGGCGAAGCACTCGCGCTCAACGGAAGCCTTCTGGCCCTTGGCCTCATCGGGAATTTCATTCTGGGCGCCCTGATGACGCTGGGAGTTGGCCTCTACGCACCGTGCATGGTGCTGGTGAGCATCCTTGGCATGAACCCGATTGCAGCGTTTCCAATCATGATGGGATCGTGTGCGTTCCTCATGCCGGTCGCGAGCATTCAGTTTATCCGGCGCAATGCGTACAACCTGAGGGCGGCTCTCGGACTCGCCATCGGCGGGCCGCTCGCCGTGCTGCTGGCCTACTGGCTCGTTGAATCGCTGCCAACCGTAATGGTGAGGGTCCTCGTTTTTATCGTCATCGTCTACACGTCAATCACGATGCTTCGCGCAGCGTCTTCGGAGAAAGCGGCTGCCGGCGCGCGTGCGTCGGCAAACGCCGGTTGATCTGAACTTCGCCTATTCTGCCAGGCGGTCGAGCTCCGCCCTTACGATTTTAAGGAGCTCCTCGGCCTGGAACGGCTTTGCGAGGAACGGGACCTTCAGGTCAATCGTGCAATGCTTGACCAGCTCGTGGTCCGTATATCCTGACGCGATGATGACAGGAAGTTCCGGAATCGTTGCGCGGAGCGCGCGGACGAGATCGGGACCGTTCATACTCGGCATCACAGCATCAGTAAGCACGAGGTCTATTCCCTCGTCGTCAGCATCGATGACGGAGAGCGCTTCGACGCCATTTCCGGCTTCGACGACCCGATACCCCCTGGCCGCAAGGATCCGCCGCGCAACAGTTCGCACCTCTTCCTGATCCTCGACAAGGAGAATGCGCTCGCTCCCCGGGACTGACCGGCGGGCAGACTTCTTCTCCGAAGAAAGGTCTGCTGGCGCAGCCGGCAGGTACAACGAGAACGTCGATCCCTTTCCGGGAACACTCTCGACATCCACAAATCCTCCCGACTGTTGCGCAATGCCGTAGACCGTCGCCAGGCCGAGGCCAGTCCCCTTGCCCGGCTCCTTGGTTGTGTAGAACGGCTCGAAGATCTCGACGAGCAACTCAGGCTCTATGCCACAACCGTTATCCTCAAAGCTGATCACTACGTAGTCGCCGGCGCGTGCTTCGGCGCGTACCTTCGCCTCCGAGCCGCTAACAGATACCGTGCGCGTCGAAAGTTGAAGATGCCCACCGTCCGGCATCGCATCGCATGCGTTCATCACCAGGTTCATGACAGCCACCTCTACCTGCACTGGATCACCCAGAATCGAAGGCGTTCCCGGATGAAGTGTCCGGCTGAGGTTTATGTTCTCTCCGACGATCCGGGAGATTCTCTTTTCAAGTCCGCCAAGCAGCACGTTTGCGTTTATGACCTGCTGCTCGAGCACCTGCTGCCGGCTGAAGGCAAGCAGCTGCCGTATCAAGCCCGCCGCGCGGTTCGCCGACTTGTTGATCTGGTCGATGTCGCCGCGTGATTCGCCGTTAGCCGGCAGAGCCTCAGAAAGAAACTCCGCATGACCCTTGATGACTGTGAGGAGATTGTTGAAATCGTGGGCGATCCCTCCGGCAAGCCTGCCGACAGCCTCCATCTTCTGTTGTTGCGCGACCTGCTTCTCGAGCCGGATGCGCTCCGTGATGTCGAACGACGCACCGATCAAGTGAGTCAGGATCCCATTCAGGTCGAAGACTGGCGATGCGTGCACCGAAACCCAGATGATCGTCCCGTCCTTGCAACGTGCCTCCCTCTCGCGATCGACTGTTCTGCCCGCTCGAAGGGCCGCCGTTGCCTCGGCGCCGCCCGGGTCCAGCCTCCCGTCAGGAAAGATCAATTCTGCGACCTTCTCCCCGATTGCCTCGTCGGCAGACCACCCGTAGATGAGTTCTGCATGCCGGTTCCACGAAGTCACGCGGCCGTCAATGTCCGAGACAATCACTGCCTGGGAGACCGACGCGATGAGTTGTGCCTGGATTCGTTCGTCGGCTTCCACGCCGACCTCTTCCATCAGACCGCGCATAACATCCCGCCTTCATGCGATGCCGCTATGTATTCGATCGACCTGAAGGCTTCCACGACTTCAGGATCGAAGTGCGTTCCGCTGCCGCCGAGTATGAGGTCTACCGCGGCTCCCTCGGGCCATGCTTTCCGATAAGGCCTGTCGTGATTCAGTGCGTCGAAAACATCAGCGACGGCGACAATTCGCGCGGGAAGCGGAATGGCCTTGCCGCTCAGCCTGTCGGGATAGCCGGTTCCGTCCCAGCGTTCGTGGTGGTGGCGAGCGATGATCGAAGCAGTGTGCATTACTGCGGAGCTTCCGCCCGCGAGGAGACGGGCACCAACGACTGTGTGTGATCGCATCACCTCGACTTCCAGCGGCGCGAGCGGACCGTGCTTGAGCAACATGCTGTCGGGAACGCCAAGCTTTCCGATATCGTGAAGCGGGGCAGCGCGGCCAATCAGCTTTGCCGCTGCCTCGTCGAGACCGATGCGGACGGCGAGCATCCTTGACAGTTCTCCTACCGCGCGCATGTGCCTTCCCGTTTCAGAATCCCGCAGCTCCGCCGCGAGTGCCAGGCGCTCGAGCAACTCGAGCCGTGCTTCTTCGAGCTCGCTGTCCCGGTGAACGAGTGTCGCCTGCAACTCTGCCTTCTGTTGCGCGAGCGAGAGGTGCAGCAGTCTCGTCTGCAGCATGTTGTGAATCCGGAGCACCATTTCGCCTGCATCGAAAGGCTTCGTCAGGAAATCGGTGGCACCCAGCGCCAGCGCGCGTCGGCGCGTTTCCGGAATGAGGTCTCCGGTCAGCACGAGAACCGGGATGTACTCGTGCTCCGAAAGAATCTCCCTGAATCCCTCGAGCACATCGAAGCCATCGAACGCAGGCATGTGGAGGTCGAGGAGAATCAGGTCGGGTGTCGAAGCGCGGGCCAGCGCCAGCGCGCCGCACGGATCAGTCGTGGCGACGATGTCCTCATACCGGGCCCCGCGGAGCACCCGCTGGATGAGCTTTACAACCGACGGCTCGTCGTCGATGACGAGAATCCGCGGGGGCCGTGGCCAGAGGGTGCCGCCGGCTGCTCTCATGGTGCCTGCAACCGGCCATTGAGGTCGCGGAGTGCGATCACCGTCCGGGCGATCAACATCAGGCACGCCTCTACTTTTTCCATCAGAAGGAAGATCATGTCTTTCTCTCACTATTAGGAGCAACGCTTCTGTAGTGAGAATAGACAGGGCGGGATGACTGAATCGTGAAGCGATTATGACGGTTTCGTCATGGAACCGAGATTCATTCCGGGCTGTCGAATCGGGCCTGACGGATCTCCTCTATATGAAGAGCAGCCCCAGACCCACAATCGCCGGGAGCGCCTGCACATAGAGGATCTTCCTGCTGGCGGTCGCAGCTCCGTAGAGACCGGCAACAGTAACACAAAGGAGGAAGAACATTGCAACTGACCTGCCTGCATCACCAAGCGTCAAGCTCCAGAACAAACCCGCGGCAAGAAAGCCGTTGTACAGGCCCTGGTTTGCCGCGAGAACCCTTGAAGCTGCCGCGCGTTCCGGCGTGAGCCCGAAAGCGCGCATCCCCGCCGGCTTTGTCCATAAGAACATCTCGAGCACGAGTATGTAGACGTGGAACGCTCCAACAACAGCGATCACTATGCAGGCAGCAACACTCATCAATCAGCCCCCGGTAGCAGTCCCTGGCGCTTTTCGATCGCGTCAGCCTCTCGTGCGCGACCAGCGCTCCTCAGCAGTTGAGCGTAGTCGGTTACGGTTTCACTAACTGCCGCATGGCGATCTCCATATGCCTTGATGCGGATCGCCAACGCCCGCTTGTAGAGCCCCTCCGCCTCGGCGTAACGGCGTGCGTCCCGAAGTGTCCCCGCAAGTCCGTGCAACGTCGTGGCGATGCCAGGATTGTCCCGCGAGAGGCGTGCTTCCTTGATCTCGAGCGCCTGACGAAACAGCGGTTCCGCTTTTTCCAGTTCGCCCAGCTTCCAGTACGTCTCGCCAAGGTTGTTGAGAATGGACGCCATGTTCGGATGCGTCGGGTCAAGCGTACGCTCGAAGATACGGCGCGTCCGCTCGTACAGTCGGGCAGCCTCGGTGTACTTGCCCTGCGTCCAGTGCAGCGCTCCGAGATTGTTGAGCAGAGAAGCGAGATCCGGGTGTCCGGGACCCAGCCGAGCCTCCTGCATTTGCAGGCTTCGCTGCATGAGTGGCTCCGCCTCGCCGTAGCGCTGCTCCGCCCAGTACACGATACCCAGGCCCGAGAGATGGCGCGCGAGTGCGGCGCTGTCTCTCTTCGGCGCGCCTTCAGCGATCGCTATCGCCCTCTTGTACAACGCCTCAGCTTCACCATTCCTCCCCTGCTGCCAACGCAGCGTTCCGAGCGCCCCCAGAGCGTGACCCTTCAGAAACTGCGAATCTCCTTCAAGTTGCTCGTAGATACGCAGAGCGCGCTGATAGTGTACTTCAGCCGAGTCGAGCGTGCCGTGGCTGGAATGTGCGTTACCGAGCGCAATTTCAGTTTCCGCCACCCCGGGATCATTCGGACCAAGCGCGAGCGTTCGCGCAGCGAGCGCGACACGAAGCTGCGCGCGTGCGGCATCATACAATCCAAGCGACGCGTACGCAGTGCCGATTGTGTGCATCATTCTTCCCTGCAGTCGGGGATCATCGCCGAGATCTGCGAGGGACCGCTGTGCTCCGCGGTCGAGAAGCTCGCGGGCAGTCACGTCATTCCCGCGTGACTCACCCGGGTCTGACACGTTGAAAAGCTCTACGAGAAAATCAGTCACCTGTTTTGCTGCTGCAGCTTCGGCGGCCGCGACCCGCTCCGCCCGAGTCGCACGGACGAGACTCAACCCAGTGAATGCGGCGCCGATGAGAAGCGCAATGGAAGCGACGACACTCGCAGCAAAACCCGCGCGGTGCCTGCGTATGAACTTGCTCGCGCGATAAGCAACCGTTGGCGGTCGAGCGACGATCGGCTGGTGAGCAAGGTATCGCTCGATGTCCTGCGAGAGCCCATGTGCGCTGTCATAACGCCGGTTTCGATCGGGCTCGAGCGCCTTCATCACTATCCAGTCGAGATCGCCGGTCAGCGCGCGACGCAGGTTGTCGGGGTTCGTCTGCCTCGCATCTGCGATCAGCTTCTGCCCGACACCAAGCTGCGTATAACGAACGCTGGGTCGCGGCGCATTCGTCGTTCGCGATGCGAGGCGATAGATGAACGCGTGCATTGCCTGCGCCGAAGGCTCAACAGGAAGGCTCCCGACCAGCAGCTGATACAGCACGACACCAAGCGAGTAGATATCGCTTCGTGTGTCGACATCGATTCCCGACGACTCGGCCTGCTCGGGGCTCATGTATGCCACCGTTCCGATCGGTGAGCCGATCGCGGTGAGCAGCGTCTTGTCAGTGAGCCGGAGGCCAAGTGCCTTTGCGATGCCGAAGTCGATGACTTTGGGAAGAGGCTTTCCATCCTGCTCGGTTACCAGGATGTTCGATGGCTTGAGGTCGCGATGGATCACGCCCTTCTGATGCGCGTGCTGCACTGCGTTGCAGACACACGCAAAAATTTCCAGCCGCCGCTCTGTCGACAATCTTCGCGTATCGCAGTAATCGAGGAGCTGCAGGCCCTTTACGAGTTCCATTGCAAAGAAAGGTTCGCCGGTAGGCGTTTCCCCAGCCTGCAGCACCTTTGCGATGCCCGCGTGATCCATCAGCGCCAGAGCCTGCCGCTCAGCGTCGAACCGCGCTCTTATCTCGGCGGTGCTGTACCCGGCGCGCACGACCTTGAGCGCGACGTGGCGGCGGACGGGACCTGTCTCCGCCGCCTCGTACACGGTTCCCATTCCTCCCTCGCCGAGGATGCCGACGATCCTGTATGGTCCGATCTGCTCCGGGTGCAGGAGTTTGGAGCGGCCAGGCCCGGCTTCGGTACTCGTCACGTTGACCTCCCTTCGAACTGCTGCCGCTCTATTACCGGATGATGATCATGTC
>JBBREF010000134.1:0-9780 GCA_038203205.1 Gemmatimonadales bacterium | reverse complement strand
TTCGTTAAGGCAGCGTGTCGCTGCGCAGTTCCCAAAAAACGTCGACAATGTGGTCGATAAGACATCGGCTGCTCGCCCGGATGAACCTCCAGAACCTCCTGTACCTCCAAGACCTCCTTTCCCCGTGTAGTTCCGCGCGCGTTCTGTTTTTTGGCTTTGACTACGCAGGGAAAGGAGGATTTGGAGGTTCAGGAGGTATTGGAGGTATGGTCGATAGCGATGACAGCGATGGCATCGGGATTTCACACTTTTCCATTTTTGGGATAGGACCAGAACTTCGTTAAGGCAGCGTGTCGCTGCGCAGTTCCCAAAAAACGTCGACAATGTGGTCGATAAGACATCGGCTGCTCGCCCGGATGAACCTCCAGAACCTCCTGAACCTCCAAGACCTCCTTTCCCCGTGTAGTTCCGCGCACTGGCCATTCATTGCCCGCGGTTGGAGCCGCGCAAAAGGAGGCTCTCGAGTTATCGGTGGGAACGCTGGATAGTCACGCGATGGATTCCAAATCTCAGACTTTCTTCGTTGAAATTAAGAATCAGCCCCCGCTTGAGTCCGGCATGTCTGAGGTACGTCCTTACCTGCGCTTTGTGAATCGGCAGTACTTTCTCAATGACCTTCAACTCCACGATCAGTTCATCTCTGACGAGGAGGTCGACCTTGTAAGCCTTCTCCAGAGAGAGCGACTTGTACTGAATCGGGAGGAGTAGCTGACGCTTGCACCGGATCTTCGCCGCGTTCAGCTCATAGCCGAGGCATTCTTCGTACGTCGATTCGAGCAATCCCGGACCGAGCAGGGAGTGCACTTCGAAGGCGGAACCGATCACGCGGTGGGTGAGCTCGTCGTCTTCTCCACTGCGCATCGCGGGATCAAAGTTTTTCATGCTCAACGGTGTATTGGGCGCTCCCCTCAAGCGCAATCAATCCGCATCGCATGACATCGTTTTCCTGCCCCGGGCGACCTGCAGAAGCTCCTGGCACTTCAAAAACTCCTTTCCCCGTGTGCTTCCGCCCGAAACCTGTTGCGCATCGGACGGAAATCCGTCTATAAAGCGTACCCCTTACATGGGCCGAAAAATTCGCATTCTGATCGCTGAAGACGACCGCTCGATCGCTGCATTGATGCAGCGAGTCCTGGCGGAGGACGGATATGCCATCGACGTGGCCACGACGGGAGAAGAAGCCCGCCTGTTCTCGTTTCTGCACGATTATGATGGCATCGTCCTCGACATCGACCTTGGCGACCGGAATGGGTTCGAGATCCTCCAGGAGCTCAGAAAGTCGGGGCGAGTCACCCCGGTGCTGCTCTATACCGGGCTGGATGACCCGGAGGCAATCGTGCGCGGACTCGACGCCGGAGCCGATGGGTACATCGTCAAGCCAGTCGCGAACAAAGAGCTGCGCGCGCGGGTGCGGAGCCTCCTCCGGCGCGGCACGGGCACGCCAATAGCGGACCAGGTCATCGTCGGCGATGTCAGGCTCAATCGCCTCACGAGACGCGTGACGCGTGGCATGAAGGAGATCGACGTGACCCCAATGGAGCTTCGCCTGCTCGAGCACTTCATGCTCCACGCAGGCCAGGTCGTCACGCGAAGCCAGCTGCACGACAAGGTGTGGGACATGCACTTCGATCCGAGCTCGAACCTCGTCGACGCGCACGTAGCGCGCCTGCGCAAGAAGCTCGACGGCTCCAACGCGGC
The DNA here is from genome assembly GCA_038203205.1 of Gemmatimonadales bacterium. Lineage (GTDB taxonomy): Bacteria > Gemmatimonadota > Gemmatimonadetes > Gemmatimonadales > Gemmatimonadaceae > UBA4720. The sequence goes on along the minus strand of JBBREF010000134.1, from coordinate 8,082 downwards.
GGTAGAGCTCTTGACGCGCCGAGGAATCGGGTTTGTGCTTCAGGCGGTGGAGTCCGCGCCCGAAGAAGCAATGAAGAATACGGGCTGAAGAGAGCCCACTTCTGAGGCCTGCCATCCCTGGTGAGCTTCCTCTGCTCGTCCAGCGCCATCCGCACATGATCTGCCGATACATTTCCCGGCAGCATGTATTTCGCGGGATCCCGCTCCTTCGCCTCGACCCACTCAACCTGATGTGACTGGCTGAACTTCGCGACGAGCCGCGGGCTGATGCGCGGATCGAATGCGTCATGCGTCTCGACGAGGAGCGTCGCAGTCCGCAACGCCGGATAAAGCTTAGGGTCCAGCAGAGTCAGCTCGGCACCACCACAGTCAGATACGACGAGCGATCCGGCGAGATCGAGATCGAGAAACGCCTCCGTCCCACAGAATCCGCGCAACTGAACGCGATTCTTTACACCATTCTGCTCGGCCAGCTGCTTGCACGCCTGACGCGCGGAGATGAGAGTGTCGAACACGACGAACCGCGTCCGCTCCATGCGCTTTGCCATCCCGACAGCGTGGTAAGCCTCTCCTCCCCCGATGAAGACAACATCCCTGAATCCGCGCTCGATGAACCGCTCGATCCACGGATGCAGCTCTTCCTCGAACGATCCGATCAGCTTCGTCGTCGGCGACTTGTCGATGATCGGAATTCGCGGCTCACCGAAGTACCGAAGTCCGCGATATGGGCCGCCGATGACGGTGTAGTCAGTGGCCGCGCTCAGCTGGATGGTAAGCCGGTCATACGCCCAGCCGCGGTGGTCGGCTGCCTGAAGCTTCGAGTACTGGGTCTCTTTCCAGGCGGCGATAAGCGTGCGGAGCTGATTCCTCATGATTCCCGGGTTTGGTGACTCGGGGATGTTAGCGCTCGCGGTATTAAGGGATTGTGAAGCGACTATGACGGTTTCGTCATGAGGCTACAGAAACAGCGTTGACGGGAGTGGGGTGAGCAAATCAAGAATGAACTGAGTGCCTCCTCGACAGGAGTCCAAGGGTCCGGATTTCTGGTTTTACCCTTATTTTGTTTCTGACTGCACAACAGCGTCATTGATTACCGTTGAAAACTCACGCCTCTCACGACCGCTCACCCCACTCCTTTCCGGCCGTTCCGGGTTTCCGTTTTTCACTTAAGTGCTCTTTAATTCTTTCACCTTCCTGATCTTTTTCCCGGTGGTGGTGACGATCTATTTCGTCATGCCGCACCGGTTTCGATGGGCGTGGCTGCTCGCGGCGAGCTGCTACTTCTATATGGCGTTCATTCCCGTCTACATCCTAATCCTGTTCTTCACGATCGCGATCGACTACGTGGCGGGAATACTCATCGAGAACGCGCAGGGGAAGAAGCGAAAGTCGCTGCTCGTGATGAGCATCATCGCCAACGTCGGCGTGCTGGCGATCTTCAAGTACTACAATTTCCTCGGGGCCAACGCCAACGCGATCGCCGACGTGTTCCACCTGCCGTATGACTTCCCGCTGCTGTCGATCATCCTGCCCATCGGCCTCTCGTTCCACACGTTCCAGGCGATGAGCTATACAATAGAAGTGTACCGGGGGCGTCAGCCGGCTGAGCGTCACCTCGGGGTCTACGCACTTTATGTGATGTTCTTCCCGCAGCTCGTCGCGGGGCCGATCGAGCGGCCGCAGAACCTGCTGCACCAGTTCTACGAGAACCACGTTCTCGAGTACGACCGCGTAACCGCCGGCCTCCGCCAGATGGCATGGGGCCTGTTCATGAAGGTCGTCATCGCGGACCGCCTGGCCCGCTATGTAAACGTCGTCTACAACGAACCGACGAACTTCCAGGGACTTACGCTCGTCGTCGCGACGATATTCTTCGCGTTCCAGATCTACTGCGACTTCGCAGGATACTCGCACATAGCGATCGGCGCTGCGCGCGTCATGGGATTCAGGCTCATGCAGAACTTCGACCGGCCCTATCTCTCACGGTCGATCGCCGAATTCTGGAGCAGGTGGCACATCTCACTGTCGACCTGGTTCAGGGACTACGTCTACATCCCACTCGGCGGCAATCGCGTTGCGCGGTCGAAGTGGTACTTCAACCTCTTCATGACGTTCCTCTTGAGCGGGCTCTGGCACGGTGCCAACTGGACGTTCGTCATCTGGGGCGGGCTCAACGGATTCTACCTGATCTTCTCGCTCGGCTCGAAGGACATACGAGCGCGGATTGCGAGCGCATTCGGCCTCGCGGGGAAGCCGCGCCTGCACACGGTGTTCAGCGTGCTGGTGACATTCACACTCGCATGTATCGCGTGGGTGTTCTTCCGCGCGAACAACATGACTGATGCGCTGCATGTGCTGCGCGGCGCGATTGCAATGCCGACGCTGCACCAGCTCGTGCCGGATCTCGTGCGCGCTGAAGGGATATCGAAGTTCGAGGTTGGCTACTCGTTCTTCCTTATTGCGGCTCTGATGGCAGTCGAGTTGTGGTCAAAGAAGGCGGACCTGATCAGAGGGTTCCTCACACAGCCGGTCTGGGTCAGGTGGCCCGCCTACTACGCCATCTGCATGGCGATCTGGCTGCTCGGCATAAGTACCGAGGCGAAGGCTTTTATTTATTTCCAATTCTGAACAAGAGGACGCAGAGAAAATGACTGCGGAGGGCGCAGAATGAAGCACACAGAGACGCAGAGGCACAACGGCGTGCGTAAGCTCGTCGGAAGGCTGGTGTTGCTCGCGCTCTCTATCGTCTTGTCGGGGTTGCTGATCGGGCAGATCGACGCGCAGGCTGGAGATGATAACTACCTCGCGGCCGTGCTGGAGAAAGAGCGGATAATACGGGGGGCCGAGTCACCGAAAATCGTATTGGTTGGCGGGTCGAATCTCGCCTTCGGCATCGATTCTCGAATGATCGAGGACTCGCTCGGGATGAGCGTTGTCAACATGGGGTTGTATGCGAAGCTTGGGCTGAAGTACATGCTTGCGCAGGTACGGCCGTACATAAGGCAAGGGGATGTCGTTCTAGTCGTGCCTGAGTACGACCAGTTTTTCGGCGACTTTGCCGACGGGGACAACACTCTCAGTACGGCGCTTCTCTATGCGCCGAATGATCGTATCGGTGACTTCATTCGCTCGTATTCAATTGTTGATGTCGTGCTGCGGCCGAGGGTCGAGAATGTGCGGCGGTCGTTTCTTCGCGGACTGGCCACCGCGGTGGGAAAGGAGGACCAGTTCTTTCCTCCCGACACCAATCCGGTTTACAACCGGCGGTCGTTCAACGAGTACGGGGATGTTGTCTCGCACCTCGGCAAGAAAGGATTGAACCCGGACTCGATCTACGTCGGGCCGTTGCCGTCGATGGGGAGTTTCAACGGCGAGACGCTCGACCAGCTCAACGAGATCGCAGACGAGGCTGCGTTGCAGCGGGCTCACAGCTACTTTCTTTTCCCTTCTTATCATGATGGCGCGTACGCGATCAATGCTGAGGCGATTGACGAGCTCACGCGTCGACTCTCGACAGGGATGCGCATTCCGATACTCGGCAACGCAAGCGACTTCGCATACCCGAAGAACTATTTCTTCGACACGCGCTTCCACCTGAACGAGGAGGGTCGTCGCGTGCGCACAATCGACACGATCAGGATGCTTCGCGAGGCCGGACGGAGCGACGGCTGGCTTCCACGCCGGATGGCATCGTATGTTTCCTCCCGGAAGTAATCGAACGGTAAGGATTTCGTCGGCAACATGACGTTGGTGCCGTCAGTAGCCAGGTGAGCTTCATCTGATACGGAGAGAGGATGCGTACCCGATTCATCGTTCGAGTTGTTGCGATACTGGTATTGCTGGCCACGGTTCGCGGCGCCCATGCTCAGGGCAGCTGGCTGCCGTTTGGAAGACAGGGCGCCTCTGACGTCGCAGTCAGTCCAAGCGGAGTCGTGTGGCTGATCGGCCGGGAGCCCCGCTCCATAAGGTCGACTCTGATGCTGGGTGAAATGGCTTTTGTCACCCCCCGTGGTTCACCGGCTCGCGTTGCAGTTGACCTGAATGGGTTTCCGTGGCTCCTCAACACCGACGGCACCGTGTGGCACTGGGTCAGAGACGGTGCGGGGAAGGAGGATTGGGTGCAGTCGCCATTGAAGGCGATCGACATGGCCGTGGGAGCAAATGGCGCGGTTTGGGCAATCGACCTGGACCGTCGAGTTGTCCAGCTACGTAATGGAGCCTGGGAACGTGCAACTGGAAGCGGAGTGCGAATCGCGGTCGACCCATCAGGTAGTCCGTGGGTGGTTGGCGCGTCAGGAAAAATCTCGCGCTGGACGGGATCTGCGTGGTCGGAGTTTCAGCAAACCGCAACTGACATAACTGTCGCGCCTGACGGGAATGTCTTCATCCTCGGCACCACTCCGGTTCGCGGAGGCTTCGAGGTACTTCGCCTGAACGGTTCGAACTGGGAACGGTTAGTGGGTGGGGCAGGCCTTGCGATTTCGGCGGGATCGAAGGCGGTCTATGTCGCGCAGGACACAACAACGAACCTCGTTCTCCTTAGCGATCACAGCCGGCTGCGAGCCGACGGTTCATCGCCCTCGGTTGCAACGACTGCGTCACCTGTGCCGACGGTGGCCAGCGGCGAGAACGCTGAGCGTGGTGCTACCCCGGCAGCAGGAAATGAAACTGGCGCATCGAATAATCGGTCATCCGGCGGAGGCGTATCCGGCGCGTTGGGCGCAATCGGAGGCCTGTTATCGACGGGAGCGTCAGTCGCAGCAACTGCAGCGTCTATCGCAGCCCCTGCGATCCTCGCCCCCGGCGCAGTGCAAGGGGCTGTGGGCGCAGCGGCAGCGGGCGCCGCAGGTGCGGCTGTCGGAAGCGCGGTCGGTGAGATAGCGGGCGGCGCTGTCGGAAACGTTGCGAACGCTGTATCGGGGCCGGCCGCCTCGAATGCCCCTTCGGGCCCGCCCGAAAAGACGCCTGCTTCGCCTGATAAACCGCAGGAGTCGCTCGACAAGGCTAAGTCTCTCGAGGAACCAAAGCTTCCGAATGCCCGGCCAGCTCCGAAGCTCGCGCTTCCGGGTAGTCTTCGTTGTCCGATCATCGGCGGCGGCGATACGATGGAGCGAGGCTGCGAATTGCTGGGTCGCGCAGCAATGAAGTTGCGTGCGGCGCCATCCTCTGATTGTATCGCTCCGGCTTTCGCCGATCCCAGAAATGGTGGCGAATGCTGGACATGTCCGGCCAGGTCCACGCGAGGCACCGCTCCAGTCGACGCGGAGAACGCGTGTCTCGGACCTGGCGCCACGTTCGCACCTGCGACTTTTGTCAACGGCTGCGCGAGGTACAAGGCTCCAGCGGGTTTTGGAACACCATTTCGCGATTCGCCGAATGGCAGCGAGTGCTGGGTTTGCCCACTCCCGCTTCAGCGCTCGTGGTCAGCCGTTGCGAGCCTGACGAAGGGAAATCTTTCGGCATGTTTCGGCAAGGCAAAAGAAATGCTCGTCTGGCAACTCAGCCAATACCCTGAATCAGGTGCGTATCGGTTCATGCCGGGATTGCTATCAATGGCACTCGCTGACCCGAAGGCCGTCGATGCTTTCCTGAACGATCGCGCCGGTGGTGACACCGCAAAGAAACGCGTGATGTGGGCGGCGATGATAGCAGACCCAGCAGGCAGTGCGGAACTGAAGGCGCTGCTGTTCGGATCGCTGCTCAAAGTTGCCAACGAGGATAGCGCGAATGCTGCCGCACGTGATGCCCTCGCGGAGTTCGAGTCGTACATTCGCGCGCGCCGCGCGCACGTTGCGGATGAAGCATTACGCATGTACGGCAAAGCCCGCGAGGTCGATGCGTATTACCAGCAGGCGAGGGATTCCGGCGGCATCGCCCGGGTCGCAGCAGAAGCAGCGGGCACTGTAGCAACCGACTTCAAAACTTACGCATGGTCGGCAGTGTTACCCGATTCGGCGGGTACGGCTTTCATCGCTGCGTCATCCGCACTGGCGCAACTGGCTGGTGGCGCAGAGGGTGTCGCCAGTGATGCCGCTGCCTCGTTGAATGTCCGCTATCTCACGCCCGTAACGAAAGCGCTCGAAGTCGAGCTCGACAAGCTCCGCGATCAGGGTACGGACATCATCGAACGGGTCGGCATTCCTTCGAGTGTGTCGGACCGCGCTCGGGCACTGACGGGCGCCGATCCAGCGATGATCGGCACGACGCTACTTGCAGGGGCGATGAAGGTCAGCAAGGGCGTGATGGGTCTATTCAACAGGGATAAAGTTGCAGCCGAATACGAGAAATACGTCGAGGAGATGCGCGTGCCCGTGCGGGTAAAGCAGATTCTCGAGTCAGATGATCCGGAAGAGCGCCAGACATTGCTTCTCTACTGGGCGCTTGCAACATCGCCTTACAAAGCGGGTGAAAAGATTGGCACCGGTGCAATGACCGATGCTGAGCTTTGCAGTGCTGACTCGTGGACAGCTGCACAATGTTCGTCGGCGAAAGCAATGGTCATGGCCGCTGCGAGAGTTGCCGGATACCTGAATTAATACGTGGCAGTGGCGCGGTACGAAGCTCAACCAATCCCCCTTAACGAGAGAAAAAAGATGAAGAGAGTGTCCGCGGTATGGTTGTCCCTTGTGGTTTTCGCTGCAGTATCCTCGACTGCGTCTGCTCAGCATAATGCCTACATGCTGGTGGATCAGATCGCGGGGGATCAGCCGGCGCCGCATGCCAAGGAGTTCAAACTGAATGGTTTCTCATCTGTAGCAGAGATGCCTCCGATGGTGATGGGCAGTACCGGCTCGGGGATTTCCGCTGGTAAACCGAGCTTCCAGCCGGTCAAGGTATCAATGCCATTCTACGCGGCGTCGAGCGGCCCCTTCCACCGCACTCTCGCAACCGGCAAAGCATTGCCGTCGATTGAAATCCGGTTCTACAACTCGACAAATCGTATGTTTTACAAAACCGTTTATGAAAACGCCTTCTTGACACGCGTCGCCGTGGACGGCGCCGATGAAATGCAGCAGGTTGTCGAGTTCGTTTTCGGGAGAGTGCGGTGGTTTGCCTCAAGCGACGCTGGCGGTCTCACCGCCCCGGCGCCAATCGCCTGCTGGGACCTTGCGGAGGCGAAAAGCTGCTGAAGTTGTTCGCGCCATCAGGGCGCGGACTCTCTCGGTCCTTTTGGGGGACGGCTTCAAAGTGAATCGCCCAGGAGAGCGCTCCACGCGACGTTGCCGGCATCGAACTTCCTGACGATGATCTTCGCCCGCGCGTCGTGGGCAGCGTCTGGCTTCCAGGGTTCGGAGAGGCCGCCGTTTGTCCCCCAGCGAGACATGAACTTGTCGCCAGACAGCGACACGCGGCTCACATGTGTGAGGGCGACTGTACCCGTGAAGGCCAGCCAGACCATCCACATTTGCGCAGCGCGATACCGCAACCCGGTTTTTGACAGCGTCGCGAATACGCCAAGCGTGTGAAGCATCAGCAGGGGGATCAGCGTCACCCAGAGACGGGTCGTGTAAAACGGCCATACGATCAGGACGAAGATCAACGTGGCGACGTACACGAAGATCGCGGGATGCCAGTGTCGGTGGGCGCGGGTAGCGAATAGAAAAATCGCAGGTACGAAGCCAATCGTCATGAGAATCGGTCGCATTGGCGCGAACTCATGAAGTGGGACATTAAGGAACAGCTCGGCGAGCGCGTGGAATACGCCGGCGACTCGCAGCAGCATGAAGTAGGCGAACGGGTTCTTCCGCACCTGCCATGAGATTTCATCGGCGTAACGCGTGATCGTGCCGTCTTCTGATGCGATCACTGCGATCGCTGCGCCGGCGAGCAGAGCAAGCGAGCCAGCAATGAGCACCTGCATTTCGCTTCGGTTGCGCGGCGAAACAATTCGCATCAGGCACCATAATGTCGGCACCATCAGGACAATAGCGGCGACCCGTGTGGTTACGGCGACGGCAGTTACGAACGTTGCGGCGGCAAGCAGCAGGGAGTTACGCAGCGAGCGCTCGTTGGTGGTCGTGCTGAGTAATCCGAGGGCGAGCATTGATAGCCCGAATGCCATCGCGTCGGGGTGCGCCCTGA
>JBBREF010000133.1:0-9964 GCA_038203205.1 Gemmatimonadales bacterium | reverse complement strand
CGTCCCTTCGCTCTGCGATGGCCGGGGAGTCCTGACGTTCGCAGGGCCGGCAAGCGGAATCCAAAACGGTGACCCTGACGGAATCGCCCTCGTTCGTCCAGGAAATATCGTAGTCGAGTTTCTGTCGTACGAAGGCACTTTCGCGGCTACTAATGGTCCGGCCTCGGGAATGACTTCAGTCGACATCGGTGTCCGCCAGACGGGAAGCCGCAGTGATACGCAGACACTTCAGCGATACGACGGCGACTGGTACGGCCCATCCGCTGGCAGCCCCGGTGCTTGCAACGGCCCCCCTCCGCCGCCGACGATTTCCTTCAGCGGCAGGAACTTCAGTGACCCCGCTCTACCTGTCGGATTCCAGGACCAGCTCTTCGCGACACTGACCGATGCGAGTGGCAATGTGCTCGACGCCACCTATGTATGGAGCTCGGAAACGCCGTCGATCGCCTCTGTTGATGAAGACGGCGTCATCACTGCGCTGGCCGGTGGATCTGCGACGTTCCGCGCGACGCTGAAGAACTCGACGGTCAGTGCGACCTACACTCTGCCAACCATTGTCGGGACGTTCAGTGGCGTTGCCTATCCGGGAAATGCTGAATTCGGCGAGCCGGCAGATGGCGACGCCAGCGACGACTACATACTCCGCCACCCGACCTTCACGCTCTCGTTCAGCAGCCTGCGCGGAACCCCGAACTGGGTAAGCTACAATCTCGATGCATCGCAGATTGGGACACAGGATCGCTGCGACTGCTTCACCTATGATCCTGCGCTGCCCGGCTCTTACACGCGGTACACCACCGCCGACTATACAGGCGCCGGCGCATTTCATGGCTACGGCATCGACCGGGGTCACCTCGCTCGCTCATTCGATCGCACAACAGGCACTCTCGACAACGCCTACACGTTCTACTTCAGCAACATTGTCCCCCAGGCCGCAGACCAGAATCAGGGACCATGGGCGGCGATGGAGAACTACCTCGGCAACCTGGCGCAGACTCAGAACAAGGAGGTCTACATCATCGCCGGTGTCGCGGGTAACATTGGCACCATCAAGAACGAAGGCCTCATCGTGATTCCCGGATACACGTGGAAAGTCGCGGTGATTCTGCCGAAGGATCAGGGGCTGGACGATATCAATGATTATCAGGACCTCGAGGTCATCGCCGTGGTGATGCCCAACATAGCGGGCATCCGCAACGTGAACTGGGAGACATATCGCACGACAGTTGATGCCGTCGAGTCTCTCAGCGGATACGATATTCTTGACCTGCTTCCAGACCCGATCGAGATCGCGGTTGAAAGTGAGACCGTGCCTCCGGTTGCGGCGACTGACGGACCCTACACAGCACTGGAGCACGAGTCGATCACGATGAGTGGCTCAGGATCTACCGATGCGGACGGCGACGCGCTGAGCTTCGCGTGGAACTTCGGCGATGGTTCAACGGCGAACGGTGAGACTGTCTCCCACGCTTATGCGACAGCGGGCACTTACGATGTGACGCTGATCGTGAGCGATACACGCGGGCTCGCTGATACGGTGGTGACGACAGCGGTCATCGAAACTCCGGCCGATGCGGCTGAGGATGCGCTCGCGCTGATCGCCCAGCTGGTCACCGACGGCAAGCTCAAGCCGGGCAATGCAAACGCACTGAACGCGAAGATCCAGGCCGCACTCCAGAGTTTCGCCAACGGCAACGACGGAGCCGCGATCAACCAGCTTAACAGTCTTCTCAACCAGCTCGATGCGCTGGTGAGAAGCGGATCGCTGTTGGAAGCAGATGCAGCGGCACTCAGGATGCTCATTACCCGGGCGATTCAGTCAGCGTCGCAGTAACGCAGTACTCCGCGGAGTATTACACTTTGAGCCCCTGCCGCAATCTGCGCGCAGGGGCTCACGTGTATCTGCCAAGGCACGACAAATAATGAACGACTATTCCTCGTACGACGCGCTCGCACTTGCTGAGATGGTACGCACGAAACAGGTCTCGCCCCGCGAGCTCGTGGAGGCTTCCATCGAGCGGATAGAATCGTTGAACCCGCGCCTCAACGCAGTCGTTCACAAGATGTACGACGAGGCCCGGCGCCAGGCAGATTCCTCTGCCGGGGACGGCAGATTCCGCGGCGTTCCGTTTATGCTCAAGGACCTTCTTTCGTGGTATGACGGAGCTCCTACATCGAGCGGTTCCAGGCTTTACGAAGGATGGATTCCGCCCCACGACACAGAGATTGTTCAGCGATACAGACGCGCCGGCGTGATTGTCGTCGGCAAAACCAACACGCCTGAATTCGGGCTCACGCCATTTACCGAACCGGAGTTGTTCGGACCAACCGTCAATCCGTGGGACACGACCCGAACCACCGGCGGATCATCCGGCGGTTCCGCCGCGGCAGTTGCAAGCGGGATGGTTCCGTGGGCAGGGGGCGGCGACGGCGGGGGATCGATTCGCATCCCTGCATCGTGCTGCGGAATATTCGGACTGAAGCCCACACGTGGCCGCACGCCTGCGGGACCTGTAATCGGCGAGTTATGGCAGGGTGCGGCGATCGAGCACTGCATCACCAGATCGGTTCGCGACAGCGCAGCAATGCTCGATGCCATCTCAGGGCCCGACATTGGCGCGCCATACTGGGCACCAGCAAGTGAGCGTCCCTTCCTCGAGGAGGTCTCGCGACATCCGGGAAAACTCCGCATCGCGGTGACGAGCACACCTTTTCTCGGACACGATGTGCATCCCGACTGCGTGACCGCGCTCGCCGACGCAACAAGGCTCCTCGAGTCTCTGGGACATGAAGTCGTCGAAGCAGCACCGACTGTCGACAAGGACGAATTCAACCGCGCATTCCTGACGGTAGTCTGCGGCGAAGTCCGCTCAGACATTCTCGAGGCAAAGAAACGACTCGGCAGAGCGGCGGGATCCTCAGATGTCGAGTTCACGACGTGGGGCCTCAATCTCCTCGGAGCGTCAATATCCGCAGGCGAGTTCGTAAAAGCCGAACGTTATCTGAGAAGCGCGTCGAGAGGCGTGGGAGCATTCTTCGAGAAATACGACGTGCTCATGACGCCGACGCTCTCCGTGCCCCCCTTCAAGACAGGCTCGCTGCAACCGAAACCACACGAGCGCGCGCTGCTCAAGGTTCTGGGAAAACTGCGCGCCGGAAATGTTTTGAAGCTGCTTGGTGCCCTGGAGCAAAGCGCGAAGACAATATTCGACGCGATCCCATACACGCCGCTCTTCAACGTCACCGGCCAGCCGGCCATGTCAGTGCCGCTACACTGGAACTCCGAAAACCTGCCGATCGGGATTCATTTCGTCGGCCGTTACGGCGATGAGGCAACGCTGTTCAGGCTCGCCGGTCAGCTGGAGGAAGCGCGACCATGGGCCACCAGGAGACCACCGATCACAGCCTGATCAGTCAGCGAGTGGCAGGCTCAGAACTGAAAGATTCTCGACCGGCATAGGTTCAGCTGTGAGAATGCGCCGGTGATAGTCGATCTGCCCCAGGTGATACGTGAGGTGGGCGGCGAGATGCAGGAGAAACTCAGCGGTCCTGACACGCCGCTCTACAATCAGGCTCGGGTATGCATCCGCCAGCGTGCGCGGATCGATCATGTCGAGCGATCCCCCGACATCTTCGATCGCGAGTCGGATTTCGTTTCTCAGCTGCTCCCTCGTCAACCCTTTGGAAGCGAATTCTGAAGCCCGATCGCGAGTGTAACCTGTTCCGCACAGAATGCTGCCGACGAAATGCCGCAGGTTGCCCGCAAGGTGCAGTGAGAGGTTGCCTGCCGAGTTCGCGATTCCCGGAACGACTTGCCAGAGCGAGTCATCGTCAGGGTAGGCCGAAATCTGCGCGTCGAGTGACCTGAGATCCCTCAGCATCACGAACTTTATGGAATCGCGAAGGATCTCCAACCCCGCGGCTTTGCCCGCATCGGTGTCATTCATGCGTCCAATGTTGTCATGTCCACCTGATCACGGCAAGAATCCTGTCCCGCTGCACGGCTCTTGCCTTAACAGCTTATGACCTCAACGGAAAATATTTGAAATGAAACGCACAGGAATCTCCTTCCTAATTCTCGGTTTTGTACTGGCAGCCTGTACGATCTCGTCGAAGGACGACACCCCTGGGGATTCGGCCGCCACCGTCTCTATAGATCCGACCATAGTACCGCCGATGGCCATACCGATGGATTCGACGGCCTTGATAGACTCAACCGCAATCGCGACAGGCGCGCGGATAGAAGTCGACCTCACGGCGAGGAAGCTTTATTTCATGAAGGGATCCGACAGTGCCGGCACTTACGGTGTGGCGGTTGGGTCTACGGAGTGGCCCACACGAACCGGACAATGGCGGATCACGCAGGTGGTGTGGAATCCTGAGTGGACGCCACCTGACGAGTCGTGGGCAGAAGAGCGCGAACCGCGGAAACCGGGCGACCCGAAAAATCCACTTGGCCGCACTCAGCTCATCTATGACCCACCGCGAACTGTACACGGAACGAACAATCCGGCATCGATTGGCAAGGCGGTTTCACACGGATCAATTCGCATGCGCAACGAGGACATCGCTCGGCTCGGCCGCGAGCTGATGGACATCGCTGGTGTCGGCAAGGATTCCGCATTCTACCGGAACGTGCGGACGAACAGGACGGAAAAGGTCATAGTTGACCTTCCCGGTGGGATTCCAATAAGGGTGTTCTAGACCCTAGAACCCCTGGCCTAGACGACCAGTGAATTTCCACTTGTCGGGCTGGTCGATCGCCCTCGTGACACCAAACGCGAGGGCGCCACTGAAAAAAGTCACGAGGAACTCGGCCGACGCGCGCATACCGTCGGTCGGGCGCGAAAGCGGAATTGCGTTCCCTTCGATATCTGTGATGTTCCCCAGCTCGAGTAACGCCTGCTGTGCCCTCGCTCCGGAGACCTCGGCCCACCCGCCATGCACACCCGCCGCAAACCCCGGTGCGAGTCCGGGAAGAATCAGCAGGCTCGGCAAACGGATCGGCGCCCTCAGTATTGGTAGCGTGTAGCCAACAACGGTCCGGATAAGTGCCGCCCTGTCGCCGGCAAATTCCTTGTAGTCATACGCACTCAGGCCGAGGTCTCCGCCGAGCTCGAAGAGCGCCTGCGGTGCAGGTGTGCCGAGAAGCGTGCCAGCGTCACCTCGCGCGAACACCTGAAAGGGACCGACCTCCCGGCGCGCGGCGGTTCGAACCTCGAGCCTCTGCCACCGCAGGTCGCCGTCCGCTCGCTCGTACTGCAAGGTGAGTCCGACACCTCGATCGACGAACAGCCCGCTGACCTGCGGATTGATTTCGATCGACGCAGCGGTTCTCACATAGTCACCCTCCCGGATTCCGCGGTTCGGCCGAAATCCCTGCCCTTTCGCGACGTACAGTCCCTTCGAGACATTTTTCGAGACTGCATTGTCGGAGCCCGCTCCCGCTTCGATGCGCAAGAGCGATCGACGCTGATCTCCGAATGTCCGCGCCATGGAGGCTGTCACTGTTCGCCGGTCCAGATAGTCGAAATCATCAGCACTGCCGAGCAGCGCGGAGAGAGTCGCACCGTAGCTCAATGGCGGCTGGAAGTCGTTCGTATGCGCGAGCGCTCTCTCGACGCGAATACCGGTTGTCGTCCTTCCGAGTGTCCGCTGTGCACCGAGCATTCCGCGCGGAACTTTCTCTGCCCATGCGTACCCGAGCGAGCCGCGAATCGACAAGCCCGGTGAATCATCGCGGAAGTTGTGTTCTGCGGCGACCCCTGTGAACACTCCCTCGATTCTGTTGAACCTGAACACTTCGCCAAGCGAGCGCGGGCGAAAACGAAGCGAGGCATTGCCAACCGTTGTCCATGCGTCTGGCGCGAGATCGTCGAACTCCGCGAAGTATGTGTCGGTGCTGGCAGCTCCAATCGGCTGGCGCCAGTCGCGATAACGCTGCTGAGTCGCCCCGGAGGCGAACGTCAGGTGGTGCACTACGCCCGGAGCGGCTTCGGGCCCCGTCCACGATGAATCGTTCGCGCGGATGTCGTAGAATCGCGACACGATCCTCACGATGCTTCGGAAATCGCCGAACAGCGACACGCGCGCCTGAAGCTCGGTTCGCTGATACGCGGGAAGCCAATACTCGCCGTTGACCTCGACGTTCACGAGCTCTACGAATGAGGCCCCACTTACTCCGGGCAGGCGGCTGCCGGATTTGATCGTGACTTCGCCGTCGCGCAGCTCGACCATTCGACCTCGCATGCGAACGATCTGCTTGCGGTCAGCGTCGAGGTAGATGTCGCCGAAGAAAAGCACAGCATCACCAGGTGCACCCGGTTTCGGCGACACCCGGACGCGGACGAGCGGAATGCGCCGGCCACTCGTCGAGAACAGTGTGACGGCCGTGTCGCCCCCTTCATACATATAGTATGTCCCGCGATTGCCGGCGAGCGGATGAATTGCGAAGCTCGCGCTCCCCGGATTTATCGTGCGGTTGCTGGAAGATGCGGACGTGACGCCGAGCTGAAGCCGGTTGCCGTAGAGCGTCGGCGTCGTCCAGCCGCCGAAGATCGACATCAGTGAGAACGTGGGTCCGACAGATTGGCTTCGGTATCCGACGATGCGCTGGTCGTAGCGGTCAGGGTTCCTGAATCGCACTGCGCTCGCGATCTGCTCGAGTTGCGCTGTTCGCTCGCGGCCGCCTGAATCGATGATGGCAATGGACATTTCCGATTCGACCTGCGCACGATATGCGCGCAGCCGCATTGGGATCTGCGCGTTGACCATCGCGGCCTCGGACAGGAGGCGGTCGAGAGGCGCGCTCGTCGAGTCGACAGGAGCCCCTGCCTGCGCATTCGCAATCCCGGAGCAAAGCAGGCACAACAGGGCAAGGCATTTTGCTGGTGACATTTGTCAGAACATTGTGCAACTGCCACGCCGGACAGCATCAGATGCCGGAAGGCACGCTGACAACGAACGCCGGAGGCTACGACTGCATTTAGCTCTTGGCAGCATTAGCCCGTAGCTGTTAGCAAGAGCTAACAGCTACATATGTAGCCGCTTCAAGCGGCTGCCATCTATTGGCTGGAGCAGCTAACCGCGAACAGCATGTAGTGCCTCCGACCTTCCAGTCACGCAGGATCGTCCAGCCACCCTCTGAGTGCTTCTGGCGTGCTGAGGATATTTTTTCTCTCCTCGAGTGCTGGATGAAGCTGCTCAACCGAGTACCCGCTTGGAGCCCCTGACTCGCGGCTGACGATCCACGACGAATGGGAATTGCGCTCGCGTCCACTCATGAGCGAGCGCGGTGCCTTGTTGACTATTGCCGCGACCGCGCCATACGTGGCCCGCTGGTGAAATTTGTCGAGCTGGTCGATGATGGCATCCAGATCGTTTCCGGCAACTGTAGCTGTGTCGCTCATTTTATTCGTCCTCCGTGACGTGTGGTTTCGGAACACCCGGAAGTTTCACCGAAGGCCATCAGAACATCGAAACCATACGTGAGCGGCTAGCATCGAATCATGGCTTTGGTGTCGGCGGATCAATCGACTGGGTGCCATGGTGCAGATGCGGGCGCGACAGATTTCTCACCAACCCCTCGAGATCGAGGCCCATCGCATCAGCAACCTGCTGCACCGCAGCGAGCGATGCATTCACTTTCTGTGACGTTGCGTTCGCCACTCCGTGGCCGCTCCCGCTGTCGATGACAGTGACTCGGTCGATGTCTATGCTCTGCATCGATCGCAACGCACTGTCGAGCAGCGCCGGCATCTTCTCGGCGATAAAAACGCGGAGGCCGGTGTCTCCCGACTTTTCGATCTCACCAAGAAGCATCCTCAATGCTTCAGCCTGCGCGCGTCCATTCTCGAGAATCGGCGCTGCGGCGGCCTTTGCGCGCGACTCAGCCGCCATCCTTTCAGCCTCTGCTGGTTCAACGACGTCGGCCTGGAGCCGGGTGCGCTCCAGATCCACACGCTGCAGCTCGAGCGCCGTCCGCGCCTGCGCCTCGGCACGCTCAGCATCGGCTCTCGCCACACGTTCCGCTGTCTCGGCGTCGCGACCAAGTTCCGCCTGTCGAACGCGGAGGAGATTCTGGGCTTCAGCGATTGCCGTCGA
This sequence comes from Gemmatimonadales bacterium, assembly GCA_038203205.1. Classification (GTDB taxonomy): domain Bacteria; phylum Gemmatimonadota; class Gemmatimonadetes; order Gemmatimonadales; family Gemmatimonadaceae; genus UBA4720. The sequence continues at coordinate 1,861 of JBBREF010000133.1, read as the reverse complement.
GGCCTGCGCGTTCGCAACCTCCGACACCCTGTTCGCTTCAGCCTGTCTGAGCGCGGTTTCCGCTCTCGCGTTGGCTTTTGCGATCTCGGCATCGCGAATCGCCTCCGACGTCGCCTTCTCTCCCATCGCTTTCAGGTAACCGACACGATCGCTGACATGCTGGATCTTCAGGACGTCGAGCTGAAGCCCGAGCTTCTTAAGATCGTGGTCTGCCTCTTCGGAGAGATGTCGTGCGAAGCCGAGCCGGTCTTCGTTTACCTCTTCTGGCGTGAGCTTGGCAAGGACGCCGCGCAAGTTGCCGGTTAAGGTCTCGCGGGCAAGGGCTTCGACGTCGCTCAGCGGCTTTCCAAGCAGGCGCTCGACTGCGTTGTTGAAGACGAAATCCGGGGACGACGCGATCTTGAGGTTGGCAACCGCTTTTACTTCGAGCGGGATGTTTCCTTTTGAATAGGCGTCAGACACGCTGATCTCGAGCGGAATCGTTCCGAGAGACACCCACTGAACCTGCTCGATCAGCGGAACACGCAGCGACCTTCCACCACTTACGGTGCGATATCCGATACGCGTTCCATCGTCGAGAAGCCTTTGCCGGCCCGTGATGACCGCCGCAAAGTTCGGCGGCGCAATGATGAGGAGCTTCTTGATCGTCAACAGGGCTATGCCAATCACCGCGACGATGACTGCTCCCATTACCACTGCGGCGCTTTGAAAGAGCTCCATTGTCTATTCCTCGGGGGTGTTTGATTCGGTGAGCTCGGGTGCCGGCGTCACCAGCGCAATTCCATCTCGTACCTCGACGACCATTACCGATTGCCAGAGCTCAGGGTCGGAGGCCGCATCGCCGTGCGGAAGCGCGAGCAGTTCCTGCGTCTGGCCGCCGTGGCTTATCATGATCTTGCCTGTCTCACCCGCGCGAATGGGAATCGTCACTTCCCCGGTACGCCCGATGATCCAGCGATCGCCGCGCCATTGTCCGGAATCAGTCCGCTTGAGGTAGCTGAACGCAAGCGCACTTACCACCCAGGCAATCACGCCGGTGATGGTAGCCAGGATGAACGTCATCAGTGTGCTGCGGCCATCCTGCACGTACTGCAGCAGGACACCTGTCGCTCCGAACGCGAACAGGAAGTACGTCGCGTAACGAAGCGAGAAAATCTTGCTCCAGTCGCTATCGCCACTGGTCGATGAGCCGTCGCCTTCGCCTGCCGCGTCGCCGATCAGCGACATCGCGAGCAATCCACCGCCGACCACGAGTGACAGCCAGAAGAGAAATGACATGACCTAAGATGCCCTGCGCATGCGATACGGCAAGACGCGCAAGGCGGCAACAGCGTTAAGGTGTCGCAGCCTTCCTCGGCCAGGTGTCCGCAAGCCGGCTCATGAACACCGCCGCGCGTTCAGCGCTCAAGCGGAGCGACGGTAGGTAAACCAGCTCCCTTGGCGAATGCGACCCTGCCCCATCAGTACCGAGGCCATCGATTCCCGGAATGATCGGCGCGATAAACGATATGTCGCCAGCTCCGCGAGATTCTGGTGCGCTCGTTCCCACAGCAGGATATCCGAGAGAGCGACTCGTGCCGTCGTATATCTGAAGCAGACGATGTCCCTCTGCTGTGATGGCCATCGCCGGATATCTGTCTGCAAAGGTGATTGTGCCTTCTGCGCCGTTGAGCGGGCTGGCGACAATCGCACGCATTCTCGATCGCGCCGAATCCTTCTGGGCTTCAGTGAGAAACCTGAGGTCGCCTGTAGCGCGAAATATCGGCGGAACGATGTTGGATTTACCTGCTGCCGTCATCGCCCCGCTCGTATCGACTTCGACCGTCGTGCCCGACGCCATCGTTCCGACGTTGAAGGTGAG
>JBBREF010000132.1:0-9969 GCA_038203205.1 Gemmatimonadales bacterium | reverse complement strand
TACACGCACAGCGACGACATTCATCGCGAGCCGCAGTCGCACGTGCATCGCGTGAGGAACGCGCTGCGCGAGTCGATCGGATATCACCTCGTGAGTGATGTTCCTGTCGCAGTATTTCTCTCAGGTGGAATCGATTCGTCAGCCGTTGCAGGGCTCGCGAGTGAGGTTTCGACTACACGCATCGAAAGCTTTACCGTCACGTTCGACGAAAGCGCATACAGCGAAGCGGATCCGGCGCGTGAAGCGGCCCAGCGATTCAACACTATCCATCACGAGATCCCGCTCACTGGCGACGACCTCCTGAGCGCACTGCCAGACGTGTTCGCGGCAATGGATCAACCGTCGCTAGACGGACTCAACACATACGTCGTCAGTCGCGCTGTGAGGATGTTCGGCATCAAGGTCGTACTCTCAGGACTCGGCGGCGACGAGCTGTTCGGTGGATATCCATCGTTTCACCGCGCGGGCTACATCAAGCCGTTCTGGAATCTTCCAGGGCCCGTGCGTCGCGCCGGAGCGTCGGGGACACGCGCGTTCAGCGATATACGTGCTGATCGCATCAGGACACTCCTGGACGAGGAGAATCCTGCGTTCGCTGCGTATTGCGCGTCTCGCACGCTGTTCGGAGACTCGCAGGTCGCACGGCTGACGAGGGGGAGGTTCAGGAGCAGCGGATTCACTCCGGCACCCGATGACGTCGACGTGAGTTCATTGTCGCTGATGCAGCAGGTGTCGTTGTATGAGCTCACGGGATACATGAGGAACACGCTGCTCCGGGACAGCGATGTGTTCAGCATGTCGCAGGGACTCGAGCTGCGGGTGCCTTTCGTCGACATCCAGGTCGCGCGCGCTGCGGCGGCTGCTGCCGAGTCGATGAAGCTGAAGCGCGGGTCGATCAAGCCGGTTCTCGTGGAGGCCGTGCGCGACTTGCTTTCGCCGGAGACGATCGAGCGGCCAAAGCGGGGATTCACCCTTCCCTTCGAGTCGTGGATGCGGGCGGAGTTGTTCGGGGAGGTCGATTCGATTCTGACCGGCGCGGGGTCCGATGCGCTCGGACTCGACCGCGGGGCGGTCATGGGAGTGTGGAAGGAGTTTCAGCAGAGGAGGCCGGGAGTGAACTGGAGCCGGCCGTGGGCTTTGTACACGCTGATGAGGTGGGCCGCGCAGAACGGGCTTGATGGGATTGCGGAGGAGCCGGCGATGCCTGAGACGGCCGCGATGCTCGCTGCGGCATCCTAGTCTGTGACTCAGACGCAGCGACTGTAATAAACCTGTAACCCTCTCCGCTGGACGCTACTCACGCATCCCACTAACTTCGATAACTGCCTGCGAGAGCGTCACTTGCTGGCCGCCAATCCCCTCAAGAGATGATTTTGCATAAACGTGTTTTTTTCGCGCTCGTCGCGGTCCTTGCTGCATCTGATGTAAGCGCACAAAATCCGGCCGGCCCGGTATATGGTGGACTCAGCCCAGGTGATCAGCTGGTCATCACAGTATGGCGCAAGCCCGAGCTGAGCTGCGAGTGCATCGTTGCCGCAAATGGTACAGTCATCCATCCGCTCTATCGCGAAGTAAACGTCACTGGAGCAACCCTCCCGGTCGTCGAGGAACGCCTCAGGACATTTCTCACCCGCTACGAGCAGAATCCACAGTTCGTGATCCAGCCGCTCGTGCGAATCATCGTCGGCGGCGAAATCAGGACGCCGAACATCTACACGGTTCCACCCGAGACGACGATTGCGCAGGCAGTCGCAATCGCTGGCGGTCCGACGGAACGTGGCAGGCTCGAGAAGATCAAGATCATTCGCGACAGGCAGGAGATCGCACTCGATCTCAGCAGGCCCGATTCTGACGCCGCCATTCTTCAGATCCGGTCGGGCGACCAGATCCTTATTGGCCGCCGCGGAATATCGGCGCGCGAGATCGTTGGACCAGTTGCGAGCACGATCGCGGCCGTCGCTGGAATCGTTGGAATTTTCCTAAGGTAGCCAGTGGGCGACATCGTACCATACCAGCCCGGCGGATTCGCGGCGCAGCGTGCGCCGGGCGGAGTGCCACCCGTTCCCGAGGGATACCCGGAGCAGGTTCGGGACTCGATGGGAGTCAAGGAGTATCTCGCGATACTCCGGCGCCAGATGTGGCTGGTACTCGGGATTCTCGCCGTTTGTGTCGGAGCAACTGCATACATGGTGTTCAGTGCCCCGCCCCAGTATCAGGCGGTAGTCGTTGCACGCCTTGCCGACGCGCGACGCGCGATGACAGGAGGCGGTGAAGCGCGCGCCTACGATGAGGTACTCGGGCGCGAAACCGACGTGCTCCTCTCGCAGATTCAGGTGATGATGAGCCGGCAGATCGCGTCTGACGCTGTCGATCGCGACGGTCTGCGCCTGGTTCCGATCAAGGAGAGCACCTATCCGTCGGAGATCACGAACGTCATGGTCGCTGCCGATTCAAAGGCGGATACAGTCAGGTTGACGTTCAGCGCGGCCGGAGCAACGATCAGGGCGCGTGGCGAGACCGCGACAGCCCCATACGGTCAGCCCCTGGTTGCCGGTGGAGTGCAGATGACCGTCGAGCGGCAGCCTGAAGCCCCGGCGGTAACACTCGCGGTCCTCTCGAGAACCAATGCCATCGCGTACGTCCGAAACAGCTTTGCCGCTGCTCCGCGCCCGAAGACCGACATCATCGACATGAGGTTTGTTTCCGGCGATCCTAACTACGCGCAGCGCGCCGCCAATTCCATGGCGACGACCTTCCAGCTTCACAACACCGAAGGATCGCAGCAGACATCGCGCCGCCGCCGGATTTTCCTTGAAGAGCAGATGCGGCAGACCGAGGCGATGCTGAACAGCGCGATGGGAGAGTACAGCGCGTTCAGGAGCAACCGCCAGGTATTTTCCTCGCGCGAGAAGGCGAGCGCACAACAGGCTGGCATCGTCGACGTGGAGATCCGTCGCGCCGACCTCGATGCACAGCGTCGCACGTATCGCACGCTGCTCGCGCAGGCACAGCGGTCGGCGCAGGGTGACGAAGCAAGCCTTCAAGCGCTCGTGTCTTCACCGGGAATCGCGTCGAATCCAGTCATTCAGCAACTCTACGCGCAGCTCACGAACTACCAGCAGAAGCGTGACAGCCTTGTCTCCGGTGGAGCCGCTCAGTCGAACCCTGACGTGCTCGGCGTGAGCACGCTCGTTACGACCACATCGGGACGGCTCGCGGCGGCGGTGAGAAACCAGCTTCAGGCACTCGATGCGCAGATTGACGCGCTCGATAACCTCAAGGCCCAGAGCACCGCACAGATCGCCAGCGCTCCGCAGGCTGAGACCGAGGAAGCGCGTCTCGCGCAGCAGGTGCAGGCTGTTCAGGGAATGTCAGACAAACTTCAGGAAGATTACCAGCAAGCGCGCATGGCAGAGGCGGTCGAGGCGGGGCAGGTCGAGATCGTCGATCTCGCCGAACTTCCCGAAGAGCCTATTGCCACTGGACGCGCGCGCAAGCTCGCGATCGGCATTGTGATCGGATTGCTTCTTGGATTCGGCGCAGCGGTGCTCGTCGACGGAATGAATACGTCGATTCGCCGGCGCGACGATCTCGAGCGCATTCTCCAGGTGCCCGGCCTCGCCGTCATTCCACAGTTTGCCGGCATGAACGGAAGCGGTCGCATCGCGCGTGCGCTCCCGGGGCGAAAGAACGGCAACGGGAAAGGATCTGACCGCGCAGCAGGCCTCGTCACTATCAACGACGCGCGTTCGTCAGGTGCAGAAGCCTACAGGACGCTTCGTACGAACATCATCTTCTCCCAGGCGGTCAACGCACTTCGCACGCTCGTTGTGACCAGCGCCGCGCCGTCAGAGGGCAAGACGACGACCGCGGCAAACCTCGCGGTGTCGTTCGCGCAGCAGGGCCTCAGGGTTCTAATCGTCGATTGCGATCTTCGACGTTCGCGACTCCACCGCATGTTCTCTGTTCCGCGGGAACCCGGCCTGACTGAACTCGTGCTCGGCCAGATCGAGCAGGATATAGTCACCCGCGAAACGTCGGTGACGGGACTATACGTGCTCGCCTCGGGCCAGCTTCCGCCAAATCCGGCCGAGCTTCTTGGCGGCGAGAGAATGCGTAAGACGCTGTCGGGACTGGCAGAGGCGTTCGATCTCATAATCCTCGACACTCCCCCGCTCCTTGCTGCGTCGGATGCTGCAATTCTCTCGACGATCGCGGATGGAGTTGTGCTCGTCGTTCGTGCGGGTGTAACTGAGGCCGATGCCGGGCAGCAGGCGATGGCGCAGCTTGCCGCTGTTGGAGCTCGAGTTGTTGGCGCTGTGCTGAATGATCCCGATTCGAAGCTGCAGACATATGGCGGATACTACAACTACGAGTACGCCGCAGAGTCATAGAAGCAGCAGAAAGAGCGCGCTGTTCGACGCTAGCTTCCAGCTTCTGTTCTCCCGCCCGGAAAACCATGCAGGCGCTTACTCCTCTCTCCACCGCAGATCTCTTCCCGCCGCTCCACGATGAGCTGATGGTCCTCCTCCGCGGATTGTCATCTGAGGATTGGAAGCGTCCGACAGTCGCGACCGAATGGAACGTTCGCGATGTAGTTGCGCATCTCCTCGACGTCGATCTCCGCAAGCTCTCTATCAATCGCGACGGGCACATTCCGCCTCAACCCGCGAAGCCAATCACGAGCTACGAGGAACTCATCGCATTCCTCAATGGGTTGAATGCGGAGTGGGTAAACACAGCGCGGCGACTCAGCCCGCAGTTGCTCGTCGAACTTCACGGATTCACGGGGCCGCTCGTTTCCGAACTCGTGTCTTCGCTTACTCCGCATGCACCATCGACCTTCTCAGTGGCGTGGGCTGGCGAGAGTGAATCAGAGAACTGGTTCGATATCGGCCGGGATTACTCAGAGCGCTGGCATCATCAGATGCAGATCCGCGATGCCGTCGGCGCGCCGCTGCTTCTCGACAATCGCTGGCTGTTTCCGCTGCTTGATATCTCGTTCAGGGCGCTTCCGCACGCGTACCGTGACGTCAATGCTGCCCCCGGCACTGCAGTGACAATACGTGTCGATGGAGACGCGTGGTCTCTCGTGCGAAATGATGAACGGTGGGCGCTTTATCGCGGTGCTCCAGATGGTTCGGCGGTCACTGCCACAATCGATCCGGATTCCGTCTGGCGACTGCTCTACAACGCTCTCCCTGCCAGTGCAGCGCGAGCGAAGGTTCACATTGAAGGCAACGCTGCGCTCGCAGAGCCGTTGTTTGCTGTGCGCTCTGTCATGGTTTGAAGAGTGTCCCGAAACTCCAGGCCTCCTGACTACACTGGGAAAGGAGGTTCTTGAGGTTCTGGAGGTTTTGGAGGTTTTACGTCGGCATGCCAACCGCGCGACAGCCTCTCTCTCCGTAGCGTGATCCGCGGTCTGCTTTTGTACAAAAACGGAACGACATCTCGCACTGCAACGAGGGCCGGAATAGGGAGATCTCGTCGGAACGCAACCTCCAAAACCTCCCGAACCTTCTAAACCTCCTTCCCCCGCGTATCTCCGGCCTATCAGACCGCGGACCATATGTGATCCGCAGCCGATGAGTCGCGCGAGAAGTTTATCAGGACCGGTATGGTCCCCAAACTCCAAACGCGGAACTACAGGTGGGAAAGGAGGTTCTTGAGGTTCTGGAGGTTTTGGAGGTTTTACGTCGGGATGCTTGAACGCGCGGCACCCTCTTTCTGCCTGCGGATCCGTTTTCTGCTTTTGTACAAATACGGAACGACATCTCTCTGCAGTGCCGGCCCTTTCGCGGGCGGTCAGCAGCACGCAACCTCCAAAACCTCCCGAACCTTCTAAACCTCCTTCCCCCGCGTATCTCCGGCCTATCAGACCGCGGACCATATGTGATCCGCAGCCGATGAGTCGCGCGAGAAGTTTATCAGGGCCGGTAAGGTCCCCAAACTCCAGACCCGGAACTACAGGTTGGAAAGGAGGTTCTTGAGGTTCTGGAGGTTTTGGAGGTTTTACGTCGGGATGCTTGAACGCGCGGCACCCTCTTTCTGCCTGCGGGATCCGTTTTCTGCTTTTGTACAAAAACGGAACGACATCTCGCATTGCAACGAGGGCCGGAATATGGAGATCTCGTCGGCACCCAACCTCCGAAACCTCCTGAACCTTCAGAACCTCCTTTCCCCGTGTACTTCCGCCCTACGACGACCTAGGTGATCCGAAGCCGATGAGTCGTGCGAGGTGCGAGCCGGGCGCGGACCGCCGTACCCTCGGGCCTCAAAGCTCTGGCTTCAAACCATCGCTGCAGCGCGGGACCAAGCAGCCGCGCGACCCTCTCGGCTCCATAGGGTCGCGTGCTCTGCTCCGGGCTGCACCAGATGCTGAGCACGTACGACACCGACCGCGGGTCTCCGCCAATCCGTATCGGATAATCCAGCTTCCACGCCCAGTGTGCGGGCAACACTCGCTCGGCCATCCGGTCGGCGGCGATGTCGTCACCGGTCAGCTCCATTCCGAGGAAGCCGAACTGATGCGCGCCCGCGGCGACGATCTCCGCCACTTCGTGCACGTCCTCGCTTCGGTGCAGCTGCGTGATCAGGTCCATCGCCAGTATCTGGTCGCTGATGACGCGCCGTGCGCGGCTTGGCGCCGACATCAGCACCTCGCCTGCGATCGTGATCTCATGGTACGCGAGCACGTTGGTGCCGTAAATCAGCATGACTGCGATACCGATGATGCCGAAGATTGCAATCGATGCAGCAACGAACGGTGCGGTGAGCGCGATGAGAAGTCCGAACCCCGCCATTCCGGCTGCCAATGCCCAAAGTATCACAGCGGTACGCTTCGGCGACATGCCAAGCGCTAGCAACCGATGATGAATGTGGCGCGCGTCTGCGCCGGACAGCGGCACGTGACGCAGCCACCTGCGGAGAATCGCCAGCGTCGCGTCCATCAGCGGAACCGACACCGCCAGAATGGGAATGATTGCCAGCACTGCGCCCGACTGGTTAATGGACGCCTGGACCGTCAATACCGCGAGCAGAAACCCGATCGCGAGACTTCCCGAATCCCCGAGAAAAATTTTTCCCTTCGGAAAGTTGTATGGAAGAAATCCAAGAAGTCCGCCCGCAAGTGCGACAGCGGGAATCAGAACGAAGTAGTTGCCGAGTGCGAAGGCTACGACAACAATCGTTGCGCATGCGACGACGGCGACGCCACCGGCAAGGCCGTTAAGTCCGTCAATGAAATTGTAAGCGTTGGTGAGGCCGACGATCCACAGAAATATCAGCGGGATCTCGAGCACTCCGATGGGTACGCCCTCGCCATATCCAAGCGCTATCGATGAAATGCGGAAGCCGAAGTAGTAGACGATAGCAGCAGCGAGAACCTGTGCCGCCGATTTCGCCGCAGGCGACAGTCCTTTCAGGTCGTCGACGAGCCCGGTGAGAAACAGCACCGCCGATCCAAGAAACACGCCGGCGAGCAACCTGATCTGCGCGTCGCCCGGCGGGCCGTTGGGAACGAACAATGGCGCTGTCCGAACGAACAAAAGAGAAGCAACCGCGGCGGCCACCAGATATACCGCAACGCCCCCGAGTCGCGGCACCGGCTCGAGGTGCATGCGGCGCTCTTCGCCGGGTGAATCGAATAGGCTGAATGCACTCGCGCTGCGCGTGATGATTGGCGTGAGCGCAAGCGCGAGACCGATGGCAAGCGCCAACGCGGCTCCGAGCCAGAAAACAATGCTCATCGCACTACTGATGAATGGGGAGTTGAAGACAGCATGCAGCCGATGATCTTACAGGACACGAAGCATTAAAGCAAACATGTGTGTAACAGAATTATTACACTTAATCAGTTGTCGAATCCCGGCGTCGCAAGCTTCACTCCAGCCCCTGCCCGGCGCAGCTTGCCGGCGAGCGCTTCCTCGAGCCGCGCAGTGATCACGATCTCCTCACCAACGTGCTTCTGCTCGAGCACTTCAGCCTCGCGGTGAATCTCCGCCAGCAGCTTCCCATCAGACAATGGGAGCCTGATCTCCGAGAGCGGCGTGCGGAGCCGCGCATGGGCCAGCAACGAGCGCCTGAGAGGGTCGAGCCCTTCATCAGTCACCGCCGAAACGAACACCGAGCCCGGTACGAGATTCTGGATCCGCGTTTCGAGAGACAGCAATTCCTCTTCGGGAATCCGGTCGATCTTGTTGAAAACGTAGAGCACCGGAGTATCACTCGCGCCAATCTCCCCGAGGACCTGATTGACGACTGACCTCTGCTCTTCCCACGTCGGATGACTCGCATCGATCACATGCAGCAGCAGGTCAGACTCGGCCACCTCCTCCAGGGTCGCCCGAAACGAAGCGACGAGATCGTGAGGCAGCTTGCGTATGAACCCGACGGTGTCAGTGAGCAACACCGAAGTATTTTCAGCGAGATGGATATCGCGCGTGAGCGGGTCGAGTGTGGCGAAAAGACGATCCTCGACGAAAATCGATGACGATCCCGAAAGCGAACGCAGTATTGAAGACTTGCCGGCGTTGGTATACCCGACGAGCGATGCGCGGAACTGGCCCTTGCGGCCCGTTCGCCTCACCTCGCGCGACTTCTGTACATCAGTGAGCCGCATCTTCAGCAACCGAATGCGATTATTGATCAATCGCCTGTCAGTCTCGAGCTGAGTTTCTCCAGGGCCGCGCACGCCGATACCACCGCGAAATTTCTCGAGGTGACTCCACATGCGCTGGAGTCGCGGCAGCATGTACTCGAGCTGCGCGAGCTCGACCTGCATCTTCGCCTCTGACGACCGCGCACGGGTTGCAAAGATGTCGAGGATCAGCTCGGCCCGGTCCATCACCCGCCTGCCGGTTGCATCCTCGATATTCTTGCCCTGCGCCGGAGTGAGCTCATCGTCGAACACGATGAGAGTCGCCTCGGTTTCAGCAAGTCGCAGCGTCAGCTCCTCGATCTTTCCCTTGCCGAGGTAGGTGGCAGGGTTGGGCTTGTCGATCTGCTGAGTGAGCTGGCCGACTACGGTACCACCAGCGGTATCGACGAGCTCAGCAAGCTCGTCGAGATGTTCGCTCATTACCTGCGAGCGTGATGCGGAAGTTCCTCCACCCGCGATCAGTGAATCTGCTGCCGGACCATTGCGGCCAGGCGGCCGCTTGCGCTGCGCCCCGACGAGAAATGCTCGCTCAGTCGGAGGCGTCAGCTCAATGAGTTCTCGTGACGTGTGTTACCTGCTCTGTGATGTTCCACCGAAGCCGGAGAACCGGCCACGCTGATCGTAGGGACGCGTAAAGCTGCCAAGTGGCGTATCGACCGTAAAGTCGCCTATTACACGGTAGTTGATCGTGCCCGTCGAGAGAAGCTGTCTCCCCGCTGAGCCAAGTCCTGCATACGTGAAATCGACAGGGATCGTGACGTACGTCGAATCGTTGTCACTCACGCGGAATGCCTGATTCAGCGCTCCCGTTCCGAGCTCCTTGTCCTCCACCATGAGGCGGTACGTCAGGCGACTTGCGTTGAGGTCGAACTTGTTCGGATTGTAGACGCTGAGCACCACGTCGACTGACCCGCCGCTGAGGCCGAGCCCGCGAATCTTCGCGTCGTTGAAGTGTACGATCGGCTCCCGGAACGACCCGAGCCCAAGCGACGCGCATCCCGCCAGCGCCGAAACCGCAAAAGCGGCAAATAATGTTCTTCTATTCAGCATTTTCGTTCTCCTGTTTGAGTGACTGCCACCACTGAAGCCTTTTTTTTATCTCTTTCTCGAACCCATATGGTCCAGGCTCATAGAAAACCGTGCCACGAAGCTTGTCCGGCAGGTACTCTTGCGGGATGTATGCCTCGGGGACCGAATGAGCGTACTGGTACCCCTCGTGATACCCCAGTTCCTTCATCAGGCGCGTGGGGGCGTTGCGGATGTGCATCGGCACAGGCTCCGCCGGAGTCGCGCGAGCCGCCTCCATCGCC
>JBBREF010000131.1:0-10058 GCA_038203205.1 Gemmatimonadales bacterium | reverse complement strand
CGCGGGACCTTCCCAGTTCTCCTCGGCATCTCAATAAAGGTTCCTTTAACAAGAACGTGCCTCCCCTCCCCCCACCGCCTCAACTTCGCCCGGTGTGTCCGCACTCCGTATGTCTCAACAATGTGTCGCATGACTGTATTCTCAAGAATGCACCGAAGTCGCCTTTGACAGGAAAATATGAGGGGCACAGCATGAGGGGCACAGCACGAGGGGCACAGCACGAGGGGCACAGCACGAGGGACACAGCACGAGGGACACAGCACGAGGGACACGGTATGAGGGACACGGCATGAGGGACACGGCATGACGAAACTTGGCTACGCCCGGGTGAGCACCACAAACCAAAACACCGAACTCCAAATCCGGGAACTTGAAACTGCCGGCTGCGAAAGGATCTACCGCGACCACGGCATCAGCGGTACCAAAACCAGTCGCCCGGAACTGGACAACCTGCTTGACCGCCTCAGCCGAGGCGATGAGGTCATCGTCTGGAAACTCGACCGCCTCGGACGCAACACCCGACACCTTCTGGAACTACTCGACGGGTTCACCGCACGAGGCATCAAGTTCCGGTCCCTGCGCGATGGCATCGCGACCGACCCGGACAGCGAACTCGGCGGTGCCATCGCCCGGGCCATGGTGACCATCATCTCCGCCTTCGCCCAGCTCGAACGAGACCAACTGTCCGAACGAACCCGCGCCGACATGGCCATCGCCGCCTCACACGGACGGAAAGCCGGGCGACGCGAAATCACCGCCGACCACCGCACCGTCAAACGTGCACGCGAGTTGAAGGCCGAGGGCCTGAAACCGGCCGACATCGGAAAAATCATCGGCACCAGCCGCGCCACCGTCTACCGATACCTCAGCATGACCACCATCTAAGAATCAATGAGCCGTACGGGCGGTCGTTCACATCCTTCATCCGAGCTCATTGGTTGTCCCACGGGTTGATCAACTGGATACCGGTTTCGGTGAACTCGGCGGTATTACGTGTTGCCAAAACAGCTTCGTATTGGCGACAGACCGCTGCAATCTGCGCATCGAAGACACTAATCGGCCGGCCCACGCCCGTGCGACCCGCCAGGATTTTCGCATAATGGGCAGAAGAGCCGATATCGAAGGCAAGCACAAACCCTGCAAATGTTTCGGTGAGCAATAACTCCATCCGCAGCCCAACATCCTGTCTCCTGCGGCCGTCGGGCATCAACGCAACACCAGCTCGCACCTCAGCCGCAGTGAGCGCGGTGATAACCAGACGTGAAGATTCCTGCGCGTCGACCCACTCGATGACCGCTGGGCTTGGTACTGGCCTGGCAAGCTCGGACACGACGTTCGTGTCCAAAACAATCACGCGCTGAAGTCTGCCGCACGCGCGGGCTCATGGCGCCCCGGGATCTCCAAATCGACTCCGCCGATCTCGGCGAATTGATCACGAATGTAGGAGCCAAGCCCACGCGAAGGCCGCCGCCCACTTACCGCAGCCGCTAGCAGCACCCGAGCCTCAGCTTCCATCGAACGACCATTTTCGGCGGCCTGAACGCGCAGGCGTGCCTTCACGTCTTCGTCTAGGTCTCGAATCATTAAGGTGGCCACCAGGAACTCCCGCTCTATTATTGCTCGCAATGCTATCACTGCATCCGAATGTGGCCGCGGCGACCATCGTCGCGCACACCCTCCGAGATGCCACCCACCTGCTCGGGCTTCACCGACACCAAAGGCCTCAATTGCTGCGGCACTTGGCGACGCTGCTACTCCAGATCCTGGCGCAGTACCCGTACTTCCCATGGACGAAGCGGCCCCGCGGCTTGCTCGTAGTTGCCCAATATCCACTCGCCGGATACCGGGTAGCTGAGGGGACCAGTCCCAAAGTTTGCTGCGACAGTCAGCAGCGTGCCGGAGAAGCGTCGTTCGAAGGCGAAGAGCGTCGGGTGGAGTGGCTCAAGCAATCTGAAGTCGCCATGGACTACCGCTGGAACCTGATGACGCAGAGCGATCAGAGTCCGGTAGAACTCGAATACCGAGCCTTCGACTCCTACTTGCGCGGCAGCGTTGACTACGGTCGTGTTCGGGTTAAGAGCGATCCAGGGTTCGCCGTCACTGAAACCGCCGGTCGGGCCCCATTGCATTGGCGTTCGTGCGTTGTCTCTGCCGATGCGCTGGATCGACGCAATCGCTGACTCAGGGGATGTTCCTGTGGCGAGTGCCGCTTCGTAGAAGTTCAGCGACTCAATATCGCTCACGAGGTCGATGCTGAGCGCATGCAGATTCGTCATGCCCAGCTCTTCGCCCTGGTAGACGAAGGGGGTCCCCCTTTGCAGATGCAGAATGGCTCCGAGGGCCTGCGCCGACTTCTCGCGGTACTCGCCGTCGTTACCGAATCGGCTTACCGCTCTTGGCTGGTCGTGGTTGTTCCAATACAGGCTGTTCCAGCCAACATCCCCGAGGCCCTGCTGCCACTTCGCCATCGAGTCCTTGAGCTCGACCAGGTCGAGAGCGCGTGCCTCCCACTTCCCGCTCGGGCCATGATCTAAACCCACATGCTCGAATTGAAAAACCATGTTCACTTCGCCGCGCGCTGGATCGGTGAACCGCTGCGCCTGCTCGATGGTCACTCCGGGCATTTCGCCGACCGTCATATAGGTACCCGACCGTCCGCCAAACACAGAATCGTTCATCTCTTGCAGGTACTCGTGGACTCGTGGCCCGTAGCTGAAGTGAGGAAACCCGTCACCGAACAGAGTTCCAGCGATGGGTTTTCCATGAGGGAGGCCAGGATCCTTCGAGATGAGGTTAATGACGTCCATGCGGAACCCGTCGACGCCGCGGTCCAGCCACCAGCGCATCATCGCGTAAATGGATTGACGAACTTCACCGTTCTCCCAGTTAAGGTCGGGCTGTTTCTTTGAGAAGAGGTGGAGGAAGTGCTGCTCCGTCTCGTCGTGCCACTGCCAGGCTGACCCTGAGAAGAATGACTCCCAGTTATTAGGGTGGTCACGCCAGACGTACCAGTCGCGCTTGGGGTTCTCCCGGGACGACGCGCTTTCGATAAACCACGGGTGTTCGTCTGAAGTGTGATTAACAACAAGGTCCATCACGAGCTTCATTCCACGGGAATGGAGGTCTGTGAGGAGGTGATCGAAGTCGTCCAGCGTACCGAATACGGGATCAATGGCCTGGTAGTCACTGATGTCGTATCCGTTGTCATCTTGCGGCGAACAGTAGATCGGAGAGAGCCAAATGACATCGACGCCGAGATTCTGAAGATAGTCGAGGCGGCTTCGAATGCCGAGCAGATCTCCGATCCCGTCTGCGTTACTGTCTGCAAAGCTCCTCGGGTACACCTGGTAAACGACGGCGCTCCGCCACCATTCGGCGTCAGAGGTGGCAACGCCGTTCCTAGTTTCAACTACGGTCATCGTCTTCTCCGGCTTGGTTCGTAGGGTCAATCAGTACTAGCTGCCACAGCGCTAGGGACGGCAGATCCGCGAATGCGAACTCGCCCTCGACCCTTACGCCGACGTCAATTAGGCGTCCTGCTCCATCAGGGTCGGCAACCCGGACCCGGGGCCGGCATCCGGGAATTCGACGGATCTTGAGCTTGCCCCCGCCGATGTCCGTCTTGGGATTGCGGGGGGCGTCCCACAGGCAATCCGTCTGGCCGACCAAGTTGATGAGGTGGATGACCCGCCGACCGTTGGACTCGGTGACTCGACGCCACACTTGCCCCGGATGGGCAGTCTCGCCGACCATGGCAGAGTCGAAAGTGACATCGGTGTCATCGTTGTACTCGCCAACGGTGGCGCCCGTCACGTCAACGATGCTCGGGTCAAGCAGCAGCTCATCGTGCTCGACCAAAAAGTCGTACCACCGCTTGAGGAGATCCGCTGTAGATGGCTCCATGGTGTGATTTCGCACGTAATAGGGATCAACCAGGATGCGGTCGGCCTCACCCGCGAGTAGGTGGGTAGCACCATGGGAATACAAGGTCGCCATCGTCAGTCTGGTTGCACGATCGGCCTCTTTGGCTGACGCCAAGTCATATACGTGCTGGTACGCGGCGATGACCACGGGCTTGGAGCCGGCGACAGATCTTGCCCGCGTCACGGTCGAGCCGAGCGAACCGAGCGTCTCCTGAGGCGACCACACCTCGATGTAGACCGCATCCTGGTTCAAGGACCCGGTGACCCAGGTTGGGAAATCATTGACATTGTTGAATACCAGGGTGGCGTCGGGCATCTCTTCTCTCACCCCCTGGATCATCGTTGCAAAGGAACTGGCGACGTCGACGACGACTCCATCCGGGCGACGGGCGACCTTGGGGTATCCGTACTGATCAAGATGGAACCCGTCGAAGCCGACGGACTTCACTGATGCCTCCAGTTCCCCCACGAAGTGCTCCAGCCAGTCTTCTGCTGCAGGGTCGACAAGAAACAGGAAATCGCCCAGACCGTAGGGCACTTCTGCACCGTTCAGCAGCGCCTGGTGCTGCCAATTACTCCATTCTTGGGGGCCGACGGCGTACACGGCCGCGTAGCCGAGGGCTTTCGCTCCTGCCTGCTGCACCACGTTGACAAGGCTTCGAACGGTCGCAAGCGAAACCGGCTGGTCCAATGCGTCGGTGTAGTTCTCTCCGCCGCCGAGAAGGGATGCATGCCGGTATGCCCAGTCGTAGAACTGCACCGCCGTGAGGTGAAGGCGACGTACGGTGTCAGATACCCCCTGCAGGTCGCGCGAGGGAGAGTAATCGACGACGAAACCATAGCGGAGGCGCACCGTGTCGGTGGTCGCGACCTGAAGAGCTGTTCGGATTGTCGCCGAACCGGTCGAGAACTCAATGCCGTATCCGCCAGCTGGGAGAACCCCAACGGCGATGGTGCTGGAGCCGTCGTGATCGAATTCGCGCACCACATCGCCCAGGTACCTCACACGAACTGTGCCGCTCGTTGCAGTTCCCCGAATCTCAATCTCGACGTGTTGTTCTGGAGTGAAGGTGGATTTGGCTGGAAGAAGTTCACTCATCCTTTTACCGCTCCTGATGTGAGGCCCTGCACGAAATAGCGTTGGAATATGAGGAACACGACGATGACAGGGACGACCGCGATCATGGAGGCGGCGAAGACAAGGCCCCATTGCACCGCGTTGTTTCCCTGGCCAGCGAACAGCTGAATCGCGATCGGCAGTGTTCGGTTCTCCGGCGAATTGGTGAGGGTCAGAGCGATCGTGAACTCATCCCAGCAAGCGAGGAAAGTGAAGATCGTTGCGGTTGCAAGGCCGGGTTTCGCCAGCGGGAGCGCAAGCTTCCAATAGCGAAGCCATGCGTTGGCCCCGTCGACCTGCATAGCCTGATCCAGCTCGGCGGGAATCGACTCGAAGAACCCCCTCAGCAAGAAGGTGTTCAGGGCGAGCGAGCCTGCGACATAGAACAAGATCAGCCCGAGCAGAGAATCCAGGAGGTTCAAGTTCTTGGCGAGAATGAATTGCGGAATGATCAGCATGATCGCCGGGATCATCAAACCGAGAAGGAGCACTCGGAACATGATCTCCTTGAAACGGAACTGGAACCGCGCGAAGGCGTAAGCCATCATCGAGCTGACCAGCAAAGATAATCCGGTTGCGATCACGGCAACAATCAACGAGTTCAGAAAGTACCTGACGAAATCCGAGGACTCGATTGCCTGCTCATAGTTCGCGGTCGTTGCCGGATCAGGGATGAACTGCGGTGGGTTGGTGAAGACAAACGTCTGTTCTTTGAACGACGTCGAGAGCATATAGAGGAACGGAATGACCATGATGACCGCCAGGATCGACAGGACAACAATTCGCAGCGCGTTTCTTGCGGCGGCATTTCGCTTTCTCACTGGGCACCTCCACCGTTGCGGTCACGGAAGACCTTCATCTGAACGACTGAGAGCATAAACACGATGAGCGTCAAGATCACCGCGATTGCGGAGCCGTATCCGAAGTCCAAGTTGTTGAATGCCTGTTCGTACATGTAGGTCAGCAAGACGTCAGTTCGACCGGCGGGTCCCCCGCCGGTCATCAGGTATACAGAGATGAATACGTTGAATCCACCGATCACGAGCATCACCGTGACAAACAGAATGGCAGGCCAGATAGCTGGCACGGTGACGACTTTGAAACGCTGCCACCGGTTCGCGCCGTCCATTTCCGCGGCTTCTATGAGTGCCTGCGGCACCCCTTGAAGGGCGGCGAGAAAGATCATCATCGACCAGCCGATGCCTTTCCATACCCCCAGTGCGCAGATCGCGATCAGACCCGTCCACCGGTCAGCGAGCCATGCCGTGTCCCCGTTCGTGAGATGCAGAAGATCTCCCAGTGCGAAGTTGATCAGGCCGCCGTCAGAGAAGAGAAACTTGAAGATAAACGAAACGAATACCCAGCTCGTCACGACCGGCAGGTAAAACAGCACTCGAAACAGGGGTTGGGTTGGGCTCTTCTTCTGGATGAGTAGCGCTAGTCCGAGCCCGATCACGATCTGCGGTGCGACGGTGAGCACCATGTAAATGCCGCTGTTGCTCAATGCGAGCCAGAAGTGATCGTCGGTCAACGCGCGGGCGTAGTTATCAAGGCCCAGAAACTCGCTCGTTGCCGAGCCAACGATCTTCCAGTCGAAAAAGCTCATCTGGAGCGCTTGGAGCGTGGGGTAGAGCACTGTGACTGCGAACAGCACCAGTCCAGGCGCAAGAAAAAGGTAGGGCGTTGCGGCGGTGGCCGCGCGGCGGCGAGACATTCGCCGCGATCGGTTGGGTGGTGCTGGCGTGGCGGAGAGAACCTCCACCACGCCAGCGCTGACCCGTTCGCCCGAATGGAGAACAGTCATAGCTACTGGTCTGCCAGGAGCTCGTCGATCTTCTGTGCTGCGCTGGTCAGTGCATCCCGCACGGTTACGGTGCCCTCGAATGCGGGTACGAGTGCTTCGTTCAGGATGGTGTCGACCTCGGAGGCCTGAGGGATCGCCACTCGGGCCTTGGCTGTCGCAAGCTGGTCGGTGAACAGCGCCAGATAGGGCAGGAGTTCGACCTGCTGGTCGCCGAGCGCGCTGATGACGGTCAGCTGTCCTGTGGGGACCAGTGCCATCTGGAATTCCTCGGACTGCGTGAACTCGATGAACTTCATCGCCGCGTCCTTGTGCTCGGAGGTGGACGTCAGCACGATGTCCTCGCCGCCGACGACACTGACTGATCCACCGTCGCCGGCTGGCATGGGAGCGTAAATTGGTGCAAACTCCGGGAACTGCTCAGCCCAGATTCCATTCATCCACGGTCCGTCGAGAATGTTTGCGTAGTTGCCGCCCGGAAGACCCTCAGATGTGGAAGTTGCACCGGCGTTGCCGATGATCCCGTTCGAGATCTGGTCATTCGCGTAGAGGTCGACGAGCATCTGCACGGCCGCCACCGACTTGTCGCTGTCGAGATATCCGGTGGATATAGTGACCTCATCGTCGGTGACTGCGCCGCCACCGGACCAGATCCACGGAGAGATGTTCCACGCGCCCAGCCCACCATCGGCGAACACCTGCATGCCCGCATCGGATAGGGCGTCGGCACCGGCTGCGAACTCCGCGAAGGTGGCCGGCGGTGCATCGAGGCCTTGAACGTCGAGTGCCTCCTGGCTGGTGATCAAGACGCGGGTGTTGGTGTCCAGGGGCAGTCCGTAGTACTTGCCGTTGTACAGGTTGGTTGAAAGGACGCCCGGGTAAGTGGCGTCAGCGAGCTCCTGGAAGTTGTCCATTTCATCGGACAGCGGAACCAAAACGCCGAGGTCCGCGAATTTTGGTACCCATCCGAGGTCGGCACGGACCAGGTCGGGCAGCTCGTCGCCTGCGGCGCTCGTCGTCAGCTTCTTGAGCAGGTCGTCGTAGGGGATGTCGACATATTCGACATTGATTTCGGGATTGGCTTTCTCGAAAGATGGGATGAGCGTGTCGTTGAGCACGTCAGCCTGCGTAGAGTTACCCCCATTTCCGTACGCACCCCAGAAGGTGATGGTGACCGGATCATCAGCTGTGCGTCCGGCCTCCGGTGCTGTCGAGCAGCCCGCAGCCGACACGGCGACGGTCGCGGCGACTGCCACCGCGACGATAGTTGAACGCTTCATTGCTGTTCTCCTCATTGGTGTGAACATGTTGACTCCGAGGTAGAGCCGGCCACGTCGTGATGAATTAGTTTTACGTCAAAGCTAATCTGCTGTCAAATCTTTTTTTTACCTGAAAAATGTTTGGTATTTGCTTTCTTCGCAGAAGAAATAGCCGCTAGGGTGAGGTGATTCGATGACGAAGAAAGGGGTCCTCGTGCCGGTGAAGGATCAGTCCTGGACGCACGAAGGTGGCGCATCTTTGGCCGTTGCGCTCGAAGTCCTGCTCAATGGCCCCATCTCGCGAAGTGACATTGCTCGCCGGCTCGACTTGTCCGGAGGCTCGCTGACTCGACTGAGTACCCCGCTCATCGACGGTGGTCTTCTCGTCGAGGTCGGTGAACGCGCCGATGGACGCGCAGGCCGTCCCTCGACCCTGCTCGATATCATCGCGCCGTCCCGGCATTTCATCGGAATGAAGATCACCGCGACTGAAGTGCTGGCGGTCGTGACGGACCTTCGCGCAAACGTCCTTCACCAGCGGTCCGCGTGTCTGTCCACACAGGACCCCATAGCGGTGACGGCCGTTATCGCCAGTCTCGCGTCGGAACTGGCGGGAACGGTTCCCTCCGTCACCGCGCTCGGGATTGGCCTCGGCGGTTTGGTCAGGTCCGGCGGCACGGTCGAGAGTGCACCGTTTCTTGAATGGACCGACGTGCCCATCGGCGTACTTGTTCAAGCGGCCACGGGGATACCGACCGTGATCGACAACGACCTCGTCGCCTTCACCGAGTACGAGCATTGGTTCGGCGCCGGCAAAGGACTCGAGAACTTCGCCGTTCTGACTCTCGGTGCCGGAATCGGGTACGGGGTTGTCATTCATGACGAGTTGGTGACGAACAGTGATTCAGGAATCGGGCTTGTAGGCCACTGGCCACTCGACCCCTTTGGTTCCGTCTGTCCGGCGGGTCACCGCGGATGCGCAAAGAGTGTTCTTGAGCAGGGCGCGATAGTGCGCAACGTGTCGAATGCGCTAGGTCGCACAGTGTCGTACGACGACGCCCTCGATCTTGCCGAGGCGGGAGAACCAGCTGCTCGCCGAATCGTCGACGAAGCAGGTGCAGGACTTGGAACACTTCTTGCCGCAATCGCCAACCTGACAATGCCGAAAAGAATCATTCTGGGCGGCGAGGGGGTGCGCCTCGTCGAGGTTGCCGCGGCCGCCATCGACGAAGGAATCAGCGCCCACAGGGACCGACGAGCGTCCCCTATCGACTTGTTCGCGACCTCTGGCGACAACACCGAGTGGTGCCGCGGTGCGGCCGTGCTGGCGATACAGAAGTACGTATTGAACAAGTAGACGACAACGAAAGGAACTGCTCAATGACGAGTGTGCGACAGCGGAGGCGTGGCAAGATTCTTGCTGCGACCGCTCTCTGCGTGGCGTTTGCCTGCGCTTCAATCATCATTCCCGCCTCCACCGCATCCGCGTCGACAGTATCCGATGCGTGGACCGACAAAGCCCGCTATGCCCCCGGTGAACAAGTCGTTGTCACTGCCCAAGTCGCCGGCACCGGCCCGGTAACTTTCTCGCTCGTCCACCTCGGCAACGTGGTACAGACCTTGATACGTCAGTCGACCGGCACCGGGACCCTCACTTGGACCCTCACTCCCCCCACGATGGACTTCACGGGCTACATGGTGCACATCGACGCCGGCGACACCAGGATGGAAACTGCAATCGATGTCTCCAGCGATTGGACACGGTTCCCTCGCACCGGGTACCTGGACGATTACGCGAGCTCGCTCACCGCGCCACAGCAGCAGACTCTGGTCAACGAACTCGCACGCAAGTACCACCTCAACTCGTTGCAGTTCTACGACTGGATGTGGCGCCACGAAAAGCCCGTCGAGCGAGACAGCTCAGGAAACGTTCCATCAACGTGGACTGCCTGGAATGG
>JBBREF010000130.1:0-10070 GCA_038203205.1 Gemmatimonadales bacterium | reverse complement strand
AGGTAAACAATGAAGACAAGGGTCGCGTTGCGTCTCCACAGCCTGAGGTGCGTCGAAGAATCCGAGCATGGCTCGGAGCCTTACTTCTGGCCGATCATGATCACGCATGAAACCGGCGCACCACGAATGCAGGTGCCTACCAGTGATTGGGCGGCAAAGGTGCTCGCGACTGAAATGAGAGCTGGACAGAGCGTGCCTATCCCAACGGGCATGGATCTGAACTTCGTGGATGTCTTCGACAACAAGCCCGCAGGTCTGGTTGTGTTCGTGATCGTATTGTTCGAAAAAGACAATCTCACGGACAAAGCCCGCATTGCGGCTTTCCGGCATGTCGAAGTCATGGCGCTGGAGATGGTGGGGGAGAAACTGCCAGAGTGCAGACAAAGCTCGGGCGAGAGGCTCGACCTGACTAACGATTTAATACACCGGCTGAACCTGGAAACCGCGGCGAAGGATGCGATGAGTTATTACGAGATTGGAACGTCGTACACGTTACCAGGTGGTTTCGACGACGCGCTGGGAATCATCGTCTGGACGCTTTCAGGTCAGGCATTGATGCCCAGGGACATCAGCTTCGACCTGAGCCAACCATCCGAACGGTTCCTGTTGGCGGGAAAATTCGAGGTGTCCATTACCCTGGATCCGATCTGTCAGAACGAAAGAGCCGCGGCGGCGCATGCTCTCGCGGTGGTCAAGGGGCTTCAGGGTCAACGTGCTGCTCTGCAACACCAGCTGCATCACTCGACGCCGCAGCAAAAGGCGGGACTCATCGCTGCAATTACCCGGATTGCCGAAGTCGACATGCCGCCCGCGGAAGCGGCACTTGCACAGGCGGAGGCTGCGCTAGCCAATTGTCTCAGCACCCGTGATATCGGTGGACCGCTCGATGATCCGGTGCTTGATCCAATCAGCTAGGACAAGCCATTACGGCGAGCGCAGCCGTGTCTCCTACGGTTGCTGCAATACGTTTCGAATACTGTTGTAAGCCGGCTTTGGGAGGAAGTTCGCATCGAGCGGAAGGGCCCGACCAAAACCTGGAAACCATCCCGGAATCCATGAGAACTTGTCCGTCACCCCCCAGATTGTAACCGCATTGCACTTCGGATGTGCCCGGCAAGCCGTCATCGTATTTCCATAAATGGTGGCCTGCGCAGCGAGACCATCGGTTCCGTCTGCGAGGCGAACGTTGAGCTCAGTGAACCGGACATCAAAACCTTCAGCAGCGAAGCGTGCAATGTTTGCTGACATCCCTGCCAACGTTGGAGCGATCAACGTGTAATGCGCCTGAAGGCCGACTCCGTCGATCGGAATTCCGGCAGCCTTGAGTCGCTTCGCCAGCGCGAAGAGTGAATCGGACTTCCTGTTGACCCCTTCGACATTGTAGTCGTTGAGATACAGCTTCGCCGTCGGATCGCGGCGGCGCGCCCAGGTGAATGCAGAGTCGAGTACGTCCGGCCCGATAACATCTATCCAGAATGACCGGCGCAAGCCGGTACCGTCGTCTGCGAGCATTTCGTTAGCGACATCCCACGTCGCAATCTTCCCGGCGTAACGCCCGACAACAGTCTCGATGTGGCCCTTTAGCGCTGCGAGAAGCGTCGTGCGCGTCTGAGTCGGCGCCATGATCCACGCGGGCTGCTGGCTATGCCACACGAGCACATGTCCATGCACCTTCATCCCGTTCTGGGCAGCGAGGCCCATGATCGTATCGGCGCCAGCGAATGAATATGTCGCTGGCTGCGGATGGATAGGCCCGAACTTCATGACGTTTCCGGGCGTGACCGAATTGAACTCGGCAGTCAGCACTCGCAAGAACGTCGTGTCCTGCATTTCAGGAAGGTCAACCGCTGCGCCGATGTCCAGTCCACGCATCTGCGCATAACTCCGCAGCGATGGCGGCGGAACGAACACCGCGATTGTGCCGCTTCCGTTGATCGTGCCAACGGCGTGACGGCTGGTGCGATCGACCACCAGCACCGACGACTCCTGCCATGAACTCCCGACTCGACGGGCAACGCGGAGCTGCGGTTCTACGACATCAGCGGCGAGTGGCATCGAATACGCCAGACGAACGCGCACGCCCGCACTGAATGAGGCGGCTGGCTCGATGGTGACGGCTGTGCCCGCCAGAAGACGCGCATCAGCAGGGGGCGCCGACTCAATGCGCGCGGTGAAAACTGTGGCGGATGTGACGGCGTTCGCAGGAAATTCGAGGTGAACTTTTCCGCCGAGCAGTGCGAATGCGCCTCCAGCTGCGGTGACGTACCCGCCATCGGTGACAGCTACCGGAACGTTGACTTCGGCAGTTCCGGCTCTTCCCGTAACCATTGTATTCCCGACAGCCACTCCGGTGACGCGACCGTCGCCGCCAACCGTGGCGATCGAGCCCGATGCCGATGTCCAGCTTATGCCCGGCGCAGTGACAATGCTGCCACTCGCGTCGCGCGCTACGGGCTCGAGCGCCTGCGGTTGGCCTGGTACGAGCGACAGTTGGGTCGCGTTGACCGAGATCGACGCGACCACAGGGTTGTTGGGTGTCGGTTGCGTGGGCTCACTTCCGGAACAGGCGACAGCGATGAGGGCTAAGCTCAGGTGTGGCAATGACAAGATGCGCGGGGACACTGGACCTCCTCGGGGACGTTATCGCAAGACTGGCGTAACCAGTGACGCGACAAAAGCCGGTTCGGAGGCTCATCGGGGGAGGCGAGAAGTGGTGTGGAGTCGCAAATCCCGGGAGGGCGCAAACCAAAGTCATCAGCACGATCGTATCTTCGCGCTGATGACTTCGATACTATGACTTTGATAGTATATAGTAGTGTCGATCAGCCGCCCGAAGCGAACTGCTGCAGCGCGTCGGGGATTATGCGACCGTACTCATCGAACAAATTGACGTTCGCGCCCTGCGCCAGGATCTTGAAGTGCTCGTACGACATGCCGGCCTGTGTGAGGAACGGCTGAAGGGCATCGATCTGCGTCTGAAGATCACCGGTCCTTTTTGTGCCGAGCACTCCGCCCATGCGGGTGGCGCCCTTCGTGAAAGCCCTTCGTGCCGTTTCGTCTGAAAGCATCGCCGCGGCAGCATTGCGAGCCTTGACGACCGGTGACACTGCCGTCGCGGTCTGAGTCGTTTTCACGGAGTCGCTTCTCGCAGCAGCCTTTTTCGCCGCTTCAGCGCGGGCAACCCGCCTGATCGAATCGCGAATTGCCTGCGAATCAACTTTCGGTAAAAGAACTACAGGAGTACTGTCGGGAACTGCACCCACCAGCGGCTGCACGGCAGTACTGTCAGCAATCATGGCAACCGATGCAGCAGGCACTTCAGTGGTGACAGCCGGGGTTCCACCGCCCCCACGCTGTGACCACAGAAATCCACCGACTGTCGCTATTGCCAGGACTCCAACGACGCCAGCGAACAATCCAGCGCGGCTTTTTTTCGGTGTCTCGTAACCGGCATAATCACCGTCAACTGAGGGTGAATCGGCAACGACATCCTCTACCTCTTTGGTCTGGACTTCACCACTTGGCGTGAGGTTCGGGGCCGAGGCGTTGTGGTCCCTGATCACAACAGGAGTGATTCCGGATGTTGGAGTCGGAGTGTGCACGATGTGCGCAACCCGCTGCTCAACCGTCCTCAATTCACCCGCATCATTCGAGAACATGCTGAGTGAATTCAGCAATTCTCTCGCGGTCGTTGGGCGCTGTTCCGGCTCCTTCGCGAGACAGCGCATGACCAGATCAGACAACGCCTGCGGTACTTCCGGCTCGACATCGATCAGCGGCTTGGGGTCCTGAGTGAGAACCGCTGCAAGCATTCGCTGCGGAGTAGCCGCCGCATATGGCGACTTGCCGTGCAGTAACTCGTATGCGAGAAGTCCAACCGCGTAGATGTCGATGCGATGATCGGCGGCCGGATCACCCGCCAGCTGTTCGGGAGCCATGTAGGCCGGCGTGCCGATCGCCATGCCGGTAGAGGTCATCACCTGCGACGACGACATAGCCGCGTTAAGTGCCTTGGCCACGCCGAAGTCGGTGATGAGGGCATAGGAGCCCGATCTCAGGATGTTCGCCGGCTTGATGTCGCGATGAACGATTCCCGCTTCATGCGCGTAGTCGAGCGCTTCGCTGACGTGGTACAGGACGCGGACGACTTCGGCGACTGACATGCCTCCGTCCTTCTCGATCGCCGTCTTCAGGGATTCTCCCTTGATGAACGGCATCGTGAAGTACAGCAGGTCATCCTGCTCGCCGGCCGAGAGCAGCGGGACGATGTGTGGATGCTGAAGCTGCGCAGCGACCTGCATTTCGCGGCGGAATCTGCCCCGGTTCACCTCGGCGGTAAGCTCGGGGGAGAGCACCTTGATGACGATCTTTCGGCCCAGAATACGGTCGGTCGCAACGAACACGCGACTCATCCCGCCACCACCGAGCTCCCGGTCTATTTCGTAGGCAGTCGAGAGCGTGTCCTTGAGGCGCTTCTCGAATTCGTTCATTTCGGATTCATTCACGGGGAATATGCTACTGCGCCTCGGCGACGAGCGCAAATTTCAGCGCAGGCCAGGGAGTGCCCGCACGCGCCGGGCGCGCATCGTCGTGACGCCGGCGCACTGGCAATTCCGGTGTCGCCCCGCGAGCTTCCGCGTAATGAACACACTTGAACTGTTGTCGAACCGCCGCTCGATTCGCGAATTCAGCGCTCGCGAGCCGACCCGCGCCGAAATTGAGACCCTGCTCGATCATGCCGTCACGGTGCCGAACCATCGCCTCACGCAACCGTGGAAATTCTACGTTCTTGGTCCCGAGACCCGGCGATCGTTCGGCTTCGTGCTTGGCGGACGCAAGGCACGCAAGATCGAGGACGCGGCAGCCGCTGAATCGATGCGCCAGAAGGTGGCGGAGGAACACGCCGCGTTGCCTCTCATGATCGCGGTCGCGATAAACCAAGCCGAGAATCCCGAGATCCGTGAAGAGGACTACGCGGCGGGAATGATGGCAGTGCAGAATATCTCGCTCGCGGCGGTCGCTCTTGGCCTGGGCACACACATCAAGACCGGAGCTGTCATGGACGATCCGGCAGCGCGCGAGGCAATTGGCGTCGCAGACGGCGAACGTGTGATCGCAATTCTGAATGTCGGCGAGCCTGCAAAGGTTCCGCCCGCGAAGGCGCGACGAGCTGCATCCGAGGTAACTACCTGGCGACCCTGAACGATGACGATGTTTCATAAACCCAAGGAGTAAATCAAGTCATGACCTCCGTCATTCATTCGCAAGTAGCCGACATTCCGTACAACATGACGACAACCTCCTTCGACCTGCCCGGGTATCTAATCGTGGAGACATTGGGCGTGGTACGAGGTGTTGTCGTTCGATCACGATCGGTTTTTGGTACCATCGGTGCCAGCTTCCAGACATTGGTAGGCGGGAACATCTCGCTTTTCACTGAGCTCGCAGAACGAACCCGACTGCAGGCTTTCGACACGATGCTGCTGCAGGCGGACATGGCCGGTGCTGACGCGGTAATCGGAATCCGCTATGATGCTACCGAGATGATGCAAGGTGCGACGGAAGTACTCTGCTACGGGACAGCGGTTCGGGTGAAACCGCTGGTTGAATGAGCCGCGAACGACTTACTGCGTTACAGTCAGGCTGAATTCAGCGCGCGTTGTCTGCACAGTATTGGTTGCTCCATCGACGGAGATCCAGAAGTTGACGATGTGAGTTCCGAGCGGGACTGATGCGTCTGCGCTTATTGTGAACGCTCTCGTAACGTTATTTCCCGAACCCTGCGTGCTGGTCTGGTTGACAGTGATCCCACCGTACTGTTTCTGGATCTGGTATGCGGTGATCCGCAGGTTTGGCGAAGCGAAGTACACTACCGTGGTATTGGTCGCACCGCCTCGCGCAATGGTAGCATTTTTTGGAGTGGCAACTGACGATGCGATCTGCACCTCTCCCGGGCCACAATCATCGCACCCGCCGTCGGGTTCCGTGCTGCCAGAGCACGCCAGCATCATCGGCGCAAGCATTGAAACGAGAAGATACCCGCTGAGTCGCAGTGGTCGCGTGAGAGTCATCTGTCGAACCCCGGTCTGGAAATGTTGGTGTGGTCAATCCGCTCAACAGGTAAAGCGACGGAACTCGGGCGCAAGGCTCATACTTTCTCGAGCCAGGCCAACATCCCAGACAGCTTTTATGCGCCAGACGCGACGAGTGCAAGCACCGCCGCCGGCGTGAGCGCAACAGCGTCTACCAACAGTCCGTCGAGCGTACCCTTTGGAATTGACGCCTTCAACCCCTCGATGCGAGCGGCAACACCCGGGTCCATTGGATGCTCCACCACGACTCCGGC
This sequence comes from Gemmatimonadales bacterium, assembly GCA_038203205.1. GTDB lineage: Bacteria > Gemmatimonadota > Gemmatimonadetes > Gemmatimonadales > Gemmatimonadaceae > UBA4720. The sequence goes on along the minus strand of JBBREF010000130.1, from coordinate 3,724 downwards.
CCTGGTGGACAGTGCGTCCGCAGCAGCGGCGATCGCCACCGCGTTCTCCGATCGCCCCGCCGCTGCCTCCACCGCTGCAAGTCCCATGATAGCCAGCCCGATTCCTCGCGCGCTGCCGACGACCTCGTATTTGCGAACAGCCGACACGAATGCCTGCTGAGCTGCTTCTCCATCACCGCTGGCAAGCGCGGTCCAACCCATCTCACACCACACCCGTGCGATCTCCGGGTAGTCGCCCACAGTCTCCAGCGACGTGAGCGCTTTCTGGTAGAGATCGAGTGCGTGCGGATGATCGCCCTTGGCGAAGGTCATCTGGGCGAGAAGACTGAGGGCGACGCCCCGGCCTTCGTGATCGTCATCGCGCTCGTGTATCCGTATCGCGCGCTCCACGTTTGCGATTCCCGTCTCCAGATCACCGGTGGCGTAGTGCAGCATCCCTTTTAATGCCACCGCAATGCCGCGCACCAATCCAGTGCCGGGATTTTCGGAAAGCGCGATTGCTTCCTCCAATGCCGCACTGGACGCCTCTATCTGTCCGAGACTCAGGTTGGAATAGCCCACGCCCATCTTGCCCTCTGCACACGCAGCCAGATCCCCCACCGCGTGCGCATCGGAGAATGCTCCCGACCATTCCTCGAGGGAACGTTCCCACGCTCCCGTCGCGGTCGAGATCATTCCGTTCGCAAGCAGAGCGAGCGCCCGTCCCCGGCTTGGTCGATGATTCGCGGCGAGCGCGAGCAGTTCGTCCAGCAACACCCGCGCGGTGAGGTGCTGCCCGCTGATGTGCCAGAACCAGTTCAGGTGACCTGAAAGCAGCAAGCCCTTCTCGAGCGCGGTCATGTCCCCCGCACGTGCCTTCGCCGTGAGCCAGTTGATGGCCGCGTACAGGTTTGCATTCTCGATCCGCGCGAGTCGCATCGTCTCGATCTGCGTGGTACCCTTGATACCGGCATCCACCATTCCTGCAAACGTCAGGAAATAGTCAGCGTGCGCATCGCGCACAGTCTCCACTTCGCCTGCAGCATGCAGCTGTTCGGCAGAGAACGCGCGAATCGTTTCCAGGAGCGAATAGCGGTCGCTGTTCGAGATAACTCGTACGAGCCCCTTCTCTACAAGCGAGTCGAGCTCGTTGAGTGCGAGGTCGCTCTTTTCCCCCGCATAACACACTTGCTCCAGCGCCTCGAGTGTCCATCCCTCATGAAACACGGAAACCCTGCGGAGCAGCCGCTGCTCCCGGGAATCGAGCAGTGAGTAACTCCAGCTGATTGTCGCGCGTAAAGTGCGCTGGCGGAGGGGAAGATCCCGATCCCCCGAAGTCAGAAGATCCAGGGCGGAATCAAGCCGCTTCAACAACACTGCGGGATCGAGTATCCGGACGCGCGCGGCCGCAAGCTCCAGCGCCAGCGGGAGTCCATCGAGTTGGCGACAGATAGCGGCGATGCTCGGCGCATTCGAGGCTGTCAGCACGAATCCCGGCTTTACCTTCTGACCCCGCTCCACGAACAGCGCGACTGATGGACATTCGCCCATAGCTGACAGTGTTGCGTTGAGATCCGGCAGCTCGAGCGGCGGCAGAACGAATTCAGACTCGGCGCCGATCTTGAGAGGCGCACGGCTCGTTGCGATGACGACAAGTCGGGGACAACGCGACACGAGCTCTGCAACCTCCTCTGCTGCGCCGAGTACCTGCTCGAAGTTGTCGAGCACGATGAGAACGTGCCGATCCCCGATCACGGTACACATCGCGTCGACCGCTGAGCGTCCATGCGCTTCAGATATATCGAGCGTAGTACTTATCGTCGGCATCACATCCGCCGCCTGGGTGACAGAGGCAATCGAAACGAAGGCCGCGCCATCGGCGAATTCTGCCTCGAGCCGCCGGTAAAGCTCGATAGCGAATCGAGTCTTGCCAGTTCCTCCGTAACCAGTGATCGAAAGGACGCGCGTGCCATTTTCGATTCGATTGATTGCCGCTACGATCAGGTCTTCGCGACCGAGCAAGGGCGTCGCCGGCATCGGCGGCGGTTTGCGGAGTGTTCCTGGAGACATGACCGGCAGCGTGATACTCTCGCGCTTGAGTGTCTCACGAAGTTCAGCAACAGAGGCTTGGCGATCATCCGGCGCCTTGCACAGGGCGCGCTCGATTGCGGTGACGATATAGGAGGGAGCGTCGGGTCGTGCGTTGTGAATCGATGGCACGGGTTGAACAGCGTGCTGGACGAGGAGCGCTATCGGAGTCGGAGCCGTGAATGGGGGACGTCCTGTCAGCATCTCGTATGTCACGCATGCCAGTGAATAGAGGTCACTGCGCCCGTCCACCGTGTCAGCGCTGCCTTGTTCCGGGCTCATGTAATGCGGCGTGCCCAACACCATTCCGGCCATAGTCAGTTGATCATTGCCGGAGGTGCTGGCCGCGTGCGCAATGCCGAAGTCAGCGACGATCGCATGTCCGCGCTCGAGCATGATGTTCTCGGGCTTGATGTCCCGATGGATGACATTGCGTTCGTGGGCGTAACTCAACGCATCCGCCACCTCGTCGACGATGCGAAGCACATCGTCTATCGGGAGTGCGCCCTCGCGCGCAATCCGGTCGCGAAGTGATTCTCCTTCGATGAGAGGCATGACGTAGAAGACATGACCGTCGATTTCGCCGGAATCGAAGAGCGGCAGAATGTTGGGGTGACGGAGGTTTGCTGTGGTTGTGATCTCCCGCAGGAATCGGTCATGTCCAAGAGCGGCGGCGAGCTCCGGGCGGAGCACTTTCACTGCAACCTCGCGCCCGTGCCTGAGGTCGTCAGCGAGATAGACTGTCGCCATTCCACCTGCGCCGAGTTCGCGCTTTATGCGGTAGCGGTCGGCGATGGCAGATATCAGGCGCTGGTCCATTACGTGTGGGGAAGGGAGGACCAATGTACGGTCTTTCCCCCTCGTTCGGGCATTTACCCTATGATCGCTCTGCATGTTGTGGCGGACGGTCTAGCTTTAGGCCGGTCTCATAACGATGTGTCAGGCGGCTCAGTTAACGGAGGATTTATGGCGAAAGTTACAGGAATCGGCGGAGTGTTTCTGAAGTGCAAGGGCGATAGCAAACCCGTGGCGGCATGGTATCAGCAGCACCTGGGCATACCGCTGGAAGAATGGGGCGGTGCGGTTCTCAAGTGGCCCGACGATAAGGCCGATGACAAGGGCCTCACTGTGTGGAATCTTGCGAGCATGGACAGCAAGTGGTTCGATGCTCCCTTCATGATCAACTACCGTGTCGACAATCTGGATGAGTTACTCGATCAGCTTCGTGCGGCAGATGTCGAGATAGTCGGTGGTCCGGAGTCACACGAGAACGGCAAGTTCGCATGGATCAATGATCCGGATGGAAACAAGGTCGAGCTGTGGGAGCCGATGCTCTGGGATGACAAGAACAAGAGCGCCTGAGATCAATAGAGGACAGTGCTCGTCATGTACGTCATGCACTTGACTATCATATAGGTATGACAATCCCAAACAAAAGCACGATTGTACGGCAGGTCGCACTCCTCGCGGCAGCCGTCGCACTCCTCGCGCCGGACCAAGCCAGTGCGCAGTCAGCTGCCACGCAGGCATGCTTTGCTCGCGGCACACCCGAACGTATCGCTGCGAGACCGAGCATCCTCGACTCGGCATCAGTTCTGATTGGTACCAGCACGGTGAAAGTCTGCTACGGCCGGCCGCGCAAGAACGATCGCCAGAT
>JBBREF010000129.1:0-10072 GCA_038203205.1 Gemmatimonadales bacterium | reverse complement strand
CTCGGCCTTTCACCGCTTCAGGCCGGCATTTCGCTGTTGCCGTCCAACGTTGCCGGTATCGCCGGGACGATGCTCGCGCCGTTTCTGGCTCGAAGGTTCAAGATTCACCATCTGATAGCTGCGGGGATGCTGCTTGGGGCTGCGGGCATCGGCGCGCTGACTCAGGTGGGCGGAGCGTCGGCACTTGCTGCGATCATCGCCGGTTTCGTCGTCATGTCGATCGGCTTCAGCGGAACGATGACCTTGACGACCGACGCAATCATGAGCGCCGCGCCTCCCGAAAGAGCTGGCGCCGCATCGGGAATCTCTGAAACCAGCGCTGAGCTCGGCATGGCACTCGGAGTTGCCGTGCTTGGCAGCATCGGGACGGCCTCGTACAGGTCGAGTATGGAACGACAACTCCCGGTTGGCATTTCCAATGAGGCGACCGAAAGTGTTCGCGCGACTCTCGCTGAGGCGCTCGCGGTTACAGCACGTCTTCCGGAGCCACTTGGGGGGCAGGTCGCCACCATTGCAAAGGACGCGTTCTCGGACTCACTGGCGCTCGTTTCCGGAATATGTGCGGTGATGGTCATTGCGACATCCATCGTGATTCTGATACTCTTGCGTCGGGTCGACGCCAGCTCCGTGGACGAGACCAGTCGGCAGACGCCGGCTGCGGCGTGAGCGTATCGCCGTTTCACTGAACGGAACTCAATGCGAATTGCGATCGTTGGCGGACCGGGAGTAGGCAAGAGCACGCTGGTGAGGCAGCTCGGAGACCTTTACCACAACGGCTCGTATGGTGAAGGCGAAAAGGGCGTGTGGGAGCCACGCGTGCTGATGGACATCGAAGCCGGCCTGAATCCCGTTGGGGTCACCGCGTATTTCGGTGAGCTCTACGACGCGAACTATCGCGATGCTGCCGGCCATGACAGCCCTGGCCGGACGATTTTTATCGAGGGTGCGCGGATAACGCTGGAGGCGCACATCGTTGAATATCCGGAGGACTCACATGACCGGCTGCGAGACGTGCTGAAAATAGGCGACGCATGGGCTCCCGACTGCACGATCGTTCTCACATCCGGCAGTGACACGATCGAAAAGCACATCAAGCGCCGGCAGCGTGCTTACGAGCAGGTCGATAACATGGTGCGACGGTTTCGCCTCATCGATGCGGAGTTCCGCCGCCTCGCGCCGCTGTATCCCAACTCGATCGTTATCGATCGCGATGGGATCGAGTTTCACGAGCGCGAGGGGCTCGAGCAGGTGATCTCGGCGGCGGGTCTGCCGCGGTTCGACGAGATCCCCTATCGGCAGATGTAGTCCGAAACCCATGGGATTTGCGGATCTCGCGGATTGGGCCGATCTCGCGGATAGATCGCATTCAGGCGATGGCGAGATCATCGCTCGCTTTCGGGCCTTACCTTTTCTGGGTTAAACCCAGGTCAACAAAAAGCTGACCCGGCATGGCGCCAATCCCCACTATCTCCTCTCTCACTAAAAATCCGCGGAATCCGCCTAATCAGCTAAATCCGCACCCCCTATGGGTCACCGACTAGCTCACCTTGATCGTGCGCCATTTTCCCTGATTGAAACGCAGTACACTCAACAGGCAGCGGGTCGCGTGGCCGGCGAGGATGGCGAGCCATATGTCGAGCGGATCGAGTGTGCTCACACTCTGAATCACGAAACACGCTCCAAGGGGCACGACGATCTGTGAAATGACTGAGATATAGAAGGGGCTCTTAGTGTCTCCGGTACCCTGGAGTCCACCGGTATACGCGAGCGCGACTGCAACCAGCAATCCCGACAGGCTGAGAACGCGAAGGAGCTGAACGGCAATCTCGACTACGACAGGATCAGTCATGCCGAACACAATCAGGAGCTGGCGCGGGAAGAACAGGAAGAAGAAGCCAATGAACGCAGCACCAGCCAGCGCTATTCTCGCGGCCACGTGCACTGCCTGATTTGCCCGCTCGGGATGACCGGCCCCGAGATTCTGTCCGGCAACAGCCGCGGCGGCACCAAGAAGTCCAACCGACGTCCACGTGATAAGCGAAAACAGCTGCGAGTATGAGATCGCAAACGCCGCCTGCGCCGCAGCGCTGTGGGCCAGTGATCCGATGAACGCCAGCATGAATACTCCACCTACGTTCATCGCGATCCCCTGAAATCCGGTTGGCAGGCCGAACTTGAAGAGTGATTTGATGATGGTCCAGTCAGGAGCAAACCCGTGCTTTCGCGGGAAGGTCACGACCCAGCCCCCGTGCCACAGCTTCCAGAGGGAATAAATCGCGAGGATGTTGGACGCGATCACGGTCCCCCACGCTGCACCTGCCGTTCCCATCGCGGGGATGGGCCCGAGACCTCTGATGAGCGCGATGTTGAGGCCGATGTTCATGATCGTCATTGCAACGCCCATGATCATCGGCGTGCGGGCATCACCCGCTGATCTCAGCGCGCCGCCGAGCATGAAAAACACCAGCATTCCGCTGGAGAAGACCATCATGATGCGGAAGTATGGAAGTGCTTCCGCCTGCACCGCCGGTGCGGCGTTGACGAGATTGAACAGCCACGGCGCCGCGAAATAGCCGACCGGAGCCATGATGAACACCGCGATCCCTGTCGCGGTGAGGAAGGCCTGGTAAACCGTTCGGTCGGCCTTGTCTTCATCACCTGCTCCAACAAAACGTGCGACGAGCACGCTCATGCCGGTGAATACCGACATGATGAATACAATCACGACGATCCATATCTGCGTCGCAACGCCGATTCCGGCATTCGCGTTGAAGCCGACATAGTGCCCAACCATTGCGTGATCGACGATCCCCTGCAATCCGCCGAAAATGTTGGTGAGCATCGTGGGCCATGCGATTTTCCAGACCGCTGGGAGAAGCGGTCCTTCGACGATAGACCTGTCATACCGCGTGCTGCGCTCGGGTACCGCTGGTGCTGGGGCAGGCTGTGCCGGGGAAACAGTAGGCCCGGCCGTTGGTATCGTCATCCGGTGAATCTACGGATGGAAGCCGTAGATTCCACTTAGAACCTTACAGCCGGGAGGGGTAACACATCATATGAAGCTTCTTGTGATACGACACGCAATCGCGCAGGATCGGGATGAATTTGCTGAAAGTGGAGGCGTTGACGCGCAGCGTCCGCTTACGAGCGAGGGCATCGCAAAGATGGAAAGGGCGGCGAAGGGCCTGAAGAACACGATCGAGAAGATCGACGTACTTGCGACGAGCCCGCTGACACGCGCCGCTGAGACTGCCGATATAATCAGCAGGGAGTTCGGGATGGGCGGGGCCGAGGTCATACAGGCGCTGCAGCCCGGCTCCACGGTTGAGGAGTTCGAGCAATGGGGGTCGAGTCACGCAGGGCGGGATGTCATTGCTGTCGTCGGGCACGAGCCGCACCTGAGCTCGCTTGTGACATGGCTTGTTGCCGGCCGCGGGAACTCAGCGGTTGAATTGAAGAAGGGCGGCGCATGCCTCGTCGAATTCGACCTGGCGCCCCGCGCAGCGAGAGGAATTTTAATGTGGCTCCTGACGCCACGGCAGCTCCGTCGTCTCGCTTGACTCGCACATAACGTTGCCGGGATCGCAGAAGTATCATCACCGCACCGACGAGATTACACGCCCTATCCGGCTGAAGCCGCGCGAGATTCTCGCTGGGTCGATCGTCACGGCAATCATGTTCGCAGTTGTGGGATATTCGATCGGCCGCAGCACAGACAAGGCTTCCCGCGACATGGCGCCGTCCCGGCTTGCGCTTTCAGTTCCCGCTATCGGCGGGAGTGCACCGGCATCATTGACACGCAAGATCGCGATGACCGCCGACGGCTCGGCAGTCGTTTTCATTACCGGTTCGGAATCAGGAGGCAACACGCTGGCGTTGCAACACCTCGACGAGGACGCCGCGCGATTGATTGGTGGCGCGCCGGCGGAGCTGGGGTCCGACATTGTGTCGAGGGATGGAGGCCCGGCGAAAAACAGCAGCCTCTTCTCCCGCTTGCGCCGGGATGATCGGGAAGATCCGGGAGCGGCTACGATGGATGGTGCGCGGTTTCAGCAGATGCTTCCCGACGGACGAAATGCACTCGCTGTTCGCGCTCCCGGCGGCACGGCGGCAGGAACCGGCGTCGTGCGGAACACGGAAGACGGAACCGAGAAACGAATACTCGATGACCCAGTGGTCGAAATGCGCTACGCTGCCGGCAATGTCGTCTACGCGCGGGGCGACGGTACGCTCTGGGCGGCGCCATTCGATCTGGAGAGGCTCGAAACTACAGGTGCGCCCGTGCGCATTGGACAGGGCGTGTCGCTCACTGGCAGTGGCATCGCGCAGTTTGCAGTCGCGCGCAATGGCAACGTCGCGTATGTCGCCGAAGAACCCCGCTGGCTCGTGCTGGTCGACAGGAATGGAAGGCTCCGCCATGCAACGACAGAACGCGCGAGTTATCGGTCACCCCGGTTTTCACCTGACGGCCGAAGGATAGCTGTCGACTTCACCGGCGCGGACGGACGTGACATCTGGATTCTCTCGCGCGAGACTAGGGCGCTCACCCGGGCGACCTTTACGCGTGACGCGCATGATGCGGAATGGACGCCCGATGGGGCTCGCATCACGTTCACTTCCTTCAGTACGGGTTCGCTGGGAGTGTTCTTAGCAGTTCCTGGAGACAGTTCGAGGCCGGATTCGCTGATTGCTTCGCCGAAACTGGCTTATACCGGACGCTGGCTGCGCGATGGAAGCGGCCTGCTGACAGTTGCCGAAAATCTCGCGACCGGGTCGAGGCTCGACATTGCGTTCGTCGCGAATGAAGGACGCGGTCCGCTGGAGCCAGTCATCGTGGACGGTTCGCGCACACATCAGGCATCGGTCTCACCAGATGGTCGCTGGCTGGCATACGTATCGAACCGCACGGGTATCGACCAGGTCTATGTGAGGCCATGGCGGCGGGAGGGCAGCGATGTCGCAGTGTCTCGGAGCGGTGGCACCGAACCGGTGTGGCGTCCGGATGGGCGCGAGCTTTTCTACCGCGGAAGCAACGGGCGGTATCCGATACTCATTGCCGCTTCGGTCTCGACCGGGCGGGACTTCAGCATCGCCGATCGCGTCGCGCTTTTTCCAATCGGAGACATTGCCGCAGCAATGCCACAGTCGAACTACGACGTGTCACCCGACGGCAGGACATTCGTGATGGTAAGACTCGCACAGGCGAGCCGCATCACGGTTCTACAGAATCTGCCGGGACTGATGGAGCGCGCGAAGAGATAGGCCATTTGAGCTGCGCGATGTAACCGTCAGGAACCGGATCCCCGCAATTCCATATTCCCGTGGCCATTCGCCCGGCGGACCGTAATAGGTCCCGAACAGCTTATCGATCCACGGCAGGTGTACTGCGAAGTTCTTGTCGATTGCAACCTCCTCAGTCGAGGCCCAGGTAAACCGGGGTTGCTGAGCGTGCGGACTACCTGCATCGGAAGAACTGCCCGCACATCGGGGCTCGTCAGCAGCTCGGGAAAGTAGAAGCACGTCATCGAGGCTCATTCAGCGCTAAGTTGGCTCCAATATCTTCGGCATCAAGGGGACATGGTGGATCGGGAGATAACCTTCAGAAAAGGTTCTCCCGAAACGCCATGCCTATCGAGAGGGACGCTACCGGCGGACTTACTGCCGAATCATGATTGTCACGTTCCGCACATCGTCGACCGTCAGGCCCGGCCAGCTAACGCCGTATTGAAACGATCCGCCGCCTGATTCAGGAAGGATGTAGCCGCTGGCGGTCAGAGTGATCTTTGGCTGCGGGTGGAACTCGACGGAGCTCAGAACCTCGCGAAAGTGTGTTGCTACGCCCTTGATTAGTCCGTCCATGCTTTGGAGCTGGTCAACAGTCAGGGAGGCGGCATCCACGGCCTGCTGAAACTCCGTGTCCCACGGTACGAACCAGATCGCAACTGCGGTTCCGCTCAGGTTGCTCACTTTAGGCGGGGTCACACCGTCGGGTTCGACGTGAAGCGAGAAACCATCGACCAGTGACGTGCAGCTGAAGACATCGCCAAAATTGAAGTCGTAGAACTGAAACAGGTTGAATCCGGTTGGTACGCAGGACGGATCCCGATAAAAGACAATCGCTGCCCAGTCTGCATCGTGGTACGCGAAACCGCCGACATCCGCCGGTGGCTCGGCCCGGGCGTAAAACGGAAACATCGGTGAATTCACGCGAAAGAGCCTCTTCGCTTCCGGCATGCCGGCGGCGGTTTTGGCGAACACAATTGAGTCGGGCGCGACAGGCTGTCCAGCGTCGCAAGCCGCCAGAAGCAGAGCCTGGCTTAGCAGAAGGAGTTTTTTTGTCACAGCAACCTCGTGAAGGAGAAAAATGAGTGGGTCGTGCTCGTCATGGTCCTGCGGGAATTGCGAACCAGAGGGGCAATTCAGATCGACATGCCCGATAGCGTCCCAGCCGATTTTCCCGTATCGTCACCCTCAGGAGGTCTCGCCCTGATGAGCTCTCAGTTTCCTATGCGGGAAGACACCACCGAGCTGCTGAGAACCGCGGACTCTGCCGCTTCACTGGACCGACTTGTCCCCTTTATCTATGAAGAGCTGCGCGGGATTGCCCACAGGCAGCTCGGAGGCGAGCACGGGAACAACAGCATCCAGACCACCGAGCTCGTGCACGAGACTTATCTCAAGCTCGTCGACGACAGTCGCGTCACACGGCGTGGTCGAGCCTACTTCTACGCAGCAGCGGCGCGCGCTATGCGGCAAGTGCTGGTGGATGCCGCAAGAAAGAGAAATTCCGCCAAACGCGGCGGCGGAGTCTCTTTCGTCACGCTTGACGACGATGCGACATCTATCTCGACATACGCTGATGAACTCATCAACCTCGACGAGGCTCTCTCGGAACTCGCCATGCAGAATTCCCGGCAGTCGCAGGTCGTCGAATGCAGGTACTTCGGAGGTCTCGGGGTAGAGGAAACAGCAGCAGCGCTCGATGTGTCGCCGCGGACTGTCAAATCCGACTGGGCTCTGGCAAAGGCCTGGCTGTATAACCGGCTCCGCGACGGCTGACTCAATATCGGGATCGGTTGCCCCATTGCCGTCGGTCTTCCGCAGGACAGTCGGGTGCCCTTCAGCCAGGTAAGTAATGGAGCTTAAGTCGTCGGAACGGTGGCAGCAGATCGACTCGCATTTCTCGGGCGCGCTGCCGTTGTCGCGAGATGCTCGGCGTCAGTATCTCGACGCGGCCTGCGGAGATGACGCCGGGTTGAGGGCCGAGGTACAGCAGCTGCTCGATGCGAGTGAAGCATCGGGGACGTTCCTTGATAAACTCGACGTGACCGCTGCCGCGAGACTGCTGGAGACATCGGGCACTGACTCGGGATTGATCGGCCGGTACAAAGTCATAAGCAAGGTCGGTGCGGGAGGAATGGGCATTGTCTACCTCGCCGAAGATCCGTCACTGAAGCGATTCGTCGCCGTCAAGCTTCTTCCGATGTGGTTCCAGGGCAGCGCAAGGGCAAACCGCCGTCTTCTCGAGGAAGCCAGGGCCGCCTCTTCAATCGATCATCCGAACATCGCGACAGTCCACGAGATTGGAGAAACTGAGGACGGTCGGCTCTTCATTGCGATGACGTACTACGAAGGTGAGACGCTTCGAGATCACATTGCGCGCACACCACCGACGATCGACTCGGCAATCGAAATTGCGCTTCAGATTGCAAGAGGTCTCGCCGCAGCACACCGCAAGGGAATCATTCACCGGGACATCAAGCCTGAGAACGTGCTGATTTCGGCGGACGGCATGGTGAAAATCGTCGACTTCGGGCTCGCCGGCATCGAAGTGAAAGCCCACGGCGGCTCGCCCGCCGGGACAGCCGCATACATGAGTCCCGAGCAGGCGCTTGGCGCACCATTGGATGCGCGCACGGACATTTGGTCGCTCGGCGTCATCCTCTATGAGATGCTGGCCGGGGAGCGTCCGTATTCAAGCCTCGCAAACGACGCAATTCTCCGCTCGACCCGGAACGACCATTTAACGATGAACGCGTCGATTGGAGCCGCCCCGGAAGGGCTGAAGAACATCGTCCAACGCTGTCTCAAAAAAGATCAGGCATCACGCTACTCCTCCGTGGACCGGCTCATTGAGGATCTGGAAGCGGTGCGCAATGGTGCTGGTCCAGGCGTGCCACAGCGACCTGAAACGGTCCGGCATATGGCGGCCAAGCGGCGCGCGCGTGTGGTGGGAGCAACCGCGGTGGTGACACTCGCAGCAATCGGGACGGCGGCGGCGTGGCGCAATGCGCGCGAGGCGACGAGCCCTGCTGGCACTTCACCACCCGTATCAGCGGCGGCTCTGTCTGGTCCGCGAATGGCAGCTGCTGAGGGATCGATTGCGGTACTTCCATTTGTCGACATGAGTCCGAAATCCGATGGTGAACACCTCTCGGATGGACTTACGGAGGAGTTGATCAGTGCGCTTGCCGGCATCGATCGACTGCGGGTGATCGCCCGCACCTCAGTGTTTCATTACAAGGGCAAGCCGGTCGACGTGAGGGAAGCAGGCACGAAGCTTGGCGTCGTTCACATTCTGGAAGGCAGCGTCCGCAGCTCAGGCGGCCGGTTGCGTGTCGTAGTGAGGCTGGTCGATGCCAAGCGCGGTCATGAAGTGTGGTCTCAGGTATTCGACAGGAGCGACAATGACTTGTTTGCAGTTCAGGCGGAGATCGCACGCTCGGTTGCCTCTGCCCTTCGTGTCGAGCTTGCTCCGATCGAACAGGCGTCACTCACCGGCAAGTCGAATCCAGACGCTCACGCACTGTATCTCAAGGGCCGTCGTCTTTTCCACCAGCGAACGGAGCTGGCGCAAGCGGTCACGTATTTTAGAGAGGCCATCGCCATTGAGCCCGACTTCACTCGTGCATGGAATGGACTCGCCAGGACCTGGCTCATCATGCCTGTATACTCGGCCATCCCGTTCCCGCAGGCGCGAGACAGTGCCGAGGCCGCGATCGGGAAAGCACTCGCACTCGATCCGAATCTGGCCGATGCCCACGCAACACGTGGTTCGATGCTGGCCGATGCCTGGCACTGGGCGGACTCGGAACCCCATTTCGTTCGGGCTCTCGAGCTCAATGGCGGCGACGCGACCAGTCATCAATGGTATGGCGAGTTTCTGCTTCGTACCGGTCGCCTTGATGAGGCAATCGCGCGATTGAGATTTGCGGAGCAGCTCGACCCGCTATTGAGCGTAATACCGATGAATCTCGGGTGGGCATTTCTGGCCTCAGATCGCGATCAGGAAGCGCTGGCATCGTTCCGGGATGCCATCGCTCTTGATCCGCGGGACGTGCAGGCACATGTCGGGATTGGATACGTCCTCGTCAAACTCCGGCGGTTCAGCGAAGCGATGCCGGCTTTTGAAACGGCCGTTGCGCTGACGAATGGCCAGCGATCGACGCGGTCACATCTGGCTCGCGCGTACGCTCTGGCGGGAATGCGGCCCGTCGCGATGAACATGTTCAATGATATGAAGGTTGAGGCAGAACGCGGCGCCGGTTCCGCATTCGGAGTGGCACTTGTCGCCGTTTCACTTGGCCTCGAGGACGAGGCATTCCGCTGGCTCGAGCTGGGGTATCAGCGTCGCGAGATCGGAATGGGTTTTCTGAAGACGAGTGAGGGATTCAAGCCGCTGCGCTCCGACCCGCGTTTTCGCCGCCTCCTGGGAAAAATCGGCTTGTAAGTGACTCAGGCACGTAGGGTCGCCTTAAGAGAGTAGCTGTCTGACGTTCTCAGCGTACTGTCGACTGCTTCGTAATCTCACTCCACTGCGAAGCTCGACAATATGGCCTGCGTCAGAGACACTGATCGACGTAATACGGTCGACAGCGACTATGGCGGAACGATGAATCCGCACGAATGCGCGCGGATCGAGCTGGTCTTCAGCTTCTTTCATCGTGCCTCGCCATAGATGCGTACGCTCACCGACGTGTAGACGCAGGTAATTATCGGCGGCATCGATCCAGTCAACGTGATCGACAGGCACGAAGTGGTGAGCGTTTCCCCTTCGCACTACAAATCGCGA
>JBBREF010000128.1:0-10213 GCA_038203205.1 Gemmatimonadales bacterium | reverse complement strand
TCAGCCGCCTGAAACTCAGCCTCATGCACGCGCGATGTCGCACTACGCGCGTGGTCGCGCTTTCGCCGCGAAGGGCAATGTCGCCGAAGCGCGAAGAGAGCTCGCTCAGCTCACGAGCAACCGCGCTCGACCGGAGCTCGAGGGCGTAAAGTTGGAGTTCAACCAATCGCGCGACGTACTCGCGATCGCGGAAAAGGTTCTTGCCGGCTGGGTTGAATCAGCTGCAGGTCGTCACGATGCCGCCGTCGCGGGGGCTGAGTATCTCGGGCAGGCAGCGAACATCGGCGGGATCGCAACTGGGATGGAGGCTGACCTGGTATTGCTGCGTGCGAATCCGATGAATGACGTGCGGGCGGTTCGTGGAGTTCGGGCAGTCATCCACGACGGCAAGGTATTCTAATAGTGATAAGACGATACTAATTACTTCTTCTTGAGCTCCATCGTCCACACATCGCTCTGGCGTTCGCCGATGGTGAGGTAAAAATCTGTAGAGGTCATCGAGATTGACGTGCGAAATAGCTGGCGCTGGGGATCCTTCAGCCATATCAGCCGCCGTTCTGGATCGCCGTTGTATGGAGCCTGCCAGATCGACGATGTGCCATCGGGTTCGCGCAGCGGGATATACAGGTGCTGGCCGTCGGGACTCCAAACCGGGGCTCCGATCACCGCTCCGTTCCTGCCGATTCCAGGCGCCGGCATATGCCGCGGATTTCTGAGGTCTGTTCCGGTGATGTATCCGCCTCCCGGGCAATCAGCGCACATCATTCCCCGAGCCGCCGGAAACACGATGGTGGCAAGATCGGGCGATGGTATCAGGGGTCCTGATCGCTGAACGAAGCGCGGTTGCCCCCACTTACGAGTGCGCGCGTCTCGCCGGACTTCAAACACCGAGTCAGGAGTGCCTGAGAAATTCTGGAAGTAGAGACCGTTGCCGTCATGCTGAAACGTTCCGACAAGCTCTTCGTTCGGCGTCGATGTCGCCGCGTGGATATTTCCGCCGGTCGCATCCATGACGTAGAGGTCCCGGTTTCCTTTCGCCATGCTGTGGAATGCAATCTCTCGGCTGTCGAACGACCACTGCGGGTTGAAGTTGTCACCCATGTCGCGCGTCAGCTGCTGCGGCTCGCCACCTTCGACCGGGATCTTGAAGATGTCCTGGTTGCCGTTGAGGTTCGAGTCGTACGCGAGCCACTTGCCATCGTAAGAGACGAAGCCGCTCTCCACTGTCTGGTTGCCGCGGGTTATCTGGCGCAGCACGGGTGATGATGTTGAAGATGATGGCACCGGCGTCGCCCAGATGTTGGCACTCTGGCTGTAGACGCTGTACGCCAGCGTCTGCCCTGTTCTATCGACGGAAATGGTGTGAGCGTGAAGGCCAGTCGTCAGGCGTACAGCTTCGCCGCGTGGAGTCAGGTTGTTAGAGAGTCGCTGAAGGTAGATATCGCGAGTCCCGCCGCGATTTGAAACGAAAAGAACCGCACCATCAGCAGTCCACGCCGGACTCGTGTTGAGGTGAGTGTCTCCGGTAACGCGAACCGGATCGCCACCATCGGCGCGCACCACCCATATGGAAGTGACTCCGATATTCCCGATGCTCTCGCCGAAGAGAAACGGAATATTGCCTCGCACCATCGCGATGAGCTTGTCGTCCGGAGACCATGAGGGGACGGCGACGTCAGCAGTACCCGGATAACCTTTCGGATCCTCTCCTCGAGGTCCGGCGACGAAGAGTTGACCGGTTCGGAGGTGTGTACATGCAATCCTGTCGCCCGCGTTCGACCACGAGCATGCCCCAAGAGAGTCGAGGCTGGCAATCCGTGCAGGTACTCCGCCGAGTGCGGGGATGATTCGCGTGCCGCCTTCAGCGGTGTAAAGGAGCTGCGATCCGTCGGGGCTCCAGCGCGGCCATTCGGCAAATGTGGTGCTGTCGGTAAGTGCGATCGCGCGGCCACCGGTGAGTTGCCGCACGAAAATTCTAGACCGGTCCCATGGACCCGCGGAGTAGGCGATCAGTTTGCCATCCGGGGAAATTGCCGGATGAACCTCGAGGCCTGGGTCGTTCGATATCTGGCGTGTGCTGCCAACTGTGAGTGAAGCGGTCTCACCCCGAAATGCCAGGTTGCTGAATATCAATCCGGTGACGGCGAGTCCGGCAACGCCTGCAGCGACGGCGATTCGTTGAGGTGTCCACTTGAACGGCTTCTTTGCCAATGCCTGCGACGGCGCCGTTGCCCCGCTCGTCATCGAATACGGCTCAAGCGCATCGTGCAGATCGTCGGCTGACTGCCATCTATCAGATGGATGTTTCTCGAGGCAGCGCATGATTGCTGCGGCCAGTGCCGGTGGAAGAGTGCGGTGCTGATCTACTGGCGAGGGCGCTGTCGTGATGTGTGCGGAGAGCGTCTGCTGCTGGTTCAGTCCAAAGAATGGTGGCTTACCTGAAAGCAGCTCGTATCCGACTACGCCAAGCGCATAGATGTCCGCGCGCGCATCGACATTCGGATCGGCCGCTGCCTGCTCGGGCGCCATGTATGTCGGAGTGCCGAGTGCGATGCCGAGCGATGTTAGTGTCGGGCCTTCGGTCGATGTTTCGGAGGTTGCGCTGCTTAGCGCTTTCGATACTCCGAAGTCAAGCACGAGGGCGTGGTGGCCGGAGATGAGAATGTTCTCAGGCTTGATGTCGCGGTGCACGACTCCCTGCGAGTGCGCATAGCTCAATGCATCTGCTACTTCGCGAAGAATCTTCGTTGCTTCCTGTACCGGCAGCTCGCGCTTGCGGGTGATCAGGGCGCGCAGGTTTTCGCCGCCGATGAACGGCATCGTATAGTAGAGCAGTCCACCTTTTGCGCCGGCAGCGTGGAGCGGAACGATGTGCGGGTGCTGGAGCCGTGCGGCGAGCTGGATTTCGCGGCGAAAGCGGTCGGTGTTGATTCCCGCGGAGAGGTCGGGCGGGAGGACTTTAATGACTACTTGCCGGTCGAGTTCTGTCTCGGTTGCGACGAAAACGCGGGACATGCCGGCGCCGCCGAGCTCGCGGTCGATGCGGTAGGCTGAACCGAGGACCTCCTGGAGTTGTGTGTGCAGGTCCGAGCTCAACTGCCTTCCGCTGGTGTCATGGTGGGTCGAATATGCCGTTAGCCGGAGTGTGACGCCAACGGATTATCCGGAAGTGAAGGAGGTTTTATCTTTAGGGCTGGCAAGGCCGTATACCATAGAGAGGCAATTCCCGTGGCACCACAGTTCATCTACGTAATGAAGGATCTGCGCAAAGTTGTCCCGCCGTCGCGGGAGATTCTGCGTGGCATCTGGCTCTCCTTTTATCCCGGCGCGAAGATCGGCGTCTTGGGCGGCAACGGCGCGGGGAAGTCGACCCTGCTCAAGATCATGGCCGGTGTCGACCAGGATTTTCAGGGTGAGGCGTGGGCGCACGAGGGGACGAAGATCGGATTCCTCTCGCAGGTTCCCCAGCTCGATCCCACCAAGGACGTGCTCGGCAACGTCGAGGATGCAGTCGGACCTCAGCGGGCGTTGTTGAAGCAGTTCGAGGAGATCTCGATGAAGTTCGCCGAGCCGATGAGTGATGACGAGATGGACAAGTTGCTGGCGAAGCAGGGGCGGGTGCAGGAGCAGATCGATGCGCACAACCTGTGGGAGCTGGACCGGAAGATCGAGATTGCGATGGACGCGTTGAGATTGCCGCCTGCGGATGCTGATGTGTCGACGTTGTCGGGTGGTGAGCAGAGGCGTGTTGCCTTGTGCAGGACTCTGCTGGAAGAGCCCGATATGCTGCTGCTCGACGAGCCGACGAACCATCTTGATGCTGAGTCTGTTGCGTGGCTCGAGAGGTATCTCGCTGAGTTTCCGGGGACCGTCGTCGCTGTTACGCACGACCGGTATTTCCTGGACAATGTGGCGAAGTGGATTCTCGAGCTCGACCGTGGTGCCGGTATACCATATGAAGGCAACTACACGTCGTGGCTCGAGCAAAAGAAGAACCGGCTCGCGACTGAGGAGAAGCAACAGTCCGCTCGGCAGAGGACTCTCGAGCACGAGCTCGAGTGGGTACGGATGTCGCCGCGTGCGCGTCAATCGAAGTCGAAGGCTCGTCTGCAGAGTTATGAAGAGCTCGTGAGTGAGAAGCAGGATGAGAAGATCGCGCAGAATGAGATCGTGATTCCGCCTGCTCCCCGGCTCGGCAATGATGTGGTGATTGCGTCGAAGCTGGCGAAGGCGTACGGCGACAAGGTGTTGTTCGATTCGCTGACGTTCGCGTTGCCGCGTGGCGGGATTGTCGGGGTGATCGGGCCGAACGGTGCTGGTAAGACGACACTGTTCCGGATGATCGTTGGTGAGGAGACGCCGGATTCAGGAACGCTGAAGGTTGGTGAGACCGTGCAGCTCGCGTATGTGGATCAGGGGCGTGAGCTCGACAGTGCGAAGACTGTTTACGATGAAGTGTCGGGCGGGTCTGACGTGATTCAGGTGGGGAAGCGCGAGATCAATGCGCGGGGATATCTGTCGAGCTTCAACTTCAAGGGTGCTGATCAGCAGAAGCAGGTGTCGAAGCTTTCAGGTGGTGAGCGGAATCGGCTGCATTTAGCGAAGCTGTTGAAGAAGGGTGGGAATCTTCTTCTGTTGGATGAGCCGACGAACGATCTGGATGTTGATACCTTGCGTGCTTTGGAAGATGCGTTGCTGGATTTCTCGGGATGCGCAGTAGTGATCTCGCACGATCGGTGGTTTCTGGATCGTATTGCGACGCACATTTTGGCGTTTGAGGGGGATTCGGAGACGGTCTGGTTCGAGGGGAATTACCAGGCGTACATCGAGGATCTGAAGAAGCGGAAGGGCGCGGATGCGGATCAGCCGCACAGGATCAAGTACAAGGCGCTGGTGCGGGGATAGCTTTTGGCGCTCAATCGGTTTGGGCCGCGCGAATTTGGCGCGGCCTTTTCTGTTTGCGGTGACAGCGTTCGGAATGGCCGACGTATACCTGCCAATTCCATTGGAGCATCTGGGGCGCGAGGCGGCACCTGATCGAAGCTTCAGGTTTCTCGAAACGTGTTCGCGCACGTTTGCGATCGAGCCGTTACAGCCGTCGCACCGAGATAGCGTACATCGATTGGATTCGCCGGAAGAAGAGCCACCGCGCGTTGATTCACTGGTCGAGTGAACAGGAGCGACTAGGCCTTCCGGAGGTTTCCCGCGGAATCGATCCGGCTTGGCTGTCTGGGACGAGTTCGAAGCTCGATGAGGGCTGGAGTCTCAGCTACGAGTTCAACAGTCCACCCCTCACTCAAGGCAATCCCTCCATCGCGCGCGTTCAGTTCCTTGTCGATGAGGCTCCGCACAAGCAATTGGCTGCCGGGGTTTCGCTGTGGCTCTTCGAGCGCGCCACTCAGCAGTATGCCAACGTCGAGATTCTGGATTGAGGATCACGATCCGCCGTATAAGCCGCATAAATATGTAGTTGATGGCTCCCAAGCTTTTGTGAAATCGTCTTATGTTCCTCGACCGACTGGTTCCGACCTCCGACACTGAACGCGACCTGGCTGCCAACGGGCCTGGTAGCTTTTGGTTCAGTGAATTCCTTCGCGGCGCGGCTGTGATGGCGCTCATACTGACGGTATGGTTAGTAGTCTGGCCGTTACCTACGTTCGAAAAGTCTGGCACTCGGCTCTACATGGTCGGTTCTTGGGCGCTGCTAAATGCTACGGTCAGGCTCTGGGCCGCACGTAAGGCTCACCTTCAATCCAAGCGGGTCGGGTTCTCGATTTCATCCACGACGCCCATCTACACACGCTGATACTGCAAACGATCTAATGGTGAAACGCGCTGGAGTGACGCTGCTGCTGGTCGTGGTCTGGTCCGCTGTGCTTCTCGCTGGCACCCTGTTTGGCTGGTGGCGGCGGCCGATCACGCCCTCGGATGATCCGCGCGCCTTCTTGCAAGCGGCCGTCCCTCTCATAAACGCGGGCAATCGAGCCAATACAGCTCTAATCTTGATCGATAACGGCGCGGTCGGGGCCGAGTACTACTCCGCAAACGCCGACGCCATCGATGGGAACACTGTCTTCGCCACGGCGTCCCTGAGCAAATGGATCGCCGCACATGCTGTGATGAAGCTTGTTGAACAAGGCAAGCTCGACCTCGACCGGCCCGTCGAAACCTATCTCACGAGATGGCACCTTCCGGCAAGCGCGTTCAGTTCGCGCGAGGTCACAACGCGGCGACTTCTGAGTCACACGGCCGGACTCACCGACGGGCTGGGCTTCGGCGATTACCGACGTGATGAGGCTCTGCCGACATTGGACGAGGAACTGGCCGCTCCTCGGGCATCCACCGGCCAGCCCGCGGCAGCTGTCACGGTCGGGATCGAGCCCGGCTCCGAGTTCCGATATTCGGGCGGTGGCTACCTGCTGCTCGAACTGCTGGTCGAGGAAGTCTCGGGAGAGCCCTTCGAGACATTTGTCACTCGAGAGATTCTGCAGCCGCTCGGCATGTTGCGTTCCGGCTATGCTGACCTCGCTGCGATAACGAACTCGGCAAAGTCGTACGATGTTACCGGCCAGCCGACCCAAGTCGTCAGATACGCCTCAAAAGCTGCGACGGGATTCACCACGTCGGCAAGCGACATGGTCAGGTGGGTGCTTGCGCAGCTGCAACAGATGGAGGGTCGCCCGCTCGCCAAGGCGACGCTGGACACTATGCGCACCGGCCAGGCAAGGTCGATGGGAGTCGACATCTGGGGGTTGGGCACTGTCCTCTACGCGCCAACGGATGATGGCGGGGTCGTGTTTGGTCATGACGGCGTCAACGACCCGGCGATCGGCGCAACGGTTCGGATCAATCCGAGTACAGGTGACGCGATCATCGTTCTAGCGACGGGGAGCAAATCCCTCGCGTCGGATCTCGGCGGCGAGTGGGTGTTCTGGCAAACCGGTCTGCCGGACGTACTCGCCATCCCCACCGAGATCCGCACCGTGATGCCGGTGCTCATCGCGGGCGCATGTGGCATCGTGCTCCTCGCTTTCGTGCTCGGCTGGCGCAAGCGACGAAGGAACATCTAACAACTAACGCTCGCTTACGCTGACAATCGTTTCAAGAAGTGGCTTCGCTGGCTATTCGCATGATTCGCTTGGAACTCGGACAGTCCCCTACCCGTTGATCCTCTGGCGGCGGCCGTACCGCTGCATGAGCGGCGTGACTGAAATCCCGTGCACGATGATCGATGATGCCACCACCGTGATCGTAAGCGCGGTGAGTCGCTCGGCGAGCATCGGAGGGATTCCGTGGTTAATCGCGTACATGAGGTAGAAGAGTGACCCCACCCCTCGTATTCCGAACCACATTACCAGCGGCCGCTGAAGCCGCGATGCGTTACCCATCGGTGCGCCGAGCAACACCGACAGTGGTCGGATCACGAGGAACAGCAGCGCTACGAACCACAGGGAGTCGGCCGACAGATACCTGAACGACAACATGCCGCCGAGTATCAGCACAACGACGGCTTCGGCGATCCGCTCCAGCTGCTCAGTGAAGCCAAGTGCAGCTTGCGCCATGTAGGCTGGTGCGGTGGCCGGCTGCGTTGCGATCTCCTCGAGTTTTCCAAGGGCGGCACTCGCTCTCAGGTCGGCAGGCACCTCTGCCTCGGAATCGCCGCGATCCGCCAGCGCACTTTCCGTCGCCCGCCTCTCCACGCGGCGCAAGCCCAGACCAGCGGCAAACACGGCAAGAAAACCGTAGCCGTGACAGAGCAGCGCGATACCATATGAGAGAGCGATGAGGCCGAGGGCCAGCAGGTCATCGAGGCCCACGGCCTCGAGTCGCTCCCGCCTGAGATACAGAACAAAACGCCCGACGATGAGGCCGAGAAGCCACCCCGTACCGAGCCCAATGCCGACCGCCCACACAACGTCGATGGCGATCCATCTCCACCCATTGTCGCCAAGGTCATGAACTCCAAGAAGACCCAATCCGAGCATGACGAATGGGAACGCTGTTCCATCGTTGAGCCCGGCTTCGCCGGTAAGGGCGAAGCGAAGCCGGTCGCGATCCTGCGGGCTCGCGAGCTGAACGTCAGATGCAAGCACGGGGTCCGTCGGGGCGAGAATTGCCCCAAGCAGGACTGCGGCCCCCAGTGGAAGACCGAGTCCGAAAACTCCCGCGGCGGTAACGCCGGCGATGGTTAGCGTCATGGAGATCGTCGCGAGCTTCAGCGGTGTTGCCCATCGCCGCTCCGACGACCACGGAACGTTGAGCTTGAGACCAGCCGTGAAAAGCGAGATCAGGACGGCGATTTCTGTGATGCGCTCGAGGAGCGGGGCCGATTCGAGCGGTTCGATGTTCGACCACGCCAGCCCCGCGGGATCCAGGAGAAATCCTACCGCGAGGTAGATGATGGCGGTCGACAACGGGAGCCGTCGCAGCAGTGAGCCGCTGACTGCCATGAAAACAAACAGCCCGCCTACAACGATGAACCACACGGTCGCGTTCATGATGTCCGAAACAAGGCAAGACGAGCGCCGTCAAAAGACGCCTCCGGCAATCCTCTAGCTGAAGAGCCCTAACACCGGCCGCCGCAGGTCACCGTACGTATCGACAACAACATCATCGGTGACATCAAGGATGGTTCGGGGATCTCGCTGCGCTCCACACGCTCAGCGTCTCCGTTTCGTCTCGAAGGTGATTACGTCCCCGACAGGGACATTTGCTACCAGCATGCCTTCGTGCTACCGATACCATGACCGGTTTCTCAATTCGAGTCTCGCCGATCGACATACCACCCGGCCATCTAACATGTAGTTGATATGACTGGGCTGATGTCAAGAGTTGGTTAGGGTCGTTGCATTTGGGGTGGTCATGGTACGGCGTGGGCGCGAGGCAGCATCGACGGTTAATCCTGCTGATATGCGCCGATTACCGAGATGGCCCGGCAGTGCGGCAAGAATTGGATTCGTCGGGAGCTGGCTCATTCTAGACTCGGGGATCCCGCTACTGAGGACTGCGCGGGCCGCATAACTACATCGAGAGTGCTCGCACATCGAGCCTCGACGCCACGCGCCGGACCACAACCACGTTCATGCTGCATTCAAGCTGCCTGGTGTTCAACTGGCACAACATCCTGCATAACAGCCCACAGAAATCCGACGAGCTCGCGAGCGACCGCGACGACAGCGATCTGGGGTCGTTTCCGATACGATAGATGATTGAATCGCTGGTGCAGTCGCTGCTGAGCTTTCCACGCATGTACGATCACACCTGGATTTTGTCCCTGCTGTCGCCGCTTGAGATCGACGCCGGTCTGCGGCCGATGCCGATAGCTCCACGCCGCCTGCACGAGCACGTGTCGGCAGTGACTGTTGCCGGCCTTGGTGATTGAGCCGAGTCGAGTGCGATCGCCGCTGGAATCTTCCCTCGACACTAGGCCCAGATAGCATGCGAGTTGGCCGGGACGTTCGAAGCGCCGCCAGTCGACGATCTCCGTCGCCAGTACCATCGCCGAATGAAGCTAGATGCCGCGGAAGCACTGAAGGCGCTCGACCATCGGCGCGATGTGGGGAAGAAGCGCCAGTCGCTCGATCTGACGGTCCAGCTCGTCACGCCGATCGAGCTTGTAAAGCAGTAATGCGTGATATTCGCGGAAGATCAGACGGTCGTGCTGCTCGAGCGGGCTGTTTTCGGCGGTCAGATGCAATAGCCACTTGAGATGCGGACTGCACCAGTTGGTGCCTTCCCGAAAGACGAACCCGCGGCGGGCCAGGAACTTGAGGATGTAGTGGCGCGACTTGAGAATCTCCTTCTGGAACGTCTCCCTGCAACGGACGACGTCACGTACCCGCTCATCGCTCTCACTCGGAATCCGCACCGTAGTGAGCTCACCCGCTCGATAGAAGCGAGCGAGGTCGGCGGCGTCCCTCTTGTCGTGCTTTCGCTGGACACCCGGCCGTTTCGGAATGAGCGAGGGGGCGATGACTTCGCACTCGTAACCCCACTCTTTCATCGCACGGTGAATCACATAACCCGCGCCACTCGCTTCGTAGCATGCGCGAATCTCTCCGTCTCGCGAAACTCGCTCCAGCCATTTCTTCAACTTAGGCAGATCGTTTGGTAAACGGTCGAGTCGAACCGGTGTCTTAGCTCCCTCGGGCAGCACCGCGATGGTGATGGACTCCTTGTGCACATCCATTCCGAGATAGATCATAGAGCGTAC
>JBBREF010000127.1:0-10635 GCA_038203205.1 Gemmatimonadales bacterium | reverse complement strand
TCCGGCAGTTGCAGTTCCGCCTTTGCCACACGGCCCATAAACCAGAACTAAAGTGGGAGTGGGGTGAGAACTACTGAGTTACGTGAGTTCTCTCTCGCGTGACGCGCACCGGCCCGCTGGCCAGCGCCTTTCTTGTTGGGTACCTGCGGAAAAACCACAGAGGCGGGCGACGTCGTTCCGTCGTCAACCAATAAATGAGAGACTGCCTGCAGGCGGGACCATCCCGTTCCCTGCGGGGCGAAAACTCACGCCCCTCGCGACCGCTCACCCCACTCCTTTCCGGCAGTTGCAGTTCCGCAGTTCCGCACTTTCGCAGTCTCAGCAAGAACTCACCGATTCTTCCTATTGGCCCTGGTTGAAAATGAGGTCAACCGGGATCGCTTTCGTGCCAAGCGCATCAAGATCCTGCTTCAGGATTGGCGACACAGTTCCGTATTGCTCCTGGAAAACACCAACCGCGTCATAGTCGCCATCGCCCTGCATCGTGAGGATCTTCGAGGCCAGGCTGTTCATGCCGGTCTGGAACTTCGGAAAATCAACGCGGAATTTTCCCGAGGCCGAGTCTCGCGCGAATGCGCCCTGCTCGAGCAGGTAGTTGAACGCAGCAATGTTTGCCCTGCCATGCGCTGATGCACCGCCGAAACGAATCGACCTGAAGAGGCTAGCGAGGAACGTGACGTAGTTGCTCTGCATGTTGGCTCCCTGCAGCTCGCCTGTCTCGCTCAGCTTCTGAATCATGTAGAGACCAAGGATGTCCGCCTTCCCTTCCTCCAGCGCACTCGCGCGCTCCTTGAGCGCCGTACGCACCGCGCCTTTTCCGTTGACGGTGTTCTTGATTCCGAGTCCGTGCGCGACTTCGTGGAACATCACGTTGTTGAAGAAAGCATCGAAGTTGACGAGTGCCAGCTGATCGTCAGCAACGAGCTCGGTGGCTATGGGCATGAGGATCTTGTCGAACTTCGCCTGCATCACGTTCTTGAGCTGCAGCCTGCGTGTTCCCTTCTTGAGCTGCACTTCCTCGTCGTTCGGAAGGTTGATCGCAATCGTCTTCGACCCGGCGTTTGCCTGACCCGCATAGAAGATGGCGTCGTACGCGTTGAGGTCCGAGTCAGTTCCCGGAGACTCGCGCTTGTATTTGTCTGGGACTGGGATTCCGCGCTGAAGCTGCGGCAGGAGCGCGGCGTAACGTGACAGGCGCTGGCTCCATGCCTTGTCCTTCACGAGCACGTACGCTTCGTTCGCAGCCTTGTATCCGAACAGCTCGTCCTCGTACGTCTCGATCGGCCCGATGATGATGTCGATGGCGTTGGTCTTCATGTCCATCCACGCCAGGTCGCTCGCCTGATAGTCATCGTTCAGCAACGCTTCAGCGCGCAGCTCGAGGTACCGCTTGAGGCCCGCGTCGTCTGCGAGCTTCGCCGCTTCGCGTAATTTTGCGGCTGCGATGTCATTCTGCGCCTTGTAAGCAACATGATAAGGAACGGCGTAGAGTCTCCGGTCAGCGTCACGCCGCACGAGAGTGTACAGGCTCCTGAGCGAATCAGCGCGAGCCGCCGGACCCTTCGCCAGTTCGGCCTCGAACTCTTCCTTGGTGATGTCCTGCGGATAGAGATTCGCTCCCGGTGGCCGCGATCCAACCTCAGGCACGAATGCAGCATAGTTGTCGAGGCGATCGTACGGCCCGTAGTTGATGTCGATGAACTGCCGTACCGTCGGATCCGTGACCTGCGCGACAAGCGAGTCGCGTGAACCCCAGGCTTGTGACCAGTAGACCGGGTTCATCGCACGCGCCGCTTCTATCAGAAGCGGGATCATCTGCCGCTCCCGCGGCGTGAGTGCTGATGTATCGGCAGCAAGGGTTACCGATGTGTACGTCGCCATGCGCCGCTGCATGTCACTCGAGCCTGAGGCAGCCGCTGTCGAATCAGCGGAACCCGTTGCTGCAGTGTCGCACGCCGCCAGCGCGAAGACAAAGCCAAGCGAGACGGTCTTAACGAAAATATTCGCATTCATTCAGAAATTCTCCAAGGGGATGCCACCGGTCTTGCTGTTGGAACCGGCCGCTGGGACAGGACTTTATTGACGCATGTATGAAGCCGCCAGCCCTTTGCCACTTGCTTACAAACTCCCTCGGGCACAGCCGCCTCAGCAAGCCCCGAATATTGTGCCTGAGTCGCGCCACACATACGTTGGCCTGCGGTACACGAACTCCGCCCGCCGGCGGAACTATACCTGTTCCAGGAGACCTTCATGAGCCACACCTTGTCAGTTGGCTGGACCCTGTTGATCGCATCTGCGTGTTCCCTGCTCACATCGTCGCCGGCTGCCGCTCAAAGGGCGCAGACCGGTGCCGTCGCTGGCATCGTCGTCAGCGAGGCGGGAGCCACCGTCAGCGATGCAACTATCGTCATCAGCCGACCCGATGGCTCGCAACCTCAGGCCGCAACAAGCGGGTCCAATGGGGCCTTTCAGCTTTCATCCCTCGATCCGGGCTTGTACCGCATCGTCGCGAGAAGAATCGGGTTCCGCGAAGCAACACTTCCTTCCCTTCGCGTAATCGCAGGGCGGACTTCGGAAGTGCGAGTCACTTTGACAGCGTCGCCGACGCAGCTCTCAACGGTGGAGATCCGTGTCACACCAACCACCATCGACGCGACAACGAGCGAGCTTGCGCAGCGTATCGCGGTCGCGGAGGTCGCTCTCGTCCCGATGGGCCGCGATGCAGCGTCACTTGTCGACCTCGTCCCCGGATCGAAAAAGGGCTTCGTCTGGGGAGGCGCGGGCGACGCCGCCAACAACTACCAGATCGATGGCGTCTCAATCAATCATCCAGGGACTGGCGGGGAGTTTCTTTCGCCCAGCATCGACTGGATTGAGGCGCTCGAAGTACGCGGACTGGGGTCGGGCGCAGAATACGGTGGATTTCAGGGCGGCATCATCAACGCAGTTACCCGTACGGGCACCAACGCATGGAAGGCCGCGATCAGAACGAACCTGATCGCTCCGTCGACGACGGCGAGCAACATTTCGCCGAATGAAGAGGGAGCGGAGCAGTCGCTGCGTCGTGAGTACAGCGCTGACATGGCGGGCCCGATCATTCGCGACCGGCTCTTCTACTTCCTTGGCGGCGCTGTGATCGATCGTCGTGTACAGGTCCCCGACTTGTTTACACCTGAAGTAGACGACGTGCGGCCGGTTGAGCAGGAGTTTCGCGACCTGCGCGGGATCGGCAAGCTCACTCTTCGTCCCGGGCCGTTCGATCGCATCGACGCGCTCGTCGGCCATACTGACGCCAGAGTCGAAAACGCGGAGCTCAACGGGCTCAACGATCCTGCGACCGCTCTCCGCGTGCGATCGCCGACCACCTTCTACGAGCTCGGATGGTCGCGCTCGGGAGTGACGTCGACGTTCGACGCACGTCTGGCAGGATTTCAGTCTAAGGAAACACGTCTTGGATACGAAGGAGACAATGTCCCCGGTGTCCAGATATTCACACCAGGCCGTCAGCCGGTATTCCAGAACGCGGTGTTCAGCGACCGTGTGAAACCTGCGAGCATAGGGGGGAATGTTTCGTGGTCGAGACTGGACAATCTCCCTGGCGGCTCGAACCGCCTCGTTGTCGGGGCGGAGTTGACGAGAGGCACGTGGGAGAAGGACCGCACACGCAATGGCGGCATGACCTGGCAGCCGTATCTGGATCCAACAACGCGTACGGTTAATCCCGCCCGCGCGGATACGTGGCTCGACGCGGCCAGCGAGTGGGGCGGCAGCATTCACATCGATGCAGAGGTCGAGGACGTTGCGCTTTATGTACAGGACTATCTCAACTTCGTTCCGAACCTGACGTTCACGCCCGGCTTGCGCTACGGGCGGTGGAGCGGCTGGCTGACACCGGCAGACGGCAGCTCTGAGCGGTTCCTCGCAGCGCGGCACCAGGCCGTGGATCCGCGAATCGGAATGATCTGGGATGTGACGGGAAAAAATGACTTCGTCCTGAAAGCGCACTGGGGCTGGTATCATCAGGCGATGAGTGCGCTCTTTTTCGATCGCGCCGAAGGTGCAAACGCGTACGAGAACGAACGCTTTTATTTCCAGGGGCCACCCCTGACGGACTCTCGCAGGGTTTACACGCCTGCGGAGCGCGACGCAAACATCGGAACGTTCACTGGATTCTCGCCGACGTTTGTCGAGACTATCCTCAACGAGGCGGGTCCTGTCGAGAACTATCGCCAGCCTTATGTCGAGCAGGCGGTGCTTTCGCTGGAGAAGCGCTTTGGTCCAAGGTGGAAGGCCGAGATCTCCTTCACGAACAGGGTGAACAAGGACATCGTCGGACTCGTCGACAGGAATCGTGACCAGAACTACAGTCCGATTACCGGCATCACTGTCAGGGATCGCATCTTCTTTTCCGCGGTGCTCGACACCGATGCCCGACCGCTCGTTCTCGATACCATCTGGGTCTCCAACTTCTTCCTGCGTCAGGACCTGATTTCGCGCCGCAGCAACCTGTTCCCACTTCCACCGACCAAGGGTTACACGTACGCCGACATCGACAGGCTGACGTTTAATCCGGATATCGTGCTTACCACAGTTCCTGGCGCGCGCCGCAAGATGAACCAGCTCACTGCGTCGGTGCGCACGGAGCAGGAGAACTACAGTTGGTTCGGATCGGTCAGCTACACGAACCTGCAGGGCAATGTGGCCGGGCTGACAGGATTTGGAACTGTTGGCGCAGACTTCACCGCAGGCCCGGGAGTGCGCCGTAACGAGCGTACGAATTTCGAGGGCCGGCTTCCAAACATACCGGCGTTCGATTTCAAGAGCTGGATGACGGGCAGTCTGCCGGGCGGACTCACCGGAGGTGTATTCGCAGCGATGACTCTTGGCGAGTACTTCGCGCCGTCGTTCAGGATCACACCGAGGTTCCGCTTCTACGATTCGGACGCAAGAATCCTTGCTGACTCTCTCTTCCTCGGAATTATCGGACAGTCAATCCTCGTTGAGGAGCGAGGCAGCCGTAAGTATCCGGCTAATCTCAACGTCGATCTGCGGCTCGAGAAGCGCATAACCGCCGGCAGCTTCAATGCAGTGGTGAGCGGTGACCTGTTCAATGCGACTGGATCGGCGGCGATCATCGAGCGGAATCTCACGTTCAACGATGCTACTACCAATGATCCGACATCTGTCTTCGGGGCGCCGAGACGCAGAGTCGCGCCCATGCGATTACAGATAGGATTGAGGATAGAGCACTGATGTGAGTTATAACGCCGCGTCTTGCGTTTCCCGTTTTGCGTCGTCAGTGAACCGTTTCCGTTTGGACAGGTAGAGTCCACTATACCAACTCGCTGCAAGCGTTCGTCGTTGATCAGCTTGCTCTCGATTGTACTCTACCAATCCAAACGACAACGCGTGACGGACCACGCAAAACGGGTAACGCAAGACGCGGCGTTACACCTCACATACCCGACGCGCGCAAGTGATGCAGAACTTGAACGCAACCTGCTGATGCGCCTGATCCGCGTCCAAAATGCCCGTTCGTATTGACAGCTTACGGTACCGCCTCGTACCGTAAGCTGTCTCCCACCATACGGTCATGCCCACAAATCGTCGCGACTTCGTCAAAGCCTCGGCCGCAATCGCTGCTGTAACCGGAGCGAGAGCTGCTTTTGGCCAGCCCATGTCGGGCTATCTCCCCAATCCGCCGTCTGACTCTATTGTCGACGACCTCGCACTGGAAGCCCTCAACGCCGCGCAGGCGGCGGGAGCGTCATACGCGGACGCACGCATCGGGCGGTACCGCCGTCAGTCTATCAACACACGTGAACGCAATGTGAGCGGTGTAAATGACAGCGAGTCGTTTGGAATCGGAATTCGCGCGATCGTCGACGGGTCGTGGGGTTTTGCCTCGACCAGCTCGATGACGAAGGAGAGCATCGGCAGAGCCGCGCAGGAAGCAGTGCGCCTCGCCAAGGCTGCCCGCGCCGTCCAGAAGCGACCCGTGGTACTCGCGCCTGTCGCCGCAGTGAAAGGCACTTGGCGCACCCCGATTCGTCGCGACCCTGTCGATGTACCGATCGAGGAGAAGGTGGCACTCCTGCTCGCCGCCAACGAGGCGGCGCTCAAGGTCCCGAAGATTCGGTTCGTCAACTCCGGGCTGCAGCTGCTTCGCGAAGAGAAGACGCTGGCAACGACGGATGGTACGCTCGTCACACAGACGTACGTGCGTGTCGGGCCGCAGTTCTCCGCAACTGCGATCGGCGATGGCGATTTTCAGTCATACACTGAAGAGCTCGCGCCGCGCGGCTCGGGCTGGGAGTACATCGAGTCACTTAACATGCCGGGCAATGCTGAGAAGTGGGCATCGCTCGCAGCAGAGAAGCTGTCGGCGAAATCAGTCGAAGTCGGGCGGTACGACCTGATCCTCGATCCGACGAACCTCTGGCTCACGATTCACGAGTCGATCGGGCACCCGACTGAGCTTGATCGCGCAATGGGATACGAAGCAAACTACGCCGGCACTTCATTCATCGCGCCGCCCGAGAAGTTCCTCAACAAGTTCCGCTACGGTCGTGACTTCATGAACGTGCAGGCTGATCGCACGCAGGAACATTCGCTTTCTCGCACGATGTGGGACGACGAAGGAGTACCTGCCGAGAAGTGGATGATTGTCGACAAGGGAATCTTCAAGGATTACCAGACCACGCGCGAACAGGCGGCGTGGATCGCGCCGCTGACTGGTGTCAACAAGTCCCACGGCTGCTCGTTCGCTGACTCGTGGTCGACCGTGCAGTTCCAGCGCATGCCGAACATCTCGCTCATGCCGGGCGAACAGAATATCGATCTCGATGACATCGTTGCAGCGACTGAAAAAGGCATCGTCGTAAAAAATCGCGGCTCATGGTCGATCGACCATCAGCGCTTCAACTTCCAGTTCTCCGGCCAGGCATACTACGAAGTGAAGAATGGCAAAATCACCGGAATGCTGAAGGACGTTGCGTACCAGAGCAGAACTCCAGACGTCTGGAATTCGATGGACATGATCGGCGGCGAGAAGAGTTACTGGCTGGGCGGATCATTCGGTGATGGCAAGGGCCAACCCGGCCAATCGAACTCGGTGAGTCACGGTTGCGTCCCCGCTCGGTTCAAGGAATGCAACATCGTCAACACAGGGAGGACCGCATGAGGCCCCGCTCACTTTTCAGCGCCAC
Source organism: Gemmatimonadales bacterium (assembly GCA_038203205.1). GTDB lineage: Bacteria > Gemmatimonadota > Gemmatimonadetes > Gemmatimonadales > Gemmatimonadaceae > UBA4720. The sequence continues at coordinate 3,427 of JBBREF010000127.1, read as the reverse complement.
CGCCGCGGCGGAGAATCTCATGACCGCGGAGCAGGCGCGCACGCTTGCGGATCGCGTCCTCGGAATGGCAAAGGCTGACGAGACACGAGTCAACATCAACAATGACTGGCAGGGCAATACGCGATTTGCCGGTGGTGAGATCACGACGTCGGGCGAAAGCACTGACACCACGATCACGGTTGTCAGCACCATCGGGAAGCGTCGCGCGTCTGCCTCCACGAATGTTCTGGAGGACGCGTCACTCAGGCGCACTGTTGACCTGGCGGAGCGCCTTGCGCGACTCTCCCCTGAGGATCCGGAGATAATGCCCGAGCTCGGTGCGCAGACATATTCTGCGGTCCGCGGATTCATCGATACCACTGCAAACCTCGGTGGAGACGCGCGCGCGGTAGCCGCAAAGCGAGTCATCGACCGCGCAGTCGAAACCGGCCGGCCTGCGGGCGAGGTATTCGTAGCAGGTTACCTCGAGGCGAACGCATCAGCGCGCGCACTGGCCAACAACCGCGGCATGTTCGCATATCACCGTTCTACAGATGCCGAATTGTCGAACACCGTGCGCACACCTGACGGCACTGGCTCCGGATGGGCATCAGCCGGGGCGCGCAACTGGTCTGCGATCGATCCAGCGGCGCTCGGAGCGCGCGCGGCACAAAAGGCCGTCGCATCACGAAATCCCACCGCGATCGAGCCTGGCATGTACACAGTCGTCCTCGAGCCGCAGGCCGTTGCCGATCTCATCCCGCTGCTCGGCGGCGCATTTAATGGGCGCTCAGCCGATGAAGGGCGCAGCCCATTCTCACAGCGCGGCGGCGGCACAAAAGTGGGCGAAAAAATCGCTGATGAGCGCGTCACGCTTTATTCGGACCCGACAGACAGCGATCTGTTGATGTCGCCTTTCGATGGAGAAGGATTCCCGCTGCAGCGTCGTGTGTGGATCGAAAAGGGCGTGCTCAAGCAGTTGACCTACTCGAGATTCTGGGCACAGAAGCAGGGCGTGCAGCCAACAGGTGGCGGCGGCGGTGGCTTCGGCGGCGGAGGGCTTCCGGGCGGCCTGAAGATGGTTGGTGGAACCAAGTCTGTCGACGATCTCATCGCCGGGACGCAGCGTGGAATTCTCGTCACTCACTTTTTCTACATTCGGTCACTCGACAACCGAACTGTCATGCTCACGGGACTGACGCGCGATGGCACATTCCTCATCGAGAATGGCAAGGTTACGCGCAGCCTCAAGAACTTCCGGTGGAACGAGAGCCCGCTGTTCATGCTCAACAAGATCGAAGAAATCGGCCGTGCGGAACCGACGGCGGCCGGGCAGGTGATGCCGTCTCTACGGGTCCGTGACTTCAACTTCACGTCGCTCTCGGACGCGGTGTAAAAGGGATATCCCGGGGCAGCCACGAAGGAACGTCCGGCCCGCTCCGGGATACCAATCCGTACGCGATCGACGCGCGTATATATAGATGTACCCTGAACGGAGCAGGCGATGAGTTCTATGTCGAAGGTGATGGGGACAATTGCGGTGGTTGCCGGTGCCGCGTTGTTTATCGGGAACGCGTCGGGTTCGGCGCTTGTGGCTGCACCGTCGGCAGTGCCAGCGCCTGTGGTCGACAACGCCCTGGCCGCTAAGCCAGGCGAAGAGGTGGCCGTGTTCGCGGGAGGCTGCTTCTGGGGAATCCAGGCGGTCTACCAGCACGTAGTAGGTGTCAAATCTGCCGTCTCGGGTTACACGGGTGGCGCTGAGCGATCGCCGAATTATGGAGACGTAAGCTCGGGAAGAACCGGGCACGCCGAATCCGTCCGGATTGTTTTCGATCCGTCGAAGGTTTCGTACGGGACTCTGCTTCGTGTTCTCTTTGCTGTGGCTCACGATCCGACGCAGCTGAACCGGCAGGGACCCGACGTCGGCGAGCACTATCGGTCAGAGATTTTTTTCACGAACGCATCACAGAAAAAGATTGCGGCTGCGTACATCGACCAGCTCGGCAAGGCAAAGGTGTTTAATCGTCCCATAGTCACCAAGATGTCGTCGCTTCGAGCGTTTACAGTGGCGGAAGACTACCATCAGAATTACGCGAACGAACATCCCAACGAGCCTTATATTCGCTTCAACGATGCTCCAAAGGTGGCCGCACTGAAAAGCGATTTCACCTCGATCTACAAGGAAGAGCTCTCCGCCTGGAAGTAGTCAAACCTGGAACACACTTCTCACAAAGGATTCGACACGATGGCCCGCGACCTCATTCGTCCGACGATACTTGCAGTCGGACTTGCGCTCGCGGGCTTGTTTGTTGGCGGCGGTTTCGCGCGCGGCAGGGCTGCTGACCGGTACGTCACGGTAAAGGGGATTTCCGAGCGCGAGGTCCAGGCCGACCTGGCGATCTGGCCGCTGCGAATCGTTGCTGCCAGCGACGACCTTGCAGCCGCCAACGCGCAGCTTCAGCAAAGCTTGCAGAAGATCAGGGCGTTTCTCACTGCGCAGCAGATCGATGCGACGCAGGCGACACTTCAGGACTTCTCGGTGATGGACGCGCAGACAAATCAGTATTCCGGCGGCGCGACAGCAGGCTCGCGTTTCGTTATCCGTCAGACCGTTGTCGTGCGTTCGACGAAGCCCGGCTTGATCAGCGCGGCGAGCCAGAAGGTGTCGGAGCTCGTTAACGCCGGTGTTGTACTTTCATCAGGCGGGGAATACGGCAACGGTGGCCCGACGTTCGTATTCACTGGCCTCAGCAAGCTCAAGCCGGAGATGATCGCCGAAGCTACCGCCCGCGCGCGTGAATCCGCCGAGCAGTTTGCGCGGGATTCGAAGAGCGGCATCGGCGGCATACGGCGGGCGAGTCAGGGGATCTTCGAGATTCTCCCGCGGGATCAGGCTGATGGGATTACTGAAGCGAGCCAGATAGTCAAGACCGTGCGAGTTGTTTCTACGATTGATTACGCGCTAAGCCGCTGACGCATCGAGCGACGACGGGACTACAGGGGGAAAGGAGGTTTCGGAGGTTCAGGAGGTTTACAGAGGCTGTATTGCCGGCGAACCGGCTCACCATCCGACCCCCATGCACCACCGACCTTATTTCCGTTTTTTGTTCAAAAGCAGACCACGCATCCCGTTGTAGGGTCAGAGGCCGTCGCGCGCTCCGACACGCGCGTCCGGAGACTCCTGAACCTCCCGAACTCCGAAACCTCCTTTCCCTGTGTAGTTACGCCTCATGCTCGGTCCGCAATCCAGTCCGTAATCCGTATTCCGCAATACGTCCGCAGTCCGCAATAGAGTCCGAAAGAGCCAGGTAAACCCTCCATCCTCCCGAATGGGTCCAAGAGTGCGGCACCAAGGCAAACCCATCCGAGACCCATGACAATTCGTCGCTTCGTCCTGATAGTTGCCGCAACGGCAGTGCTTCCCAGCATTACGCAGGCGCAAGGAGCA
>JBBREF010000126.1:0-10691 GCA_038203205.1 Gemmatimonadales bacterium | reverse complement strand
ACAGGCGGCAGATACGCGTTGTGCACGATGTGCGTGGGCGTCGGCCAGGGCATGGCGGCCATCATCGAACGGGTATGAACGCGTCAAATATCTACGAGTTCGACGGCTTCATACCCGTTATTCATGAAACAGCCTACGTGCACCCGAACGCAACGGTTACGGGGAACGTCATCATCGGGCGCGACGTATACATCGGACCGGGAGCAGCTATCCGCGGTGACTGGGGCGGCATCGTCATCGAGGACGGCTGCAACGTCCAGGAGAACTGCACGGTGCAGTTTTCCTGAACGTTGCAGCCGTCCTCGATGACGATGCCGCCCCAGTCACCGCGGATAGCTGCTCCGGGTCCGATGTATACATCGCGCCCGATGATGACGTTGCCTGTAACCGTGGCGTTCGGGTGTACGTATGCTGACTCGTGAATGACGGGTATGAATCCGTCGAACTCGTAGATATTTGACGCGTTCATACCCGTTCGATGATGGCCGCCATGCCCTGGCCGACGCCCACGCACATCGTGCACAACGCGTATCTGCCGCCTGTTTCCTTCAGCTCGTAAGCTGCGGTGAGAAGGAGGCGTGCCCCCGTCATCCCGAGGGGATGGCCAATCGCGATTGCTCCGCCGTTCGGATTCACGCGCGGATCGTTATCGCTGAGCCCGAGCTCACGCATGCAGGCAAGGGACTGAGCGGCGAACGCTTCGTTGAGCTCGATCACATCCATCTGGTCCATCGTCAGCCCTGCTCTTTCCAGCGCGAGGCGTGACGATGGCACCGGGCCCATTCCCATTATTCGCGGATCGACTCCCGCCGCTGCTGACGAGACGATTCGTGCCATTGGATCGAGGCCGAGGCGCTCCACTGCTTGCTCAGACGCGATGAGCAGGGCGGCAGCGCCGTCGTTGATGCCAGATGAATTCCCGGCAGTGACAGATCCACCGGCTCTAAACGCAGGCTTCAGCTTTGCGAGAATCTCGAGAGTCGAATCGGCGCGGATGAATTCGTCGTGCGCGAACGTTTTCGGTTCTCTCGCCTTTTTGTCTGCCGGCAGAGTAACGGGCGCAATCTCTCTTTCGAAGCGTCCGTCATTGCGTGCTGCTGCAGCTTTCATTTGGGAATTGCAGGCGAAGATGTCCTGATCCTCGCGCGATACCTTGAACTGCTCTGCAACGTTCTCCGCCGTTTCGCCCATTGCGTCGATTCCGTAGGCTTCACGCATCTTCGGGTTGACGAATCGCCACCCGATGCTCGTGTCGAATAACTCGACGTTGCGCGCAAAAGGTTGCTGCGCCTTTGACATCGCATATGGCGCCCGCGTCATTTGCTCGACCCCGCCCGCGATGAAAAGGTCTCCATCTCCATTCGCGGCTGCGCGCGACGCGTTGACGACGGCGTTCATTCCTGAAGCGCACAATCGGTTCACGGTTTCACCAGGTACCGAAGTGGGTAGACCGGCGAGGAGCAGGGCCATGCGGGCTACGTTGCGGTTGTCTTCGCCTGCCTGGTTGGCGCAGCCGAGTACGACGTCTGCGATCTGGTCCGGCGGCACGCTGGGGTTGCGCCGCATGAGCTCGGCGATGGTGTGGGCGGCGAGGTCATCGGCCCGGACCGGGGATAATGAGCCGGTGAAGCTGCCGATCGGAGTGCGGATGCCGTCTACTATATAGGTGTTCTTCATGGCCGGTGAAATCTAAGCTGCGGATAGGGGGGCTTGGATTCGGCGAAGGGTGTGTGAGGCTTCTCGCGGCCTTGGCGCATGAGGCCGCACGTGCTGAACGCCAAGTGGTTGGGAGACAAGACTTTTGAGCATGACCACCGGAAACTGGGCTGGATAAAGGCAGCGGGTCCAAGTCGCTTTGTCTGCTCTCCGCCGTATATTCTCGCTGTCTATTATGTAGTTATGCGAACCTCCGGTATTGACGCGCGTCACGTGACGCGTGACATTGCGGGAGTGATCAAGTCCTTCGCCGATCGGCAGACCGAGGAACTCTTTCGCACCGGCAAGGCGAAACGCGTTCCCGCGGACGTCGCGCGCCGTGCCCTGCGGAAGCTGGAAGCGGTGCACGTCGCGGCCCAACTCGCCGACCTGCGCGTTCCGCCCGGCAACCGGCTCCACGCGCTGCGAGGAGATCGCGCCGGACAACACGCCATCTCGGTCAACGATCAATGGCGCATCTGCTTTCGCTTCGCGGACGGCGACGCGTTCGACGTCGAGTTCTGTGATTATCACTAGCTGGAGAACCCTCCGATGAGCATTCCCAACACCCGGCCGCTCGAGCGGCGCCCAATCCATCCTGGCGAGATCCTGCGCGAGGACTTCCTGCCGGAGTACGGCCTGTCGGTCACGGCACTGGCTGAGGCTGCCGGCGTCTCTCGGCAGTCCATCAACGAGCTTCTGCGCGAACGGCGCGCCGTCAGCCCCGAGATGGCGCTCCGGCTCGGTAAGTTGTTCGGGACGTCTCCCGAGTTCTGGCTCAACCTGCAGCGAAACGTTGACCTGTGGGATGCAGCCCGCGGCCTGAAGCGCGAGATCGCTCACATTCATCCGCTTCAGGTCGCATAACGATAGTTGGTGCTGCTGGCCGGCTTCGGTAGCGGCGGCGCGGCCGCCGCTGCAATTATTTGAACGGCCACAGCACAACTTGACGTTAGCGCGCGTAGAGGAACCTTCTCGATGACACAATCACGTTTGATACTGGCCTCATTGATCCTTCTGATCGCGGGGGCGAGGACGGAGCTCTGCAACGAGCTGCCACATGTCGACCGCGGTGCGATGCATCGCCTCGTTGCGGACGACGCGGTGCGATTCTTCGATCAGGTGCTCCCTCGTGCGCTAGGGCGAGCTCCGGTCCAATGAAGCCGTGCAGCGAACTTCACCGGCAGCCGAGATGAACTCCGGCGTTGATATGACTGGGCCCAGTCATATTTTCCAGGCCCAACTGGTACGCAAATGGAAGTTTCCATAAATCTCGAGTCAGCAATTACGTGCCCGCTGTGCGGTCATGCCAAGACGGAAACAATGCCGACTGACTCATGCACATACTTATATGAGTGCGAGGGCTGCAAAGAACTGCTCAAGCCCAGTCCAGGCCACTGCTGCGTGTTCTGTTCGTATGGCACCGTCAAGTGCCCGTCGATCCAGGCGTCTGGGGCCGGTAGCTGCTCCGGCTAGATCGGCATGCTCTCGGCAGCGGCGTCTGATACGCTTTGCCAAACTATTCGTTCAAGCGAACGGCTGCGGGTCGCCGTATTTGATACCTTTTCCGGGCGGCCGCTCACGATCCGCGCGAGCGCCGGAACCGAGTTAGCAGAATCGGAGCAGCCGTATTCGGTGATTACGAGGATGCGGAGCTTGCCCGCGGCGCTCGCCCGGCCAAGCAATGCGTCAGGAATCTGCGTTTTTGTCCAGCTTCCCTCCCATACATCACGCCGTCGATCGACGGAGGCGTAGAAGTCTGTCCATGTCTGACCCCCCTCGAAGGTCGCGCGTAGAGAATCGGACGCGCCCACATGCGCGGCGTGTGCGACCACTGTCGCGGGGCAGGCAATGGGTGCACACAGCGACGCAAACAGTGCGATCGTAAAACTCAACATGGAACGGTTATCTCCTTGGGTAATGGGCCATTCCCATCGTCCCCCATGCACATGGTGGCGAGTACTGCAAGCTGGTGCCAATAAGAAATGCGCTCGGCGACCACAGGCGGAGAATGAGAGCGTGGCAGCGCCTGCTCCCTAAATCACCTTTGCGCGTAGGCTATTCTCGCGTAGGCTATTCTATTGTAGTCGGAGAACGGAATCGGTTCCGTTATGCTGTGGCAATGCCCGTAGACCTCAGATGGAGTGAAGGCTATGACAGACCGAAAAAAATTCCCGGGCGCTAAGGCTGACTGGCGGGCGGCGCGCCTTACGAAAGTGCGTTCGCTGATAGAAAAAGCCGCGCCGCAGGCAACTGAGGAAGCGAAATGGAAGAAGCCGTCCAATCCCTCTGGCGTTCCAACCTGGTCCGATCATGGACTCATCTGTACCGGCGAGACCTACAAAGACAAGGTGAAGGTAACCTTCGCGAAGGGAGCCGCACTGAGCGATCCATCGGGTCTGTTCAACTCCAGCCTGGAAGGAAAAGTCCGTCGTGCCATTGATTTGCGGCAGGAAGACTCGCTCGACGAGAAGGCATTTCAAGCACTTGTGAAGGCGGCTGTTGCACTCAATCGTGGCGATTGAAGTCGGCCCATAGTGCCTGCCGGGACGAGCTTTCAGGGAACAGGCGCGCAATGCTGTACTCACATCCATGACACCTACGGAGAGAATCATGAGAACGGTGGGGCGACTAGTTCTGTTGATATGCTGCTGCACGGCACTCCCATTGGTTGCGGCGAGCGGTCAAGCGCTTCGCGCGATCGAAATGACCTCGAATGACTTCGCTAAGCTGGACCGCTCGAGAACGGCGATCATTGTTCCTGGTGGCATCCTTGAAGAGCATGGTCCTTATTTACCGATTTTCAGCGACGGATTCCTGAACGAACGGCTCACTGATTCGCTCGCCAAGTCGATAGCATCCCGTTCGGGGTGGAAGGTAGTGGTCTTCCCATTGATTCCTCTTGGCAACAGTGGTGCAAACGACATTGGCGGGCGTTTCAGTTTTCCAGGAACGTATACCGTGCGTTTCGAGACGTTACGCGATGTGTTCATGGATTTGGCAGACGAAATTGGCACTCAAGGGTTCCGCTGGGTGTTCGTTGTCAATCTGCATGGAGCACCCAATCATAGCCGCGCTCTCGATGACGCTGGCGACTATTTCCATGAGCAGTTCGGCGGTCGGATGGTACATCTTGCCGGCCTCATGCCTGTTTTTTCTGCGCTCGAAGGGCCGAAGTCGTCTGCTGAAAGGCGACTCGATGGTCTGCCGGTGCATTCGGGAATGGACGAAACGAGCCTAGTTCGGTTCTTGAAACCCAAGCTTGTACGCGAACGTTATCTGACAGCTCCTGATGCTGCTGACAGCACCATGGACGGTCTTGTCAGTTTAGCGCAATCTCCTTCGTGGCCGGGTTATTTCGGAGCTCCACGTCTCGCGAGTCGGGCACACGGCGCCAAAGTCTGGCGTGCTCTTATGGATAGCACAACGCAGATGGCATCTCGAATCCTTGACGGTCTCGATCCGCTTAGTATAGAACGGTATGCATCCGTAATGGCATCCAGCGCACCGGATGTAATACTCGATGAGAAATCACGTGCGGCCGAAGCGGCTCGCGCTGCCCGACAGAAGGCTTGGCTGCGGTCTAAGGGGAGCAAATGAATATCCGGCCGCTGGTCGCCGCTTGGCTCGAACGTTAGGTGCGAAGTGACAGATGCCCAATCTCAGACTTGCTCAAATCAGCGACATCCCAACGCTTCAAGCACTCATCGCCAAATCCGGGCGAGAGCTGAGTGCAGGCTTCTATTCGACTGAGCCGCTGTACCTTGCATCGGGATTCGTGAGGCTCGAGTGATTCGAGCTTGATCTGCCGGGAGGGATACGAGTGCCACTCTCGCGAATGAGGATGGATATTTAGGGTGAGAACTATGCGTATCCCGGCTGGTCTCGTCGCAATCGCGCTACTGTTCACGTCATGCCGCGGTCATTCACCCGCGCCGGTGCCGGCGACATCGGGAGTCTCTTCTCGCGGGATTCATTACGTCGTCTCGGGCAGCGGCGCACCGCTCGTATTGATTCATGGCTTCCAGACCGACCACCGCGAGTGGGACGAAGTAGCGGCAATCCTCGAGAAGGATCGTCGCATCATTCGATACGATCTTCGCGGGCATGGAAAGTCGGCGCGCGCCGCCGAGCCGTTCCTGGCATCTGACGATCTGTCTGGGCTGCTCGCCGACCTCGGCATTCGCCGGGCGGATATTGTCGGGCTCTCGGCGGGCAGCAACGCAGCGCTCGAGCTCGCGCTGGTACGGCCGGAGATAGTGCGGCGCCTCGTTCTCGTATCTCCCGGACTCCCGGACATTCGCGTAACGGCATCGCGAGAGTGGATGCGGCCGATCGGCGAGGCGCTTCGCGCGCGTGACGCGTCGAAGGCCTCGGCCCTATGGTGGGAGAGCGTCATGATGGAAGGCACGCGGGCGCGCGGGGCCGATGGTGAGCGGTATCGCGCGGTCGTGCTCGAGAATTCTGCCATCTGGCTGCAGAATCCGGCCGCGCAACAGCAGCTTACGCCTCCCATGTCAGAGAGGCTCGCCGGGCTGAGTGTTCCGGCGCTGTTCATTGTGGGGGAGAACGACATCACAGGCTCGCGGCAGCAACTCGATTCAATTCTCGGGCGCCTGCCGCGCGCCCAGCACGTGACGATTCCGCGGGCGGGACATATGATTTCCACGGAACGACCCCGAGCGCTGGCAGAGGAGATCGCGCGATTCCTAAGCCCGCCCCGCTGATCTGCGGACCAAAACGGACGACAGTGAATAGTGCATTAACCAACTGGCAGCTCGACGCTCAGCATTCACAGGAGATGAATACATGAAAATCGCGCTCTACTTACTGGCTGGACTGGCGGGATTGATTCTGATGGTGCTCGCGATCGGCTACGTCATGCCAGAGTCGCATAGCGTGTCACGAGAGCAGACGTTCGCCTCGGCGCCTGAGAGTGTCTTCGCCGTGATCTCCGCGCCAGCCGACTTTCCGAAATGGCGAAGCGGCGTGAAGCAAGTTGAACTGCTGCCGGCCGCGAACGGCAAACCACGATTCCGGGAAACCGGCGATGACGGGTCAATCCTCTATGAGGTGGAAGAGCTCACCCCCCCCGACCGGCTTGTCACCCGCATTGCCAATCCAACATTACCGTTTGGCGGGAAATGGACCTTTGTGTTGACCCCCAGCGGGACAGGAACAACGCTTCAAATCACCGAGGACGGTGAGATCTACAACCCGCTCTACCGCGTCATGTCGAAGTACGTCTTCGGGCATGCCTCGACCATCGAGAAGTACATGAGCGAACTGGCGACGAGGCTCGACAAGCAGGATATGGGGAACTAAATCGCCAGCCTTGACTCTCTCCCAGCGCATCACCGCCGGCGGCACCCACGGCAACAACGAAAGAATATCGATTGAGAGCATCAACAAGGGCACGGCGGTGATGCTCGAACTCGTCAGCTCAATGGTCCGAGCTCCCGGCCTCGTTCCCCAGGCGGATGGCGCTTTTCGCCGGTAAGGTTTTTGCCATACACACGAGCATGTTTGATACCCGAAATGATCTTTCGTTGGATGCTCGCACCAGCGCGGTGTCCATAATGAACAGGCTGCTCGCGGAGCTCACGGACCTCCATTCACAGACGAAAACGGCACACTGGAACGTGCGCGGGCATTCGTTCTATACCCTTCATAAACTTTTCGACGAGCTGGCGGAGGCCATCCATGGACATCTTGATCCGCTGGCAGAGCGAATCACCGCGCTCGGCGGCTTCGCGATGGGTACGGTGCGTAATGCGGCGCAGGCATCGGAACTCGAGGAGTTCCCGTCTAAGCAGGCGGGCGAATTTGGTTACGTAGAGGCGCTTGCCGAACGATTTGCGCAAACCGGAACTGCTGTACGCAAGGGGATCGACGACACCGACGAGCTCGGAGACGCAGATACCGCTGATCTATTGACTGCGATTTCGCGCGATCTCGACAAAGGCCTCTGGTTTCTCGAGGCACATACAAGCCAGTAGCGCATTATTCGCGCGACACCAGGCGCGACTTGTTATGCACATCGTCGAATGAGTAGGGACTAACGCAACCCTTTGCACACAAGTTACGTCTCAGACAGATAGTTCCCGTCGGTTGTTAGTCCACCTGCAAGGGGATTTGATGACGCGCCTGAGCGTTGTAGTGCTTTGCTGTTTATTTGGCGGATCTCCGGCCTACTCACAAAGCGCGCCGCACGACCAACGTCCCGCTCGGATGCGCGAGTATCTCGCCGCAGCCGCGTCATTGGGCCATCTCAACGGGAGCGTACTTGTCGCCGAGCGCGGGAAAGTCCTGATCGATACGGCTTATGGGTTCGCCAACATGGAGTTGGGCGTCCGCAACACACCCAACACTCGCTTCCGCGTCGCATCCATCACCAAGCAGTTCACCGGCATGGCAGTCATGATGCTTGCCGAGGAAGGAAAACTTTCGATCGCCGACTCGATCTCTATGTGGGTCGACAGTCTGCCGTCCTCGTGGCGCGCCCTGACTATCCACCAGTTACTCCGACATACCTCAGGCATATCGGACTACGAAGAGTGGTTCGACGGCTATGCGACCCAGGCGTACTCCGACTACATGTCGCAGGCTCACGCTCCGCTGCGGATCATGCGCGATGCGATGCTGAAACCACTCGACCACGAGCCCGGCACCAAGTTCCGTTATAGCAACACCGCGTATATCGTGCTCGGTACCATCGTTGAGCGGGGGAGTGGCATGCCGTACGACGAATTTCTCCGGCTTCGCATGCTCGAACCACTCGGCATGACCAGAAGCGAGCAGGACCGCTCCGAGCGCCTCATCCCTGACCGTGCGCAGGGTTACCGCTTCCGCCCGGGTGCGTATCCGGTGGCCTTCTTCAATGGTCTGAGCCGCGTTGACCATTACAACGCGTATTACCAACTCATGGAGCCGCCGCAGGCCGACGCCGGCTTGATCACTACCGCGCGCGACCTTTACAAGTGGGACCAGGCGTTATACGGCGAAACGCCGCTGAAGCAAGCCTCGCTCGACTCTATTTTCTCGCCGGGCATTGGGCGCTACGGCTACGGCTGGTTTATTGAGACGGGCGTGAATGGCCGCACGCACGAGCACGGCGGCGGCCTTCCGGGCTTCTCAGCGTACATCATGCGCATGCCGGAGACACAGCGCTCGGTAATCGTGCTCAACAACATCGAAAGGTCTGGTCCTATCGAACGCGACCTCGCGGCGATTCTGCGCGGCGCACCGGTCGCAACACCGCGTGCGAGGCGGATCATCGCCAACGACACTGCGCGTGGCGGCGAGGTGCGGTTCACTGAGGCTGCTGGTCGCACCACTATCACAGTTCGCGATGCGGTTGGTGTCCCACTCATCATCGCCGAGCGTGTATCCTCGGGAAGGCCGTAGTCCTCTCCATCTCCGGACCCGTGTATATGAACATGAATCAGGGTCGAACGCCTTTTATCGTACTCGTGGCATTGCTAAGCGCCTGTCAGGGTTCGTCATCCGGGACCGACTCGAGTGGTCCGGGAAATGATACGACGCATGATTACGCGGTCGTACATGGGTGGCCCGACTTCCCGGAAGGCTACGGTCTCGGACAAGCGACTGGAGTGGGTGTCGATTCACACAACCACGTTTTCGTTTTCCACCGGGCAGGGCGTGAGTGGACGGATACTCTTCCCTCTGATCCCATTCCTCAGGCGACCGTTGCCGTATTCGAAGCAAACACCGGAAGGCAGATCGCTACCTGGGGAGAGACGACGTTCATCATGCCCCATGGCTTGACCGTCGATGCGCAGGACAATGTGTGGGTTACGGATGTCGGCAGCCACCAGGTGTACAAATTCACCCACGATGGGACACGGATTCTCGCGCTGGGACAGGCCGGAGTTCCGGGTAATGACTCCCAGCATTTCAACCTGCCGACCGACATCGCTGTCCTTCCCGATGGCAGTTTTTACGTCAGTGACGGATACGCGAATACACGGGTAGCAAAGTTCTCGGCTGCCGGGGAATATCTTTCTCAGTGGGGAACCAGAGGTTCCGGCCCGGGGCAGTTCGATCTCCCTCACGGAATCGCTCTGGATGAGGAAGGCAACGTGTACGTGGCAGATCGCAGCAACGCGCGCGTTCAAGTATTCGATGCGGAAGGCCGATTTGTTTCGCAGTGGAAAGGCGCAAACCTGGGTCGTCCTTACGGTGTCGCAATTGGTCCAGGTAAAAAAGCGTACGTCGTTGACGGTGGCGACCAGCCCGGAATGCTGCCTGATAGATCAAGAGCGTTTCGTCTCTCGCTCGAAGGCAAAGTCGAGGCGACGTTCGGCCGGTTCGGAGCGTATGATGGGCAATTCAAACTCGGCCACGACATTGCAGTGGGGCCCGATGATGCTGTGTATGTCGTCGATGCATGGGGCATGCGTGTGCAGAAATTCGTGCGGAAGTGATCGCGATGTGAGAGTGATCTGACAGGGTAACCTGATCTAGATCTGCGAAAGCCTCGCTACCGTGTCGAGTCGTGATTCAGCCTGTACGGCAGCGAGCGACCGCCGGTAACTGGCAAACTGCCGAGCCGACTCGCGAATCTCGCTTCGCAGTCCACCACCAAAGCCGCGAGCGGCAAGCCGCGACTCACGCTCGTCCCGCCCGAACATCGACACCGCATGACGCGCTCGCCCCTTCCACGTCGAGTGGAGCATGAGGAAAAGCCCATGCTTCGTCACGGAATTGATATCGGACGTCTGCTCCATTGCACTGAACAGTCGTTGCGATAGCACCTTCTCGATGGCACCGAGCCGATCGCCTGGTGATACGCGTCCCAACACCTCGGGTGGAAACGCCAGTCCGAGCTCTGATCTCATCACTCTCGCCGAAACGTGAAATGCGGCTGGCATTGCACAGCCATTGACCCACTCGGTCAGTCGCTCGACGTCGAGCGACGGCGTGCGGGCGAGCACCCACGCCACATACCATGCCGCCATCAAGCCGCCGGCGAA
>JBBREF010000125.1:0-10964 GCA_038203205.1 Gemmatimonadales bacterium | reverse complement strand
CGGGGTCATACTTCGAACGGCTCGGAGTCCCTCGGCTTGCCCCAACTACCTCAACTCTTTGAACCGCCGGATGCGGACCCGCATGTCCGGTGGTGTGGGAGGGGAGTAGCAGCGATCAGCCGCTACCCCCTATCCCGATTGGGAGCTACAGCCTGCTGAGGCTCGCACTGCGATGTTTGCGCTGTCAGCTATACAGCAGTCAGCCAGGAAGCTTCCTGCTACGTCGCAACTGAACAAAGGAACAGGTGCCCGCGGCCAGCTTTGTGAGCGGACAGCTTGGAGCCTATCGCCTTGCCACATGGTGGCGGTTGATCGGATATGGTTCCGGTCCTCCACTTACTCGAAGCCAGGCTCCAAGCTGGAGCCTGACAAAGCTGGCCGCTGGCACCTATTCCTTTTATCAGTTGCGACGTAGCCGAAGGCTTCTTAGCTGACTGCTGTATAGCTGGCGTCGCGACTTTCACAGTGCGAGCCTTCAGCAATCCAGCCAGGCCAGCTTCGAGCTTCCTGCTACGTCGCAACTGATAAAAAAAGCCCCGGACGATTATCGCCCGGGGCTTCGGTCCATCAACCAGAACGGATCAGCCGCCAGCGTAGCGCAGGTTCCCGCACGCGATCAGAGCGTCCGCGCCACCGCGCCTGTCACGGTAGACATCGATGTGGAACGTGCCATTCGCCGGAAGCTCGAGCGGCAGCGACGTCGTTACCTGCGCGCGTCCGCCACCACCTACGTTCAGCTCCGCAAAGTTCGACATCGGCAGGACCGGCAGCGCCGGCGTTCCGCATGATCCCGGGAGGATCGCCCACGCGAGCGTGCGCTCCTGGCCGGTGTAGGTGAACACGACGTTGATGTTCGTGAGCGATGCGGCAGCACCCTGCGTCCACACAGCCGAGCCATAGCTGCGGTCACGCGACGTGGCAGTCACTTCGCCGCGATTCTGCGTCACTGACTGGATGTTTGCTGTCCAGCGTGCGCCAGCCGCTGACGAAGCGTTCGCTGACGTGCTCGGTGAGGGAGCCCCATCCACCGGCGTCGCCTTGGCGCATCCCGACAGTAATCCAAGCGCGCTCGCACCAAATGCGGCGAGGAACAGTCTCTGTTTCATCCTTGTGAATCCTCGTGAAAGAGTACGCAGAGCGGCTTCGCCGGACGCAGAGGGCGCAGGGAGCAGCACGCAGAGCACACAGAAGGCAACAACCTCATTTACTGCTTCAAACTACTTCATTTACTACTCCATTTACTACGTCACACTACTTCTGTTCCTTGGGGAATAGCGGAGGCCCCTTGGTGACGGTCCAACCTGCGGGATCGATATCCTGCAATGCATCGAATCGCTGATCCGCTACAGTCCCTGGCCCACCAAGGCGCTTCCACAGATCCTCGGCCCGCTGCGGCATGAACGGCGCTATGCATACGCACTGTCTGGCAAGCTGACGAGCGAGCGAGCCTAACGTCCGGTCAAGTTCCGCAGCCATCGCATCATCGGCGGCGAGTTTCCATGGCGCCTGGCGATCGACGAATTCATTCGCCCTGCTGACGGTTCTCCAGACTGCCTTGAGCGCTTCGTGAAGAAGGTACCCGTCCTCGCCGTTCATGGCTGAATGGTAAGCCGCAATATCCGCCGCATCCGCCTGCTCAGTCGCATCGTCGAGCCCCGCCGGAATCACGCCCCCACGGTACCTGTCGATCATCGAGATCGTCCGACTCGCAAGGTTGCCGAACGCATTCGCCAACTCGGAGTTGTAGCGTTCTTCGAATCGTTCCCATGCGAAATTTCCATCGGCATCGAACGGCACTTCACGAAGCAGGAAATATCTGAAAGCGTCGGCCCCGAACCGGTCGATCGCCTCCCCCATGTCCAGCTTCACGCCCGCTGACTTGCTGAACCTGTCTCCCGCGAGCAGAACGAATCCGTGAGCCCATACATGCCGCGGAAGATCCAGTTGCGCTGCCATCAGCATCGCCGGCCAGATGATCGAGTGAAACCTGGTAATATCCTTGCCGATAATGTGCAGATCCGCCGGCCACCGCTCGGTGTAGCCGGCAGCAGGGTATCCAGTCGCGGTGAGGTAGTTTGGGAGTGCGTCGAACCAAACGTAAGTGGTCTGCGTCTCACCGTCGCTCGAGGGGCGAGGGAAGGGGACGCCCCATGAGAAGCGAGACCTGCTTGCTGAAATATCCTCCAGCCCCTGGTCGAGAAGCGCGAGCATCTCGTTCCGACGGCTCTTCGGGCCGAGGAAATCATCGCCGCTCAGCAGAGCGCGGAGCCTGTCGCTGTATGCCGAAAGCCGGAAAAACCAGTTCTTCTCTGCAACCCACTCGAGCGTCCGCGTCGTATGCAGCACGCATTTCCCCTGCAGGATTTCATTGTCCTGCTTGAACGACTCACAGCCGACGCAATACCACCCCTCGTACGCCCTTTCGTAGAAGTCGTCGGGCGAGTGCTCGAAAATCCTCTCGATCAGCGCCTGAACACCGTCGCGATGGCTGCTCTCAGTCGTGCGAACGAACTGGTCGTACGAGATGGACAGCCGTTCCCAGACACTCCGAAACCGGCCCGCTACTTCGTCGACGAGTTCCTGAGGTGTGACTCCGCGATCCGCGGCTTCGGCAGCAACCTTCTGCCCGTGCTCGTCCATCCCGATGAGAAAGTGGACATCGTCGCCAAGCAGTCGCCGATAACGTGCGATCGTATCAGCGCCGATTTTCTCAAACGCATGGCCGAGGTGCGGATCGCCATTCGCATAATCGATTGCAGTTGTGAGATAAAATCGAGCCAAGTCTACTTCTCTCCCGGCTCGCTACCGCGCCCACGGCGGCCGCCGCGACGCCCGCGTCTTCGCCTCACACCTGCATCGTCCTTGTCACTGGCCCCTGCACCATCATCGGCTCCAGGTGCGACACCAGCCTCGGCCGGCTCCGCTTCTATCACTATGGGATCCTGTGCAGGCAATATCTCGTGCTCGATCGTGTACCTGAGCTCGGGCGATATGTCATAGTACGCCTCAGCGGGATCATCGTCGGCAGGGATATCCATGGCCGGCACGACACCGTTTGCAACGTCTGATACGTCCTGATTGAAATCTGCGAGAGCGACAACACGTGTCTCGCCTTCGATGTTGCGCAGGGTCAGACTCTCCCGGAAGATATCGATCGCCAGGACTTTCTCCTCGCCCTTCCCGGTTACCACGACCTTTCCTTCCTTGGGAAAACGCTTCCGGCTCTGCACGTAAAATTCGTGCTCGTAGCGCAGGCAACACATCAGCCGGCCGCACGCTCCGGATATCTGCGCCGGGTTCAACGACAGGCGCTGATCCTTCGCGACTCCAAGGTTTACCGGGCGGAGCTCAGGCAGCCACGAGGCAGAGCAATACTGCCGCCCGCACCTTCCAATACCGTCGAGTCTCCTCGCTTCATCGCGCACGCCAATCTGCTTGAGCTCGATTCTCGTGTGAAACAGTGACGCGAGATCCCTCACCAGATTCCTGAAATCGACGCGCTTTTCAGCCGTGAAATAAAACGTGAGCTTCTTGCGATCCCACTGCCACTCGGCATCGGTGAGTTTCATCGCGAGGCCGTTGGCCCGCACGCGCTCCGTTGCTTTACGTCGCACTTCTTCGTTCTGTGTCTTGAGCTCGGCCGCCGTCGCCTTGTCGCGCGAGTTTGCAACGCGCAGCGCTTTCCGCGTCGGCGCCGAAGTACCGCATCCATGAGCACACCCGCCATTTCGCTTCTCGGCAAGCTCGCCGAGTGAATGCACGATGCCCAGGTCCTCACCGCGATCTGCGTCGACGATGATGGCCGACTTCAGGGCTGGCGGATCAGGATAGTCCCAGAGAAAAAACTCTCTCCGGTTTCCCTTGAATTCGACTTCAACGAGGTGGGCCACTATTCAGTCCACTGCCCAAGTCGAAGGAATCGCTGGCGCCGCCGGCGCACGAGTTTTTCGGGCCGGAGCTTTCGCAGCTCTTCCAGATGACGGTTCAGTGTTTCGCCGAGCACCTTCGCCGTCGTCGCATGATCAGTGTGAGCTCCGCCGGGGGGCTCGGGCACTATCTCGTCAATGACACGCAGCTCGAACAGGTCAGGGGCGGTTATGCGCAGGGCGGCAGCCGCCTTCTCGCGCATCTCCGGGCTCTTCCCATCCTTCCAGAGGATCGTTGCACAACCTTCGACCGATATCACCGAGTACACAGCATTCTCGAGCATGAGCACGCGATCGGCGACTCCCAGCGCAAGCGCGCCGCCGGAGCCACCTTCGCCGATTACAGTGGCAACGATAGGGACCGTCAGCTGGCTCATCTCGAGCAGGTTTCTCGCGATAGCCTCTGACTGCCCTCTCTCTTCCGCCCCGATGCCTGCCCACGCTCCCATGGTGTCGATGAAGGTTACCACAGGCACGTGAAATTTTTCTGCGAGCTTCATGAGGCGCAGTGCCTTCCGATATCCTTCGGGATGAGGCATGCCGAAGTTGCGCTTGAGCAACTCCTTTGTGTCACGCCCGCGCTGCTGTCCCATGACCATGACGGTCTCGTCGTCGAGGCGCGCCCAGCCTCCGATGATCGCCGGGTCATCTCGAAACGCGCGATCGCCGTGAAGCTCGATGAAGTCCGTGAAGACGAGGTCGATCAGCTCTGAGGTGAATGGCCGGCGAGGGTTGCGCGCGACCTGCACTCGCTGCCAGGGCGTCAGGTTGCGGTAGATCTCCTCTCTCAGCTCGACCAGCTTCCTCTCGAGCGGAGCAAGCTCACCGGCGACGTCCATCTGTCGATCCTCGGCCAGCTTTCTCAACTCGTCGATCTGCTTCTCGAGCTCGACGATCGGTTTCTCGAAGTCCAGCGTCTGGGTGGATGAGGCCACCTATCTGCTCCCGCGTTGCAGGCGCACCGATTCATCGCCGAGAAGGGATCTCAGCTCGCTGAGCACGGTGTTGTTGACGGCAAGGGTCAAACTGCGGGAACGGAGAGTCGCCCGCAACCCGTTGCCGTCGCTGTAATCGACTTCCAGCGGCACGGTTCCCGGATATGCGTCAACGATTGCGCGCAGCTCCTTCATCGTCCCAGGGTTCCGCGCGGGGTCCTTCACCAGCCTGATGGCGATCATGACCTGGCCATTCGCGCGCAGGTCGCTCAGCTTCGTCACTGACTCCGCGACGAACGATGGATTGTCGGCATCCTGGTCGCGCCGCGCGTAGCCGCCCTTGAGAAGAATGGGGATATCTGTCTTCACCTGCTCCGAGAGTGCAGACCACTTCTCCGGGAAAACGAGCACCTCGCCCGATCCCGAAAAATCCTCAATCGTAAGGCGTGCAAACTCGGACCCGCTGCGCTTGCTGACCTGTTTCTTTATCGCCGTTACGACGATGCACAGCGACATGGGATCCGGGTTCCATTTGCCGAGGTCGGCGACCTTATGAGTTGCGAACAGTTCGCACTCCGTGGTGAACGGCTCGAGCGGATGGCCTGACGTATAAAAGCCGAGAATCTCTTTTTCTTTTGCGAGCCGCACTGACTCGGTCCACGGAGCGACGTTAGGTAGCATCGGCGGCGCGTGTGGCTCTGATTTGCCGTTTGCCTGCGGCGACCCGAAGAGGGACACCTGTCCCGATGCGATCTCTTCCTGCTGAAGTGAGGCTTCCCGCAATGCTGAATCGAGCGCCGTCATATACTGCGCCCGGTGCCCGCCCAGCGCATCGAGGGCCCCCGCCTGAATCAGAGCCTCGAATACGCGCTTGTTGCAGACGCGCAGGTCCACGCGGTCAGCGAGATCGAAAAGAGAGACGAACGGCGCTGTCTTCTTTGCGACTATGAATGAGTCGATCGCCGACCTTCCGACATTTCTGATTCCGCCAAGTCCGAAGCGGATCTTGTTGTCGCCGATGACAGTGAACTTGTATCCGGACTCGTTTACGTCCGGAGGCAACACGTCGATCCCGATCTCGCGCGCTTCATTGATGTACTTCACGACACTGTCGGTATCGCCGATCATAGCGGAGAGCAGGGCGGCCATGAAGTCTGCGGGATAGTGCGCCTTGAGCCACGCGGTGTGAAACGAGATGATCGAGTACGCAACAGAGTGCGACTTGTTGAAGCCGTACCGACCGAACGTTTCGATCTGCGCCGCGATCTCCTCGATGATCGCGCGGTCGTACCCACGATCGATTGCCTTCGAGACGAACTTCCCGAGCTCGGCCCTGATCAGCTCCGGATCTTTCTTGCCGACGGCTTTGCGCAGCACGTCTGCTTCTGCGAGCGATATGCCAGCGAGCTTCTGCGCAATGCGCATCACCTGCTCCTGATAGGTGATGACGCCGTACGTGGTGCTCAGGATTTCCTCGAGCTCGGGCAGGGCGTAGCTGACCGCTTCTTCGCCCTTCTTGCGGCGGATGTAGACCTTGTGCATCCCAGCGTCGAGCGGCCCCGGGCGCATGAGGGCATTTGATGCGACGAGATCGTCGAACCGGTCGGCCCGCATGCTCTTGACCATGTCGGTCGCAAGGCTTGACTCGAACTGGAACACGCCTGCGGTCTTTCCTGCGCGCAGCATCTTGAACGTCGCCTCGTCCTCGAGCGGAAGAGTATCGAGGTCGGGCGCCGTTCCAGTGCGAGCCTTGATTGACGCGAGGGTATCCTTGATGATCGTGAGCGTCGTGAGGCCGAGGAAGTCCATCTTCAGCATCCCGACCTTCTCGAGCGAGTTCATGTCGTACTGCGTGACGACGATGTTCTCTTCCGCGGCACCCGATCCGCGTGACCCCTGCGTGCATACCGGCACGTATTCGTCGATTGGCCCCGGGGCGATGACTACGCCTGCCGCGTGGACTCCGGCGTGCCGCGAAAGTCCCTCGAGCTCAATCGCAAAATCGAGCAGCTCGCGGTAGCGCTCCTCTTCCTTATATAGCTTGCCGACCTCGGGGACTTTTTCGATTGCCTCTCTCACCGTGAGAGAGTAGTTCGGCATGTTCGGGATGAGCTTGGCGAGGGCATCGGTCTCCGACGGCAGGAAACCAAGGGTGCGCCCGACATCCTTCACGGCTGCGCGTGACTTCAGCGTGCCGAACGTTATGATCTGTCCGACCGAGTCCCGACCGTACTTGTCGCGAACGTAGTCGATCACCTCGCCGCGTCGCTCATCGTCGAAGTCGACGTCGATGTCGGGCATCGACACACGCTCCGGATTCAGGAAGCGCTCAAAGAGGAGATCGAACTTGAGCGGGCAGACGTCGGTGATGCGAAGGCAGTAAGCGACGAGCGAGCCCGCTGCTGATCCGCGGCCCGGGCCGACGGGAATATCCTTGGCTCTTGCTGCCGCGATAAAATCAGCGACGATCAGGAAGTAACCGGCGTAGCCGGTCTTGGTGATGACGCCGAGCTCGTAGGTCAGCCTGTCGCGCACTTCTTCCGACAGTTCCAGCCCGTAGCGCATGTGTGCGCCTTCGTTCGCCAGCCTGACGAGAAGATCGTTCTCTGTCGCGACGCCCGGCGGAAGCGGGAATGCCGGGACCTGGTACTGCTTCGACAGCGAGATGTTCGCTTCCTCGCCGATGCGAAGTGTGTTTTCGATTACATCGGGCCGATCCGGAAATACTGCGCGGATTTCGTCGACGTTCTTGAAGTACAGTCCTTCGTCGTAGCGGTTGCGGTCGGGGGAATTGTAGTCCTTGCCGAGCCCGATGCAGAGCAGCACGTCGTGCGCGGCGTGGTCCTGCGGCCGGAGAAAATGCGCATCGTTCGTTGCAACGAGCGGGATGCCCATTTCATCGGCGAGCTTGAAGACACGCTTGTTGAGTTCTGCCTGGCCCGGTGTGCCGTGGGCCTGAACCTCGAGGTAGTAGTCCTTGAAGGTGTTGGCGTACCAGGAGGCGGCCTCGCGAGCGGCATCCCAGTTGTCAGTGAGCAGGTGCGACGCAACTTCGCCTGCCATACACGCTGACGAGACAGTCAGGCCCTCGCGGTACCGTGCAAGGAGCTCGCGGTCGACGCGTGGCCGCGAGTAGAAGCCCTCGGTGAATCCAAGCGACGAGAGCTTCATGAGGTTCCGGTATCCGACCTCGTTCATCGCCAGCAGCACGAGGTGGTAATACGGCTTACGGTTTCCTTCCCGTTCCTTGAGGCGACGGTCTCCTGGAGCGACGTACGCCTCCATGCCCACGATCGGGCGGATGCCTGCCTTTTTTGCCTTTTCCTGAAACTCCCACGCTCCGTGCATGTTGCCGTGATCGGTGATTGCGAGCGCGGGCTGCTCGAACTCGAGCGCGCGTCCGATCAGGTTATCGATCCGGTTGGCGCCGTCGAGGAGGGAATATTCCGAGTGGCAGTGGAGATGAACGAAGGACACCCAGTAAGAATAGGCGGAGCAGCTTTTCTATGATAGCGTTTCGGCCTTTGAAACCACAAAAGGGACGAATTGCACCCAGACAGGGACGGAGTAAGCAAACGGTCATAAAGCTTCTTGCGTAGCACAATCCCCGCTAACACATTGTCAACGCGTTTCTAGCGGAGTGCTTACAACTCCCCGGAAACCGGCTATCGCACTCAGGCGATAGCACAATTCTTCATTCGGAGGCACGAATGGGACAGAACTTGGTTAGTCGAGCAGTACGCTGGACAGTTGCTGTGGGGGCTTTTGTCTTGCTCCCCGCGATTGCCCAGGCGCAGGAGCCGGTGACGATCACCGGAAGGGTTACGAGTACCTCAGGTGATCCACTGAGAGTTGCAAACGTCGGTATTGGCACGCTCAATATTGTCGTGTACGCGAACACCGACGGCAACTACCGCCTCGTTGTTCCAGCCGGCCGCGCTGCTTCTCAGAGCGTTGCGCTGACCGCGCGCCAGCTTGGATTCCGCGCAGCGACCGTGACCGTCGCGCTCAGGCCGGGTACTGCCCTCGTCCAGAACTTCAGCCTTGCCCCTGACCCCCTCAAGCTCGACGAGGTAGTCGTCACCGGCGCCGGAACTGAAAGTCTTGTCGAGCGCCTTGGCACAGCCCGCGCGGCGCTTAGTGGTGAGTCGCTCAAGAAGGCGAATGAGAGCAACGTGATCCAGGCAATTGCCGGAAAGGTTCCGGGAGTGCTCACGAACCAGTCGAGCGGTGATCCGACGGCATCGACCGCGATTCAGATCCGCGGTGCGAAGACGTTTGGCGCCAGCCAGCCCGTCATCATCGTCGACGGCGTTCCGGTAAACAACGCAACGCGTCCGGGACAGAACGCGGGTATTCTCTCAGGTGCACCGATGACGAACCGGGCATCTGACATCAATCCTGAGGACATCGAGTCGATCGAGATCCTTAAAGGTGCGGCAGCAACGTCCATCTATGGAGCGGCCGCGGGATCCGCGGGCGCAATCCTGATCACGACGAAGCGTGGAAAATCAGGCCAGGTCAGGTATTCGCTGCGGTCAACGTACCAGCAGGACAAGCCTGTCTCGACGCTCCCGACGCAGCGCACGTATGGCGTTGGCAGCAACGGCAACTCGACCGCATGCGTTACGACCAACTGCACGATCGCGTCGGGCTTCTTTTCCTGGGGTCCAGCACTCGCAGCTGGCACTCCGACGTATGATCACGCTGCGGAAGTCTTCGGCACCGGGCGCGTCCTCGACAACACACTGTCGATGTCCGGTGGGTCAGACCGTACGACATTCTACCTGTCAGCGGGAAGCCTTGATCACAACGGCTTCATCGTTCAGGACAACGATTTCCTCAAGCGCTACACCTTTCGCGTAAATGCCGGCCACTCGCTGGCCGAGAATTTCACTGTCGGCGCCAGCGCGTCTTACGTCCAGACGAGAAGTGGTGGAGTCGACCGCGGCAATGCTATCAACGGAATCGGACTCGCTGCGCTCAGACAGCCGCCTGAGTTTAACGCAAAGCAGTATCTCGACAGCGCAAGCGGTCTGCATCGGTCGTGGCGCTTCCCGAATCCAGGACCGACAGCGTTCACGACGAACCGCGGATTCGACAACCCGTTCTATGCAATCAACGAGAACGAGCTGACCGCGCAGACGGGTCGCTACTTTGGCAACATCAATGCGAACTGGAAAGCGATGCCGTGGCTTCAGGTCACCTACACACTTGGTGGTGACTACGCGAGCGATGACCGAACGAACGCTTTCGGCCGTTCAGCGTCCGGCCTGCCGGGCGGTCAGATCGAGCGCTGGCAGTTCTACGATCGGATCATCGACTCGAATCTGAACGCGACAGCGACCAAGGACTTGAGCAACAGCATCAAGACCAGTTTCACGCTTGGCCAGAACCTGAACGAGACATACTTCCGCCAGATCAACGTCGTTGGCCAGACGTGGATTGCGCCGAGGCCGTACAAGCTTGCGAACACTGTCGCGCGGACAGTTCCGAACGACGCAGAGACGCGTCGCCGTATCGAAGGATACTTCGGTCAGGCAACGGTTGATCTCTACGACCAGCTCTTCCTCCAGGCGCGCATCCGCAACGACGGCAACTCGGCGTTCGGTGTCGACAACCAGCGGGCGTGGTATCCCGGCGCTCAGGCATCGTGGAGCTTCACGAAGGCCGTCAAGCTTCCGGAGTCGATCGTGAGCTTTGGAAAGCTTCGTGCCGCGTACGGTGAGAGTGGACAGCAGCCGCCGCTTTATGCGACGCAGGACATCTTCACGACGGCGGCATTCGCTGACTTCAACCCGGCATCGATTCAGGCGCCGACGCTCAATGGAATCGGCGGAATTTATGCCGGAGCCGTACGTGGAAACGCGAGCATCTTCCCGGAGAGGGTGAAGGAACTGGAGATGGGTGCTGATTTCAACCTCTTCAAGGGTTACACGGATCTTTCCGTCACCTACTACACGTCGAAGTCGAGCGACGTCGTCTTCCAGGTCGGCCTTCCCCCATCGACGGGGTACACTGCAGTCAACCTTAATGCCGGCGCGCTCTCGAACAAGGGATGGGAAGTGACTTCGAACTTCCGCCCGATCCAGCGCCGCGATTT
>JBBREF010000124.1:0-11033 GCA_038203205.1 Gemmatimonadales bacterium | reverse complement strand
CATCGAGCAGGAGAAGCTGCATCCCGAAGCAACGGGTGAGCTGTCCGGCGTTCTCTACGACATGGCGCTCGCCGCCAAAATGATCGCCAACAAGGTTCGCAGCGCGGGTCTCGCCGACATACTCGGCTCCGCCGAGAACATGAACGTGCAGGGTGAGACGCAGCAGAAGCTCGACGTCATCGCCAACGAAATAATCGTCAAGGCCGTCGATCACGGCGGTCGCCTGTGCGCTCTGGCGTCGGAGGAAGAGCCTGGAATCATTCAGATCCCCGATAACTTCAAGTGCGGCAAGTATTGCCTGCTGTTCGATCCACTCGATGGATCGTCGAACATCGACGTCAACGTTCCGGTAGGAACGATCTTCTCAGTTGTCAGGAAGATCACGCGCGGATCCCGGGGCGAGATGGAGGACATGCTCCAGCCCGGCAGGCGGCAGGTTGCTGCTGGATACGTGATCTACGGGTCGAGCACGATGCTGGTCTACACGACGGGGCAGGGAGCGCACGGGTTCACCCTCGATCCGCAGATCGGTGAATTTCTTCTGTCGCACCCTAACATCGTGATCCCGCACACGGGCCGGTATCTCTCGGTTAACGATTCGTACGAAGCCCTGTGGTCAGACGACGTGCGCGGCCTCATGCGCCGGTACCGCGGGCTCGACGGTGAGCGCTCAGCGATGAACGTTCGATATGTTGGATCGCTCGTCGCCGATTTTCACCGCAATCTTCTTGGCGGCGGCATCTTCGCTTATCCGCCCAACAAGAAACGTCCTGATGGCAAGCTCAGGCTTCTGTATGAGGCCAATCCACTCGCATTCATCGTTGAGCAGGCCGGGGGTGCGGCAACGAATGGGGAAATGCGGATTCTGGACATCGAACCGACCGACCTCCACCAGCGCACGCCGCTGTACATCGGCAGCAAAGGTGATGTGGACATTGCGACGTCGATGCTCCGACGCCCCGCCGCAGAAGAGACTCCACTAGCGGCCCGATGAGCCAGCGCGGCGGCGACTCCGCCAGCAAACTGTCGCCGTCGGGAATTCCGCTCAAGGTCGTGTACGGTCCGTCCGACGCGCCGACAGACTACGAGCGCGACCTCAATGATCCCGGTCAGTGGCCGTTTACACGCGGCGTGCAGCCGACGATGTATCGCGGCCGCCTCTGGACCATGAGACAGTATGCCGGCTTTGGCACCGCTCGTGAGACGAATGAGCGATTCAAACATCTGCTCGACGCAGGCCAGACGGGCCTGTCGGTTGCCTTCGATCTTCCGACGCAGATGGGACTCGATTCCGATTCACCGCGATCGAGTGGAGAAGTCGGCAGGGCAGGGGTCGCGATCGACAGCGTTGATGACATGCATCAGCTGCTCGCCGACCTTCCGCTCGAAACAGTTTCCACATCGATGACGATCAACGCGACAGCTGCGACGCTGCTCGCCATGTACATCGTCGTCGCCGAGGAGCGCGGCATTCCACGAAACGCGCTCAGCGGTACGATCCAGAATGACATCCTCAAGGAGTACATCGCTCGCGGTACATACATCTACCCACCCGAGCCAAGCCTGCGCCTCGTCGCGGAAGTTTTCAGGTTCTGTGCTGCGGAGGTCCCCAGCTGGAATCCGATTTCGATTTCAGGCTATCACATTCGCGAGGCGGGTGCGACCGCTGTTCAGGAACTGGCGTTCACACTCGCAAATACGATGGAGTACGTGAAACGCGCAGTGGCTGCAGGACTTCCTGTCGACTCGTTCGCCCCACGCCTCTCGTTCTTTTTCGCATCGCATAACGACCTGTTCGAGGAAGTTGCGAAGTTTCGCGCGGCCCGCAGGATGTACGCGCGCCTAATGAGGGATCGGTTCGGCGCGTCTGATCCCAGCTGCAGGTTCAGGTTTCACACGCAGACAGGCGGTGTGACACTCACAGCGCAGCAGCCCCTCAACAACGTCGTGCGTGTTGCAGTTCAGGCGCTTGCCGCAACTCTCGGCGGAACCCAGTCGCTTCATACCAACGGGTACGACGAGGCACTGGCGCTTCCCACTGCGGAGGCGGCAACCCTTGCCCTTCGAACACAGCAGATCATTGGCTACGAATCAGGAATCGACGGTACTGCTGACCCGCTCGCTGGCAGTTACTACGTCGAGAATCTCACTAACGAGATGGAACGACGTGCAATGTTACTCATCGAGAAATCTGATGCGCTGGGTGGATCCGAGGCCGCGATCGCTGCAGGGTTTTTCCAGGAGGAAATCGCCGCCAGTGCATACGAGCACCAATTGCGCGTAGAAAGTGGAGCGATCACTGTGGTTGGCGTCAACAGCTTTACTGACTCGAGTGAGCCGATAAGTATTCCGGCACCGGATTATTCTTCATTGGAGTCCGGGCAGGTAAAGTCGGTTGTGCGCATGAGAGCGGCCCGCGATTCCGGCCGCGCGTTGTCTGCACTCTCTGCTCTGTCAGGATCAGCCGCGGACCTGATGGGCAGTTCATGTGACTCGGCCATCATGCCTCTGATTGTAGAGGCGGTGAGATCGCGATGTACTGTCGGCGAAATTTCCGGCGCGCTGGCGGGCGAGTGGGGATACTACCAGGCAGGTTCGCCCTGACGGCACCGGGGGGTTCAGAAGACTCGGTTCTGTGGGACCGATACGCTGTTGACTGGATCGCGAATCAGCCGCAGAGGCTGTGGCGAAGGCATAGCGACGCGGTGAACTCAGCGCTGCTCGAGCGCTGGCTTCCAAGAGGGGTTGGTCCAGTTCTCAAGACCGATCTTTTCGACGAGGCGGTATCAGAGGGAGTGTATCCTGCGCTTGCACTTGGTTCGGACTCAGTTGTTGGTCTCGACGTCTCGTTAGCCGTCCTCGCCGGCGCCCGAAACAGATATCCCGGACTAGTCGCATCGGCAGCCGATGTACGGAGTCTGCCATTGCGCAGTGACTCGTTTGGCGCGGTAGTATCACTGTCTACGCTTGATCACTTCGAATCGGAGCAGGATATCCCCGCCGCCCTGAGCGAACTGTTCCGGGTACTTCGCCCTGGCGGCATGCTGCTGCTGACACTCGATAACCTGGCGAATCCCGTTATCAGAATTCGCAATGCGCTCCCGTTCTGGATGACAAACGGATCGGGCCTGCTGCCATATCCCGTGGGCAAGACGTACGGTCCCGCGAAGGCCGGCGCACTCGTGAGTGCTGCTGGATTTCAGGTGGTTGAGAACACGGCAATCATGCACGCTCCCAGAGTCGTGGCCATCCCGATAATGGAGCGACTAGGCGGGCCTGCAGGCGGGCGCCGTGCCCTCATGTTGTCTCGTGCGGCAATGGCGTTTGAGCGACTGGATGCCGTTGGGACGCGATACCTCACCGGCCACTTCGTCGCCATCAGGGCAGTCAAGCCGGTTGTCTGACGACAAATTTCGCCATGAGTAAGCCCGCTGGCGGTTGAGTCCAGCCCCTCAAATCCGTAACTTTCAAGGCTGAAGTGCCTTCCGCCTCTCCCCGCAAAAAAACGATGCCGCTGTATGAGTTCCGGTGCTCCGATGGGCACGACTTTGAAAAATTCTACAGGTCCATCGCTTCCTCCAAATCGGAGGAGAAGTGTCCCGAATGTGGCGGCGACGCCGCGCGCCTGATGTCGACCGCAGGTCTCGTATTCAAGGGATCCGGATTCTACATCACGGACTATGGGAAAGACGGGAAGAAGGCCGAGCGGGATGCGGCAACCGCGCAATCGACAGCAAAGGCCGAGAAGGCTGAGAAGGCCGCAAAAGCCGAGTCCGGCACCGGCGATTCGAAGCCGGGTGATGCGGCGACCAAGTCCAAGGACTCGTCGGCTGCACCTGCCGCAGCGCCCGCGCCAAAGACCGCCGACGCAGCGAAGCAAGCGGCAACACCCGCCGCAAAGCCATCGCCAGCAAAGAATACGAAGTGACCGCATCCGGAAGAATTCGCGCCGAGCTGATAACTGCAGCCCGGGAGCTCGGCGCCGATGAGTCGGTCGACCCGATAATCGAGCGGCCGCGCGAGCCCTCACTCGGTGACTGGACGACCAATCTCGCCATGACGCTTGCGCGACCGTTGCGGAAGAAGCCAGCGGAGATTGCGAGTCTGTTGAGGGACCGGATACGCCTCGGTGACGCGGGCGTCCAGAGAGTTGAGATCGCCGGGCCGGGATTCATGAATTTCTGGCTCGACCCCGCGGTAATTGCTGAAGCAGTCAGAGACGTGATCTCCGAGAATGAAAACTTCGGGAAAAGCAGCGCGGGTAATGATCAGCCCGTCAACATTGAATTCGTATCCGCGAACCCGACGGGCCCGCTTCACGTCGGGCATGGCAGGCAGGCCGCGCTGGGAGACGCTGTCTCGACACTGCTCGAGTGGACGGGATGGAAAGTGTCGCGCGAGTTTTACTACAACGATGCCGGCGTGCAGATCGAGAATCTGGCGGCCAGCGTCAGCGCTTGGCTCGATTCCCCCGATGGTGACCCGCAGATTCCCGAAGGCGGATACCATGGCGAGTACATCCGTGAAATCGCGGAACGTTACCGGAGCGAACGTGGCAGCGACGCGTCGCACGACATCGACGCAATTCGCCATTTCGCGGTTGCTGCGCTTCGCGCCGAGCAGGACCTGGATCTCCAGGCCTTTGGTGTAAAGTTCGACAATTACTTTCTGGAGTCGTCGCTCTACTCGGATGGCAAGTTCGAGGAAACTGTCGCGTCGCTGACCGAAGCCGGCATGACCTACGAATCAGATGACGCACTCTGGCTTCGCACCAGCGAGTTCGGCGATGACAAGGATCGCGTCATGCGCAAGCGTGACGGCACGTATACCTACTTCGTGCCTGACGTCGCGTATCACGTAACCAAGTGGCAGCGCGGATTCCGGCGCGCGATCGACGTTCAGGGAGCGGACCACCACAGCACTACGACACGCGTTCGCGCTGGCCTTCAGGCCCTCGACATGGGAATCGAGAAAGGCTACCCCGAATACGTCCTACACCAGATGGTCACTGTGATGAAAGGCGGCGAGGAGATGAAAATCTCCAAGCGCGCCGGCAGCTACGTCACTGTTCGCGACCTCATAAACGAAGTTGGTCGCGATGCCGTAAGGTTTTTCTTCCTCATGCGCAAGAGTGATTCGCAGCTGGTCTTTGACATCGACGTAGCACTCAAGCAGTCGGAGGAAAATCCCGTCTACTATGTGCAAATGGCACACGCCCGGATGTGCGGAATCTTCAGGGTTGGCGAGATCGACCGGGAGGCTTTTACGTCAGACGGTGTCGACCTGTCGGTGTTGACGCAGCCGGAAGAGCTCGAGTTGATCAAGTCACTCGCTGATTTTCCGAGGGTGGTACTTGGTGCTGCCGAGAGCCTCGAACCGCACCGCCTGACTACGTATCTGAGCGAAACAGCCAGACTCGCACACCTCTGGTATCACAAGCATCACGTCCTCGGTGAGCCGGATGAAATTCTGCGCGCGAGACTCGCGCTTGCCCGTGCCAGCCAGATCGTTATCCGCAATTCGCTTGGCATACTCGGGATCAGCGCACCCGAGCGGATGTAACTCCCGGCACCAACCAACTTCAAACCAACGATAATGTCAGTACTAGTTGTCGGATCTGTCGCCCTCGATTCAGTCGAAACGCCCTTTGGAAAAGCCGATGACGTGCTCGGTGGATCCGCAACGTTCTTCAGCGCTGCAGCGAGCATTTTCACCCCGGTGCAGCTCGTTGGAGTTGTCGGCAGTGACTATCCCGTCGAAAAGCTGGAGCCCCTAGTAGCGAGAGGCGTCGACCTTGCCGGACTCGAGCACGCTGAGGGTCCCTCGTTCCGCTGGCGTGGACGTTACAGCCACGATCTGAATTCAGCCGAGACGCTCGAGACACATCTTGGCGTCTTCTCGAGGTTCAGCCCCAAGATTCCGGATCAGTTCAGGAATGCTCCATTCGTTTTCCTCGGCAACATCGATCCGCGCTTGCAGCTCGATGTGCTCAGTCAGGTCGACAAGCCGAAGCTCGTCGCGTGCGACACGATGAATTTCTGGATCCAGAGCAGAAGGCCCGATCTCATCGAGCTTCTCTCGCATGTCAATCTCGTGACGCTGAACGATGGTGAGGCACGCCAGCTGACCGAGAAGACAAATCTTGTTCAGGCCGCGAAGTGGATAATGGACCACGGCCCCGAGCACGTCATCATCAAGAAAGGCGAGCACGGTGCGTTCATGTTCAATCGCGAAAGCGTTTTCTTCGCTCCTGCATATCCACTTGAGAACGTCTTCGACCCGACGGGCGCTGGCGATTCGTTTGCAGGCGGGTTCATTGGCTATCTGGCGCAGACCGGCGACCTGAGCGAAACAAACATGCGCCGCGCTATGATGTACGGCTCGGCGATGGGGTCATTTGCGGTGGAAAAGTTTTCCACTGAGCGCCTGATGACACTGACGCGTGAAGAGCTTGCAGCGCGCATCGGTGAGCTCAAGCGACTCGTGACATTCGAGGAGGAACTGCCCGCGTGAGCGAGGAAGCGCTCCACTACCGGAGTGCTGGAGTAGATCTTGGTGCATCCGATGACGCCAAATCGCGCATCAGCAAGCTGGTTGCGTCGACGTTCACCAGCGGGACGCTCGGAGCGTTTGGCGGATTCGGCGGGATGTTTCGCGTGCCGCCCGGGATGCAATCACCCGTCCTCGTATCGAGCGCAGACGGCGTGGGCACCAAGATCAAGGTCGCGATCGAGAGTGGTCGCAACAACACGATCGGACACGATCTGGTTAACCACTGTGTCAACGACATCCTGGTGCAGGGCGCGGCGCCGCTGTTTTTCCTAGACTACGTCGCATTCGGTCAGCTGGAGCCGGCAACTCTCGAGGCTATCGTTTCCGGCGTTGCCGCAGGGTGTCGCGAGAATGAATGCGCACTCGTCGGGGGCGAAACGGCTGAAATGCCAGGCTTGTACACTCCGCCTGACTACGACCTGGCGGGATTCATAGTCGGCTGCGTGGAAGAGGACTCGATCCTGTCGCCTGAACGGGTCGAGGGAGGCGATGTGCTCATCGCGCTCGAAAGCTCCGGCCTTCATACGAACGGATATTCGCTGGCGCGCAAGATCGTGAGCGAGAGAATGCGATTGAGCAGCGACGACCAGTTCCCCGACATGGATGGATCTGTCGCCGACGTCCTCCTCTCGATCCATCGGTCATACCTGCGCGCACTGTCGCCGGTGCTCGGCAACGTTCACGCGATGGCGCACATCACTGGTGGTGGACTCCCCGGCAACCTGAATCGCGCACTGCCGTCAGGTCTCGATGCGGTCGTAGACGCCGGCAGCTGGGAGATCCCTCAGGTCTTCACAGCGTTGGAGAGCGCGGGCAAGGTCCCGCGCGATGAGATGTACCGTGTATTCAATATGGGCGTCGGAATTGTTGTGATCGCAGCTCGCGAGCATGCCGATGCGATCATAGGGAGTGCTCGCGTCGCCGGTGTCACCAGCTGGGTCCTCGGTGAGATTCGCACAGGCACTGGCCAGGTGACAATTGCCTGAGCTGAGTGCGGCCGAACTGGACGGCGAGCGCATGGACATCGCGCTGAGGCTGGCCGAGCGCGGGTGGGGTCAGACGGCGCCGAATCCGATGGTTGGCGCCGTGATCTTTTCCGGCGATGAGAAAGTTGGCGAAGGATTTCACGCTAGCTTCGGAAACGCACATGCCGAGCCGGGGGCTTTGGCTCTGGCGGGGGACCATGCGCGAGGTGCGACGATGTACGTCAACCTCGAGCCCTGCAGTCACCAGGGTCGCAATCCACCGTGCGTCGATGCAATCATCGCCGCGGGAATATCGAGGGTTGTCGTTGCCGTGCGTGACCCTAATCCTCCTGCAGCGGGTGGGGCCGAGCGGCTGAGAGCTGCTGGCATCACGGTTGACATCGGAGTTAGAGAGGCGCAGGCGCGCGAGCTGAACGCCCCATTCTTCTCATCAGTGACGAGCGACAGACCGTGGGTTGTGCTCAAGCTGGCGGTTTCTCTCGATGGTGCGATTGCAGGCGCTAAGAAGACTCGCGCGTGGATGACTAACGAGGTCTCGACAGCGATGGTTCATCGAATGCGCGCAAACAGCGATGCTGTTGCAGTAGGCATTCAGACCGCGATAACAGATGATCCACGATTGACTGCCCGTACTGATCCGCCCCCGCGCAGGGCACCGATTCGTCTGGTGTTCGACCGCTCGGCGCGACTCCCCGCATCATCGCTGCTCGCGAAGACAGCTCGTGAGGTGCCGACACTTCTCGTGACCGCGCGGGAAGCGTCGCTGCCCGATGAATTGTCGTCGCTTGGCGTGGAATCGATCGGTGCGCACAATGTGAGCGAGGCGCTGCAGGCGCTGAAGCAGCGCGGCATCAACTCCCTTCTCGTGGAAGGAGGCGCCGGGCTGGCTGCATCCTTCCTCGCGGCCGGGCACGTCGATCGGCTCGTTATGTTCAGGGCGCCGCTGGTTCTCGGAGACGGTGGTTTGAATGCATTCTCCGGAGTCGCGTCGCATGATGTCGAACACGCACCTCGTTTCACTCTCCTCGAATCCCGCGCAATTGGTGACGACGTAATGACAGTCTACTCGGCGAACCGCTGATGTTTACAGGCCTCGTTGAAGCCGTTGGTGAAATCGCTGCCATCGCGACGACCGACGCGGGGGTCGAATTTACGATCGAAGGACCCTGGTTCGACCTTGCCGATGGCGAGAGCATCGCGGTGAACGGGGTCTGTCTGACGGTCAGGGAAATTCACGGCGCGACTTTCAAGGTTGCCGCCATGGTCATGACGACTGGCAGGACGACGACCGGCGACTGGACGCCCGGGCGCCGGATCAATCTCGAGCGGGCGATGCGGGCCGATAGCCGGTTTGGCGGTCACATCGTGCAGGGCCATGTCGACGGGGTCGGGGTAGTGCTGGGCGTAAGACAGGATCAGGACACGGTGTTGCTCGATGTCTCGATCCCGGAAGGGCTCAGGGAAACCCTTATTCTTCACGGTTCCGTGACCGTTGACGGGGTCAGCCTTACCGTCAACAGCCTCAAAAGTGATAAGTTGCAGGTAGCGCTGATCGACTACACACTCCGCCACACCTCGCTGAACGACTTGCGGGAGGGGGCTCGGGTGAACATCGAGACGGATGTCATTGGCAAGTATGTCCGGGGACTCGTCGCGCCGTACCTGAACCGGTAGCCCGCCTTCGAGCGGGTTAAAGGAAAAACAATGCGCTTCGGAACAGTCGAGCACGCGATTGCCGACATCAAGGCAGGCAAGCTGATACTCGTCGCAGATGACGAGGACCGCGAGAATGAGGGCGACCTCATCTGCGCGGCGCAGCTCGTCACGCCCGAGCTCGTCAACTTCATGATAAGAAAAGCGGGTGGATGGATCTGCCTTGCCCTCACGGGCGAGCGGGCCGACCAGCTGCAGTTGCCTCAGCAGAGCAAAGACAATAATGAAGAGCACCGCACTGCGTTCACGGTCAGCATCGATGCAGCGGCCCGCTTCGGCGTAACGACTGGAATCAGCGCGCAGGACAGGGCTCGCACGATTCAGGTCGCCGTCGACCCCGCAACTGTACCGGCAGATCTTCGACGGCCCGGACACATACCGCCGTTGCGCGCTCGTGACGGTGGAGTGCTCCAGCGGGTTGGCCACACGGAGGCTGCGGTCGATCTGGCCCGCCTCGCCGGATTGTATCCCGCCGGCGTTGTGTGCGAGGTGCTGAACGAAGACGGCACAACATCGCGACGCCCGCAACTCGAGAAATTCGCCGAAGAGCACGATCTAACTTTTATCACGGTTGCGCAGCTGGTTGCGCATCGCCTGAAGTCCGAACGTCTCGTTCACCGCGTAGCAGAGGCGCGCCTTCCCACGGAATTCGGAGTGTGGAGGGTGATCGGTTACCGCAACGACGTCGACGATCACGAGCATGTCGCGCTCGTCTTCGGGGACGTAGACGAAGCGAGCACACTTGTCCGGATGCACTCGAAGTGCCTGACGGGGGATGTGTTTCATTCGCTTCGCTGTGACTGCGGATGGCAGCTGCACACTGCCATGAAGACAATCTCTGACGAGGGTCGCGGGGCGATCGTTTACCTTGACCAGGAAGGACGGGGAATCGGACTCCTGAACAAGCTCAAGGCGTACCAGCTTCAGGATACTGGCATCGACACTGTTGAGGCCAATGAGCAGCTTGGCTTCAAGCCCGACCTTCGCAATTACGGAATAGGCGCGCAGATTCTCCTCGATCTCGGGTTGAAGAAGATTCGTCCGCTCACCAACAATCCACGCAAGCTCGTTGGGCTCGAGGGCTATGGTCTCGAGGTCGAGGACAGGGTCGCAATAGTCCCGATTGCAACGGATGAAAACTCCGGTTATCTCGACGCGAAGCGCGACAAGCTCGGCCACCTGCTCGCCTCCTGAATGGCTGAGTTCTCGGGGACTCCCGCCGGTGCAGGCCGGCGCGTCGCGGTTGTCGCCAGTCGATTCAACGAAACGATCACTCGTGCCCTGGTCGATGGCGCGCTCGACGCACTCGTGAAACACGGCACTGCCTTCAACGACATCGATATTTTCTGGGTTCCCGGTGCCTGGGAGCTCCCGCTTGCCGTGAGACAGGCAATGGCGACCGAGCAATACGATGCAGTGGTTGCATTGGGTGCGGTCATTCGCGGCGACACCCCGCACTTCGACTACGTTGCTGGTGAAGCATCGCGCGGTCTGGCCGACGCGTCGCGTGACTCGGACATTCCCGTAGGGTTCGGCTTGCTCACCTGCGACACGATGGAGCAGGCGCTCGCTCGATGTGGCGGTGAGCATGGCAACAAGGGATGGGATTCCGCGGTCGCGGCGATCGAGATGGCTGACCTGCTCGATCAGATGAGTCCCGATGAGAGTTGAGTCACGCGGTCGTGCTCGCGCGCTTCAAGCGCTCTACGCATGGGACATGCGCACGGGTGAGGATCTCACTCGCGTGGCCGTAAGAGTCTGGGATGATCTTGCCGTATCGCC
>JBBREF010000123.1:0-11097 GCA_038203205.1 Gemmatimonadales bacterium | reverse complement strand
ACCCTGTTTGGCGGCAACAGCGTTTTCGGAATCCTCGGCCTTGACCCCACCAGATTTCCTGCCGAGTGGTGGACGATCGTCACCTATATGTTCGTGCATGGCGGGCTCTGGCATATCGGTTTCAACATGTTGTCGCTGTGGATGTTCGGTCCGCGCATCGAGCATATCTGGGGTGCGCGCAGCTTTACCTACTTCTACCTGTGGTGCGGCATTGGCGGCGCGATAGCGCACCTCCTTTCGACCGGGAATGCGGGGCTCGTCGGTGCGTCTGCAGCGGTGATGGGCGTGCTGCTCGCCTATGCGCTGAGATGGCCGGACGAAGAGGTGTACGTGTTCGGCGTTCTTCCAATGAAAACGCGCTGGCTCGTTGTATGGCTCGCGCTGATCAACCTCGCCATGGGAATCACATCGGCGAAGGGTGGATCCGGCATCGGGTGGTTTGCTCATCTTGGCGGCTTGGCGTTCGGGTGGATTTATCTCCGCGTGTCGGCATTCGGCGGCCTCGACAACTTCAGGCGCTGGGTTTCGCCGGTACCAGATGAGCCTGAGGATTTCCGCGCGGTTCCGCGTCGGGTACCGCGTAGCCGGGACAGGGCGGAGCGCGATGATGGCATCGACGAGGTGGTGGCGAAGAGCAATGCGGTTGCCGCAAGATCGGCTCGCGCCGCGGTCATTCCGCGTTCGGGGAGTGAAACGCGCGAGTCAGCCGAGCGGCTCGACATGGTCCTGGACAAGATCTCTAAGCTAGGGATCGACAGTTTAACCAGCGAAGAGCACGCGATTCTCGACGAGATGTCGCGCAAGCTGAAAAAAGAGGACACAGATAGAAGACCCTGAGGTATGCTCTGAGTCACGGAGGAACAAAAGTTGGGAGTGGGGTGAGTGAACTGCTGAGTTAGGTGAGTTTCCGTCAACGCGCAGGCAATGTCCTGCATTCGAGCTTTCTCTATTTGGGGTAACGGCGGAAGGTCTTTGCGAGTTCTGTATTCCTACTCAAATCAGGGTCGAAGGCAGTAAGGAATGGCGCTAATTTGAAGGATGCCACGACCCGACCTGCTCGAGACTTTCGCGAATCCCTATCCTGATCGCGACTATGAAATCCACATGGACTGCAACGAGTTCACTTCGTTGTGTCCGCTTGGCGGCATCGAGAGTGACGCCGAGGAGCTCGCCCTTCTCAAGGGCGGCGCGCCGGATTTCGGGATCATCCGCATCACTTACGTTCCTGCAGAAGTGTGTCTCGAGCTCAAGAGCCTGAAGCTCTACCTATGGAGCTTCAGGAACGACGGCATCTTCTACGAGAGAGCGGTCAACCGCATCCTCGACGATCTCGCCGGAGTGGCTAAGCCGAAGTGGATGCGGGTCGTTGGTGATTTCAACCTGCGTGGCGGCATCAAGTCGGTGATAACCGCCACGCACGGGTCGCGCTAAAGCTTTCCGTCTGGCGGAGTGGGTGCATCCGGCGTGTACGGCTTGTGCAACTGCACCGGATCCTTCGATCTCTTCCGCAGCTTCATGTTGATGACTTCGACGAAGAGCGAGAACGCCATCGCGAAGTAGATGTAGCCCTTCGGGATGTGCAGGTCGAAGCTTTCGGCGATGAGGCTCATGCCGATGAGGAGCAGGAAGCTGAGTGCAAGCATCTTCACAGTAGGATGCTTCTCGACAAAGCTGCTGATCTTCCCGGCAAAAAACATCATGAACCCGACGGCGATCACCACAGCGGCGATCATCACGCCGATATCGTCAGCCATGCCGACTGCCGTGATCACCGAATCGAGTGAGAAGACGATGTCGAGCAGGAGTATCTGGAAGATCACCGCGCCGAATGAAGCTGCGACCTTCGCTGACGCGTGGCCTTCCTCACCCTCGAGCTGACCGTGCATCTCGTGAGTGCTCTTGGCAAGGAGGAAGAGACCACCAACGAGGAGGATGAGATCCCGACCGGAGATTTCCTGGTTCACGATGTTGAACAAAGGCGCCGTTAGGCCGATGACCCATGAAATCGCCAGAAGCAGGGCTATTCTCATGAACATTGCCAGGCCGAGGCCGACCTGGCGTGCTTTTGCTCTCTTCTCGGGCGGAAGTTTTCCCGCGAGAATCGAGATGAAGACCACATTGTCGACCCCGAGGACGATCTCGAGGGCGGTAAGCGTGAGGAAGGCTACCCACGCATTGGGGTCAGAAATCCATTCCATTTAAAAAAGAGGTCGCAGAGTGGTTGCAGAGGTCGCAGATTGGCGGCCTCGGCGGCCGCCAACGCAGAGGTACAGAGATGATATGCTCAGCATCGAATGGGAATGGAGTAAGCGGCCGTAGAAGAGCGGAATATTACTGGAAGATTCCGAAATTTCCGAGTAGCCACCAGAGAAGAATGAAGACTATGATGCCGGTGCAGCCGCAGCCGCCGGTCAGTTTCCGTGCGCCGTATCCGGCGGCCAGGCCGCGCAGGAGTTTGCTCATTGGTATCTCCAGTGTGAATTATCGAGGGCTGGCACCTGCCGGAGCCCGGGCGGCGTAATAGCAGGAGTCGGGCCGAGGGGTACCCGCGTTAGAAAGCGGGAATTACATTGCGAACCGCGTCACCAGTGGGCGCAGTTCGAGGGCCAGGTAGCTCAGTTGGTAGAGCAGCGGACTGAAAATCCGCGTGTCGGCAGTTCGATTCTGCCCCTGGCCATAACAAGAGGACGCAGAGACCTGGCTAAAATCAGCCAGGTTAACGGAGGGCGCAGAAAGCGGCGCGTAGAGGCGCAGAGATCCACTCCCCACAGTATCGCGCTGAGAACGCACCAAGCTCAGCGGAGCAGATTCACGAAAACGCTATGATGATCGCGTTCGTGAAATCGATGAAGAATGCGCCAACGAGTGGCACTACCAGAAAAGCGCGGTGCCGGGCCGAAAGTGGCCACGAGCGATGGCATCTTCGCAACGGCGTTCGCAGTGTGCGGAGAAAGAACCAGTAGCATCCTAATCAGACTTACGCCGGCCCGACCTTCGGTGTATCTTCGGGTAATAAGCTTTTCGCCGGAGGGTCACTTATGGCTAAATCACAGTTCAACCTCGCGGGCTACGCGCTCGTCGCCGAAAGAATCACGGAGTTCTACGAGAGATTCGAGACTGGCCGCATAATCACCAGTCTCGTCTCGCGCGATGAAACCATCGTGTTTCGCGCCGAGGTTTACAGGAAAGCCGAAGATACGGCACCCGCTGCGACCGGCTGGGCCTCCGAGAGGGAGGGGGATGGCGAGATAAACATGGTTGCCTGCCTCGAGAACAGTGAGACATCCGCAATAGGCCGCGCGCTCGCCAATCTGGGGTTTACGGCTTCGAGACTCCGGCCCAGCTACGAAGAAATGCAGAAAGCCGAGCGTGCGCGGCTGAGGTTTCAGAGTTCGGGTAGTCAGTCGGGCGAGATCTCTGGGACACCCGCGATGCGAGTCAGTGAGCCAGGTGACGGCGCGGCGCTCGAACGGCCCGTCCGGAGGCAGACCGCGCGTGAACAGGCCTCTACTACGCTTGGCGAGAAGATCAGCAATCGAACGTCCGACGTTCTGCTGTTGCTTCGCGAAGCCAGAGAGAAGAAGATCACCGCGCCAATTCTCGAGAAATTCCGCCAGGACCTGGGAAATGGTTTCCTGACGATGGACGACCTTGAGCGGATGGAGCGCCAGCTCCGGCATTGGATTCTCAATGGGTATTCTCCTGCGGCATCGGGCGGCATCGGACCCGGATTCTGGAAGCTCGCCGAAGCCTGTCAATACCTCGCATCAATAGATCACGAACAAGCAGCAGAAAAGCCGGCGCGATTGCTTGCGCCAATGCGTCAGGTAAGGCGGAGAGCGGAGTGGAAGAGAAAGCAGAGAGCGGAGCTAGAGTGATCTCGAGGGCAGAACCGAAGCAACGGCTCGAGGATTCGGAGCTGATTGCTGCGATGCGCCGGGATGAGGTGTCTGCATTCATTGAGTTTATCGATCGCTTCAGGCATCTGGCGTGGAATGAAGCACGCTCGCTTGGAATCGATTCATCGGTGCGAAAAAGCTGGACAGAGGAAGTGTTGCATGATTGCGCGCTGGCTCTAACGCGCGACGCCCGGAGAATTCCAGGAAACATTGCCGGATATGTAATTGTGTCTGTCCGTCGTCGCTTGTTCGCCGAGCGACGAAAGGAAACTGGCACGATCCGGGTGCTTGCTGACTTTGCACATGAGGCCGCGGCGGCAGGTGGATCTGAGCCAATGCAACTTCCGGAGCCTGTTATGAAGCTCGCGAGCGCGCTGGCAGCCCAGATCACCGAAGAGGAGGAGGCCTTGCTCGAGTGGAAGCGACGGAAGCTCGGTTATACTCAAGCAGCGGAATGGTTGGGCGTGAAGCGTGACACTGTGGCCCATCGGACCCTCCGGCTCACCGCGCGGCTCCGAAAAGCAGCTCAAACATTTCTCGAAACACTGAGCGACGACGAGATACTGATTGTTCGGCGTTTCATTGATGGAATCGGACGGGGTGAAAAATGAGCGAAGATTCACGTCTACCCAAGGTGGACGTCGCGCGACTTGCGCGAGACATAGCAGAGCAAGCCGGTGAGGTCGTTCGCGCCGATCGGATCAGGACGGAGGACTCGTCGCTGTACCGTGATGGCC
Source organism: Gemmatimonadales bacterium (assembly GCA_038203205.1). Classification (GTDB taxonomy): domain Bacteria; phylum Gemmatimonadota; class Gemmatimonadetes; order Gemmatimonadales; family Gemmatimonadaceae; genus UBA4720. Next base: position 6,461 of record JBBREF010000123.1, on the reverse strand, counting down.
GACTGGGTGACTGGCTGGCTACAGAAGCGAAGGAAGCAGTCGAAGGTGGGCTCGAGCGGGATCCGTGGAGTGCCGCGGAGGTTCGAGACCTCGCCGAACGAATGCGTAGCGAGCTTCTCGCTTCAACTTGCGGCGTCCGGCGCGTCGCCGGTTCTCCGGTGTGCGTCGAACTTTCCGAAGCTGAGCGCGGATCTTCAGGATATCTCGGTGCTTCACAGCGAGGTGCGGCTCCGTGGGTGCAGATGGCGACTGCGGCGGGTGCAGGCAACGAGCTCTGGGATGAGACGTGTGAGTCATGGGTTGGTATCCCTGATGATTTAGCTCCCGGAAACTACGTCGCGCTCAATGTTCGGGGTGACAGTATGGTGCCGCTGTTACACGACGGCGATACCGTACTTATCGCGTTGGGAGTCAAACCACGTAACGGAAGTATCGTTGTCGCTCGAAGTGACGAGGGCTACGTCGTGAAGCGCCTGACCAGAATCACGACGCGCGGCGTCTATCTCGAGTCGCTCAACCCTGACTACGAGCCGATGGTCATTAAGGACGTGCAGCAGCCGATTGCGGGTTGCGTGGTGTTGAGCTGGTGTCCCCACGCTGGTCGATCATGAGCTGACTGAATGAATCAGCGATAAAGGCCCGGCTCGAGCTGGGCCTTTTTTGTGAGCTGTCAATACCTCGCATCAATGGTGATGAGACACTGCGTACTCAACAGTGAGCGCGCATCACGATTGAGCGAGGAGTTGGCTTCACAATGATGAAATACATTTTCGGTGCGATTCTGTTGTTGCTTTCCGGGCCGCTCTCAGCGCAGATGCCGGCCGCCAATTTCACTTCGCACACGGACGGGCAAAGAGTAACGAACCCAAGCATCACCGTCGCGTGGAAAGGCTGCAGCGACGCCACGCAGAGCTCGTATACCACCCGCTTGCGGGGCATCGCAATCGCTACGACGCAGTCAAACACGTTCGCTTGTCCGGACTATACGATCGGAAAGAACTATTCTGCTTCCGGCACGCTGGTGAACGGGCCAAACAATCTTTATGTCAGCGTGTGTGATATCAGTGGATGTGGCGAGAGCACCATCACCGTGTATTACGACGGGCCTGCAGTCAGTGTCACCCCCGATGGGGGAGCGGCCGTGCCGATATCGCAGGGTCAGGACGGCAGCTACGGATTCAAGGTCAAGAATACGGGTGCGCAACTGGGGAATGCCGTATTCACGTATTCCTGCTCGGCTGGGCTTACGTCGTGTTCAGTTGCACCAGGCTCTGCCTCGATCCCTCCAGGCGATTCGCTCACGGTCACGATGTCATATACCGGTGCCGGGGTGACCGTCGCCAGCGCGAGCCTTACCGCGGCCTATAGCAACTTTGCGGGTGTAAGCGACAGCGGTTATGTGGCCGTGAATGTGGTGAGCACGCCACCACCGCCTTCCGCAAGTTTCACTTCTCACTCCGACGCGGAGGTAGTAACTAACCCGAACATCACGATCACGTGGAAAGGCTGTAGCAACGAGGCACAAGACCCGGGTACAACCCGGCTGAACGGCATCGGACTACTAACGACGCAAGCGAACGGAACCCCGTGTCCTGATTTTCAGTTCGGGAAGAACTATTCGGCAACTGCCACGTTGAGCAGCGGTCCGAATACTCTCTACATACAAGTCTGCGATGTCATCGGTTGCGGTGAAGACACGATCATCGTCCGCTATAGCGCGCCGGCGGTGAGTGTCACCCCCGATGGAGCGAGTGCAGTGCAAATATCACAAGGTGGATCGGGCAGCCACCAATTCCAGGTCAAGAACACCGGCGAGCTTTCGGCGACGGCTCTATTATCGCGTTCATGCACCGTTGAGCTCTCATCGTGTTCAGTTGCACCCGATTCGGTCTTCATCAGTCAGGGCGACTCAGTCACAGTAACCGTTTTGTACACGGGTGCCTCGGCCGGCACCGGGCGCGCGACGCTTACGGCTACGTACAAGGAATTTCCGGGCATCACCGACGACGGCTATGTGAATGTGACAGTCGACAACGCCCCTCAGTCGAGCGTCACGGTTGTGCCTGTCAACCCAACGCAGACTGTGAGCGCGGGAAGTGCGACCATCCAATTCGACGTCAGGAACACAAGTCAGGGCACATCGACCGAGTCGGTGTTCGAACTCGTTCCAACCGTTGACGGCTCCGTGAGCTCGTGCTCCTCCGTCAATTCAGTGACTCTGCCGCCCGGGGCATCCGCGGTGAGAGTAGACGTCAACTGTTCCATAAGCACCGAAGGAGCCGCAGGGTCGGTCAAGCTGACCGCATCCACAACGCTTCCCACGTCATTCAGTGGCGAAGGAACTGCAAACGTTACGATCACACCTGTTTACAGGATTGCGATAGTTCCAGCAGCCGGTAGCGCAACGGTCGCACCTGGAACGACAAACAGCCACGGTGTCGTAATCCAGAACACGAGCTCGAACGCGCCGCTCGCGATCACGGTCAGCCTTCCAAATCCGACGTGCAACGGCGGGAAACTCGCGAATTGTTCGCTCCCGTCAAACACTGCATCGATCGCGCAAGGATCACAGACCTCCGCAATCACGTTGAGTTATGACGCGGTTGCAGCCGGAACTGAAACTGTGACCCTGGCCCCAACTGGCACGGCTAGCGGCGGCACCGTTCAGGTCACGAATGGCACTCTCACCGTGACCGTTGGCTCCGTATCGCAGTCATTGACCGTTGCGATCGCGGGAAAGAATCCTGGAACCACGATAGACAAGGCGAACTGTCTCACTGTGGCAGCGGGGCAATACGCCGCATATGAATGTTCCGACCTCCGGGTTGTGCATCCACTGCCGGCGACGGTGACGATGGACAGAGCTCGCGCCCCTGCGCTGATCTACAACAGCAGGCACGCAAATCCGGGCGGGCTGCTGGCGGCCGATGTGACGTACTCAGGTGCTACGCCTACAACCCTCAAGGCTACGGTCACAATTGCGGGGCAACCGAACATCATCCGGGATTTCGCGTGGAGCCTTCCGTGTGCGGGAACGGCCTGCCGAATTGTGGTGCCACTCGCAACTACGCAACCGACTGGCGTCTACGCGGTAACGCTACAGGTCAGCGCGATGAACGGCACAACGGTTCTCTCGAGTAGCGCGCCGGTAACGGATACGGTGACTATCGTCAACCGTGCGGCAAGCTCGTTCGGCGCCGGCTGGTGGCTCGATGGTCTGGAAAGCCTCGTAACGCTGAGCGATACGAGAATGCTCTGGGTCGGCGGCGATGGAAGCACCCGTCTCTATACCCGGACGAATGATACGGTTTATACGGTTACTCCGGCCTACGAACGGCCTGATTCGCTTAAGCGCCTGCTGCCGTCGCAGACCTGGCGCAGGTCCATGGGCGATGACACCTACGTTGAGTTCAACAGTGCAGGAAGACACGTCAAGACGGTAAACGCGCTCGGATGGACCACGACATTTGCCTACAACGGCGCACTTCTCGAGACGATTACTCTGCCGGTGCCAGAGGGTTCGTCATCAGTGCGAAGCTACCGTTTCTGGTACGCGTCCTCGCTCCTCGACAGCATACAGGCGCCAAACGCTTCGCGCTCCCGCACAACGCGTCTTGGGCGCACCGGCACGAAGGTGAATTCGATCACCGACCCCGATGGTCTTGCGACGACGTTCGGATATGATGCGTCGAGCCGAATCGTCAGTCGCCGCAACAAGCTCAACGACACGACCTACTTCCAGTACGACGAGGGAGGAGCGCTCAAGCAATCGAAGCAGAGCACGACTCGAACTGACGGCCCCGGTTCAGCCATCACGACAAACTTTAGGGCGGCGGAAACGCGGAGCACGCATGTCGGCGGGGATGCTCCGGTTCTCTCTGCGAAAGTTTATTCGCAAATAGACGGACCGCGCACCGATGTTGGTGACACGACGAACGTCATTGTCAATCGGTGGGGCGCCCCGGACAGCGTAACGAATGCTGTGGGGCAGCGTACCCGCGTTACACGAGCCAACGGTGCGTTCCCTGCGGTCGCCACGACGGTGATTGGGCCGAACGGACTCGAGACACGCGCATTCTTCAATTCGCGCGGGCTTCCTGATTCCACCGTTGCGGTTGATCCGTATAACAACGGATCAAACGTGACGACGAAATACGCGTGGAACGCGCGGTGGAATCAGCCTGACAGCATCATCGGTCCCATGGGTGAGCGGACTCGCATGTTCTACCGAACCACCAGACCCATTGTCGACTCCATACGGATCGGCACGCTGGCATCGCGGCGCGTCAAGTTCACTTACACAATCGATAACCAGGTGCGAGCCGTCACCGAGCCAGCATCGTTGCCTGACTCGATCGTGTATGACGCGCTTGGCAACACGTTAGCTGCGTGGACGCCGACGCGGCGGTCGGCGGCGTTGCCGTACGGCACGTTCTTCGGGAAGGATGCGATCGGGCGGGATACTCTGATTGTGCCCCCGGATACAACTGAGACACGCTTTATCACCTACGATGCCGCGGATCGCGTGTCCAAGGTACAGCTCTGGGGGCCAGAGCGTCCTTATGCGCTCCTCTTGAATCCGTCGTTCACCGCGGACACCGCGCGGGTCGGAGTGCTGTTCAGGTCCGACAGCAGCGCTTATGACGCCGAGGGCAATCTGGTCTACCAGCGTGCCTGGGCGCCAACCGGGGATGTTCAGGTTAACGAGCGTCTCGCCTACGACGCCGCGGGGCGACTGGTGAAGCGATCGCTTGGAACCGGGCCCGACAGTTTGGTCTACGATGCTGCGGGAAACGTTGTCAGTGCGAAACATCGCAGTGGTGCATGGGTGACGCAGACTTACGATGCGCTCAATCGGGTCACCACACGGGTGGTTCCGGAAATGACGCACGCACAGGAGCGCTGCACGGGTTTCGCGGCTGGCCCGATCTCGGGTAGCCCATGCCTGATGGTTTTCCCCTATTACCCAAATAGTGGTACAGGCCTTCGCATTCCGGCCGACACTTCGCGGTTCGTCTATGACGTGTTCGGCAACATGACGCAGGCGAGCAACCTCCATGCGCGAGTTCGCCGTACCTACTACCGCGGCGGTGCGCTCAAGACCGACACAATGGCAATCGGTTCGTACGCGGCACCGCTCGTGGACGAGTCCACAACGGGTGTGCAATACACGTACGATCTCTCAGGTAGACGTACCCAAATGCAGTGGCCGTTCGGTCCGACGAGCTACAGCTACAACGACTTCGGTGCGCTCAGCACTGTTACTGATGTCGGTAACACTCAATACCGCTTCGTTTACACTGCCTCAGGCCAGGTGGATTCGCTCCTTCTCGGAACAGGTGTGCGGGAGAAGCGAGCATACGATGCGGATGGGAGGCGTACGTTCAGAAGACGCGTGACGGACTACGGTACGGTGCCGCTTCTCGTGAGCGACTCATTGAGCTACGACAAGATGAGCCGCATCACCCGCGCCTGGCAGGAGGTACGCCAGCAGAGCCCGGACCAGACGCTCATCAGCTACGACGGATTCGGCGCAGTGGTCGCAAAAGAGCAGGGCAATCAGTTCGGCTCGAACGTCGAGGAGTTCAGGAACGACGCGCTCGGCAATGTGCTCCGGAGACTGACCCGAAGATCGGCGGGTCTCATCAACAATGCGCCCTTCGCGATGACCTATGGCTTCAACGGCCAGCTCCTGTCAGCGGTCTCTCAGCTCAAGAGTCCCCCGGATGGGATGTACCAACGGGACGACCAACTCAACCAGAGCTTCAGTAGCGGGAGAATGATCAAGCAGGGCCAGATCGTTCGGAATCCCAATGATGGCAGTGTCGAGCACCAGGTCGCGGCGAGACACTACTACGGGGCGAACGACCGGCTGACGGCAGTGCAGCGATATTCATACAGAAGTCCTGCATTCCGTGACGGTACCTGGGAAGAGTACAGGTACGATGCCCTCGGAAGACGTATCATGACGCGCGTGCGAAGAGACCCAGCGTTGATTTACAACGCGGCGTTCTCCGGACCGCTCTGCCAGAGCACCACTACTCCGACCTGTAGGTCGTTCACCGAGCGCGTGTGGTGGGATGGTGATACCGATCAGGCTCTGATCGAACAGCGAGTTCCTGAGGGAACGAGCGATGTTTCGAACAGTGGAGCTGTTGGCAACATCCACGGGCTCACATTAGATGAGCCGCTGGCTGTCATAAGCACCAACCCGAACGAGATTCGGATCATCAACTACAACTGGCGTGGCCAGGGGCTGAGCAGCGTGTATCCGAGTGGCCAGGGTGCGGATTACGCAACTGGTAACCCGGTGGCCGAGATAGACTGGCCGGCGATGACGCAGGCTCAGACGTATTTCACGCCTGCACCCGATGCAAGCGCGAGCAACAACCCGAAGAAGTGGCTTGGTACGTTCGTGCAGAATGGTCAGGGTACGACCGGCATGCTGTATAGGAGAAACC
>JBBREF010000122.1:0-11348 GCA_038203205.1 Gemmatimonadales bacterium | reverse complement strand
GTCTTCAGTTTCGTAAACGATTCCGGTGTCAGGATCGACAGCGACAGCCTCATGGATGAATCGTCCCATCGCCTTGAGTGGCAACGGAGTGACCGGACCTTCTGCTGAGGCGGGCACCTCGAAGATGTACCCGTGCTCCTTACCCCAACCGGCGGTAACACCTTCAGTGCTCTCTTCACAGGTAAGCCAGGTTCCCCAGGGAGTTGGGCCACCGGCGCAGTTGACGATCGTCCCGTTGAGACTGACGAAGTCGCGGACGAGAGTTGATGAGCCGTCGGAGTTGTTGCGGACCTCGAGAGAAGTCGTACCGCCGCCGGCCTTCGCGTCATATGCGCGAGCCGGATCTCCCTTCACGCGTGATGTCGAGGCAGGATTGCGATTTTCGTGATTCCTGATCAGGCGTGTGTTCCCATTGGGAAGGGCGAACGCAGCCATTCCATCGAAGGCGACAGGCGTCGGATTGCCATCCGTCATCGGTTTGCCCGTATAACTCAATACGGTATAGTTGAAACCTGCCGGGAGAGCGAGCTCGGGCCCTGCGTTACGCAACAGGCCGTAGCCGCCTGCGCCTCGTCTGGCCGCTTCAGGTCTTGTAGCACGCATTTGCCCGCGAGTAGTCGGGGCGCAGGCGACAAGTCCCTGAAGCGACGGCGCCAGGATTGCCGCGCCCGCAAGTGAGCTCGATGTGCGAAGAAACCCTCGGCGATTAGTGCTCATTTATTCTTAAAGAGTTGTTGTCAGGAGGGTGACAGCACGCTGCGCAAGCTTGGACAACGCCCACTCTTCTGGAACCGTCTCAACGCGCCACGCGACCCGCGAGCGCGAGGTACATGGCGCCGAACACCGCGCCAAACAGCAGATGTCCCCACGTCATCTGCACCATCGACGCGCGCTGGAACATGAGCGGGTTGGCCCAGCTGATGACGAGCGTGAATACCAGCGGGTACGACGCCAGTGCGTACGCCAGCGACGCGAGCAGCGTGCGTGTCGACGACAGCTTCGCCACAAACGGCACCGCGACGACGCCCATGAGAGCGCTCGTTGCCTCGTGCGTCAGGAACCCGATCATCGTGGGCACACCGAGCGCGTCGGTGGCGACATGCGGACCGAGCCACATCGCCGCGATCAGGTTTGGCTGTGCCCAAACGCTGTCGCCACCGACGAGGGCGAGCAGCATCATCGCCATCGCCATCACCGTTCCCGCGATCACGCCTGCAATCAACCCGGACTGGTAACTCGAGCGAATCCGGCGCGCGTCAGCGTGACGCCCGCCGTTTGCGTCGGACTCTGGTTCCATATTCGGCTCAGGCCGCATGTGCCGCAAAGGTCGCATGTTTTGTGTGCACCCAGTGGCGGCGATGTTTGCCCGCACGATGAATCTGCGAAGTTCTCGCGCCATCTCCCACGCTCGGCACGTGAAAGTTACCCGCCACGTCGGCAGGGCCGAAGATGGCGCGAGCGGCATCACGGAAGCGCGGATCACCCTGGCATTGCGTCTCGTCTCGCTTCGGTTTTGGGGATCAGTCATCGGCGATCATCGGCCATCAGAGCCGCCAGAGCCGTGCCACCGACAGCAACGATGCACCAGATCATCGCTATCTCGTAATCTGTTGCAGTGCGACGTCACCAGAAAGGGCGCGGTCTATGCAACGCTGGTTGCACCATCGTCCTATGATTGATCACGATCTGGCGTTAGCGGTGGACGGCGGCAACGGGTAAACCGACTAATCACGGAGTGCATACGATGAAATCTGGACGAGCCTTTGTTGCCGGCGTTGTCGGCGGCGCTGCGATGACCGCATTGATGTGGATGGCGCGCACGATGATGGGCATGCCGGCCAATCTCGAGATGATGCTGGGAACGATGGTTGCCGACCCGGGCACCACGGCGTGGATGATCGGTTTCGTCATGCACTTAATGATCTCAGGCGCGATTGCCCTGTTGTACGCGTGGGGCTTCGAGAACGTGACGCATCGGGCAGGCTGGACGACGGGCGCCACTTTCTCGGTCGTCCATATCATCATCGCCGGCGTGGTGATGGGCTTGATGCCAATGATGCACCCGCGGATGCCGTCTCCGATCTCGCCGCCGGGCTTCTTCATGTCCAACCTGGGTATGATGGGAGTCGTCGCGATGGTGATGATGCACGTGGTTTTTGGCGCAATCGTGGGTGCGATGTACGGGCCGGTAGTGCATGCGCATGCGGACTCCGCACATGGTGGGACCGTTGCAGCCGTTTAGTTTCCCGGCCGCTCGCCGAACATGGCTCGCAGCGGGCATCGCTGTCTGCGTTGTGCTCGCTGCGTGCGGCCCGACTTCGGAGCTGCCAGTCAGCGCGGGGATGGGAGCCGCACCGACCCTTCCGGCACCGTCGAGCTCGCTGATTCCTACGGTCAACGTAGCCAAGGCGGTACACTGGACTGAGGGTCGGACACCGGTCGCGGCCAATGGCCTGGCTGTAGCGGCCTTCGCCGCGGACCTCGACCATCCGCGTAACCTGTACGTGCTCCCGAACGGTGACGTGCTGGTTGCCGAGACTAACGGGCCACCTCGCCCCGACGACAACGAAGGGATCAAGGGCTGGTTCTTCAAATTCTTCCAGAAGAAGGGCGGCGGCGCGGTGCCCAGCGCCAATCGCATCTCGCTGCTTCGGGACACGAACGGCGACGGCACGGCCGACGCGCGCTTCACGTTGCTTGATAGTCTGCACTCCCCGTATGGCATGGTGCTCGTCGGTTCCGACCTCGTGGTCGCGAACACCGACGCGCTCGTGCGCTTTCCGTATCGTGACGGTGATACGATCATCACTGCCGCGCCCACGCAGATCGTTGCTCTGCCGGGCGGCACGCTCAATCATCACTGGACGAAGAACGTCATCGCTTCACCGGACGGAGCCACGTTATACGTGGCGGTGGGCTCCAACAGCAACGTGGCCGAGAACGGGTTGGCGGCCGAAGCTGGGCGGGCCGCGGTGTGGGCAGTGGACGCGAAAAGCGGAACGCACCGCATCTATGCCTCCGGACTGCGGAACCCGGTGGGCATGGCGTGGGATCCCGTAACCGGTGTGTTATGGGTTGCGGTGAACGAGCGAGACGAGATTGGAAACGATCTCGTGCCTGATTACATGACCGGCCTCGTCGACGGCGCGTTTTACGGGTGGCCGTACAGTTACTTCGGTCAAAATGTGGATGAACGCGTAAAGCCGCCGCAGCCGGATCAGGTATCGAAAGCCATCGCGCCCGACTATGCCCTGGGCTCGCACACTGCGTCGCTGGGACTCGCGTCGGCGCAGTCCGACAGCCTCCTGCCGATGTTCCTGAGTGGCATGTTCATCGGCCAGCACGGTTCATGGAATCGGAAGCCGGCGAGCGGCTACAAGGTGATATTCGTTCCGTTCAGTGGTGGCCGTCCGTCCGGCTTGCCCACTGACGTACTCACCGGCTTCCTCAGCGCCAACGGCGATGCAATGGGACGCCCGGCGGGTGTGGCGCTGGACGGGCGCGGCGGACTGCTGGTTGCCGATGATGTTGGTAATACCGTGTGGCGGGTGACGTCAGCCGCACGCCGGTAAGCGCTCGCCGCACGCGGCCCATCTTCCTCGGTGTGGCTTCGAACTGCGCGGCGCCTCCAGTCAGCCCGGAATTGCGGTGAGTGAGTTGAGCGCGGAGGATAGTTCGATCCGCACCGCCGCTTCCTCTTCTACCTCCAAGCGCTCCCGCAAGGCGGCTACCGCTGAGGACGAGGCGATCCGCCCCAATGCCCATGCCGAGTGTGACCGCACGAGCGACTCGGCGTCGGCAAGTGCCGACACGAGCACGGGCACGTCGTCCTCGGTGCCAACGTTGCCGAGCACTACAGCGGCATTTCGTTTGAGCCCGCGAAGCTTGGCACGTTTCATCGGCGATTTGCTGAACGATCGCGAAAACTCATCCTGAGACATCGTCAGAAGATCGCCAGCGAGCGCTCGCGCAGACTTGCTGCCGATTATCTCGCGTGCCTGCAGCGGAGATGTTTCCGCCAGATCACGCGAGAACTTCACATTCCAGGGACACACGTCCTGGCAGATATCACAACCATATAGTAGTCCGCCTATCTGCTCTCTCAGGTCGAGGGGAATCTCGCCGCGCGCTTCAATAGTCAGGTAGGAGATACACAGGTTTGCGTCAAGGACACCCGGCTCGATGAGGGCGTTCGTCGGACAAACATCGAGGCATCGAGTACAGGTTCCGCAGCGCTCTGCCTCGAACGGAGCGTCAGGTTCCAGGTCGATGCCGAGTAGCAACGATCCGATGAAGAAGAAAGATCCTCGCTCCGGGTTCAGGAGGTTCGTATTCTTCCCGAACCAGCCAAGCCCGGCGCGCCGCGCCAGATCCCGCTCGAGAATCGGGCCCGTATCGACATATGACTTGCCGGGAATCGACTGGCCGGTTTCTGTCTCGAGCCACGCGTGCAGCGCGTCGAGCTTAGTCCACATCAGTTCGTGATAGTCATCGCCGCGCGCGTACCTCGCCACCGGCCCTGGCTTTGACGATCCTCCATAGTCGAGCGCGACTACGAGAGCGCTCACGGCGCCTGGAAAAGGGAGACGGGTGTCGCGCCGCTTCTCAGCGCCCTTGGGCAGGTACGCCATTTCGCCTGCGTATCCGTTAGCCAGCCAATTGTCGAATGCCCCTGCGGTTTCGGCGGGCCCGAGAGTCGTGATGCCCGCGAGGTCGAAGCCGATCCCGTACGCCTGAGCCTTCAGCCGGTTGGAGAGCGTTGAATCCGCGGGGGTAGCGATCAATCTTCAGTCGCCCACAAGGCGTACCGCTCGACGTCCGCTGCCGGGGGAATTGCGGCGTAGTCGCCGTACGCGGTATACATCCGCCACCGGACATAGGTCTCATCGGGCAGGGGAAGGAACGGAAAACGCGTATGCCATCCACGGGCGCGAAAGCGCCAGGCGACACGCAGCAGCGCGGCCGCGAGCCGGGGCCGCGTCAGCGACCTGACGAAAAGCTCAAATGCGAGTCGTGACCAGGACATCTCTCAGGTAATATAGGAAGCATGACTCAATCGGCTGACCGCGCGACCATCGGTCTGATTTCTGACACGCACGGGCTGCTGCGCCCGACAGTGCACCAGGCTCTCGCAGGCGTGGACCTGATCCTCCACGCCGGGGACGTTGGAGGATCTGACATCCTCGACGAGTTGCGAATCATTGCCCCGGTGAAGGCGGTTTTCGGCAATACTGACCCGGTCGATGATCCTGAGCTTAGCGAATCGCTCGTCGTCGAGGCCGGCGGGCTCGCGATTCGGGTAGTTCATGGCCACGGACTCGGCAGCCCGACTCCCGCGAAACTCGCCGCGGCGTACACCGAGCCCGTCATCGTTTACGGCCATACGCACAGGCAACTGATAGAGCGAATACGAGGTCAGCTTGTGATCAATCCTGGCGCCGCTGGCGCACGCCGGTTCAATCTCGCACCAAGCGTCGCGAGACTTACGATCGACAACGGAATAGCAGAGGCGGTGCTCATTGCCATTGATTGAACTTGCTCCAGACGTAGTCGATGTGTGGATGGCTCCGCTGGATGTAGATGATCACGAGCTCGACGATCTCCTTCACCGACTTTCGCCGAGTGAGCAGAAGCGAGTGAGTGCATTGCTGGAGGAGAAGGCTGCGAGGCAATACGTCGTCTCGCGCGCGATGCAGCGACAACTACTCGCTTCGTATGCAGGCGGATCGCCGTCGGACATTCAGTTCGGGATAGTTGCCATGGGCAAGCCGACACTGTCGAAGCCGAACGACATCGGCCTCCAGTTCAATACGACCCATTCCGGGAGTCTGGTGATCATTGCGGTGACAGCGAACCGCGATGTCGGGGTCGACGTGGAGCAGATGCGTCCCATCCCGCGCGCGATGAAAGTTGCGAAGCGCTCGTATTCCGCAGCGGAGTACGAGAGTCTGGTGCCGCTGGAAGGTGAGGTGCGTGATCGTGCTTTCCTGTCGATATGGGTAAAGCGCGAAGGGACCGCGAAGGCGCGCGGCGACAGTGTCTGGCGTGGTCTGGCATCATGGAGGAACGGCGCGCTGGAGCATCTCACTAAAGAGTTCACTGTCAAGCCACTCGAGCTTGGTCCCGAGTTCGTGGGGGTTGTCGTCGCGCGCGGGAATGACTGGTCCGTCCAGATGCGAGGGCGCCCGCAGGGAATCTGAGCGGCCCGGTTCATGGCCTGAACGAAAACAACTAGACACGTGAAACCCAGGGGGGTGCGGATCGGGCGGATTCGGCGGATCAAGCCGATAGGGCGCATGGTGCGGTGGAGAGAAGTCTGCTGCCGTCAGGGTTTATTCTTTTCTGGGTTAACCCCAGAACAACGAATCATGACGCTGCAGCGAGGCCGGTTCCCGCTCCGGACTGTACGACAAAAAAATCCGCCGAATCCGCCGGATCTGCCAAATCCGCAAACCCATGGGTTTCTGCCGTGCGCTCTAGAGAAAACTCCTGCCGTCCAAGCCAGCCGGAATCTCAAGCCCAAGTGCCCTCAATGCTGACGGCATCACATCGACAGTTCGCATCGGGCGGGATGCCAACCTGTGATTGACCAGCAGCGGCACGAGCATGTGCTCGCGATGCAAAGCCCCGTGCGACGACATGTGCGGGATCGGCTCGTACTTCGACCTGAAATCCCAATCCCGTGACGCGGAAAGGATGATCTCACCGCTCCGGGGTGAATCTGAAAGCCGCGCGATCTGGACGAACGCATCTGGGTAGTCACATCCGGCAGTGGCTGTATGCGCTGCATCTCCCGTCAAATCGCGATGGGATCCCACCCCTATAGGGTCTCCTGAGACTGGCTCGTAGTGAAACGAGTCGTCACCCCACGACAGGCGCGCGTGACCGCGTCGGCGCGATCCATGGATCTCACATTCACCGGGCTTCACCGGCAGAATCATGAGGTCGACGGAATCTCTCGCGAGCACCGTATCCCGAACCGTCTTCCACCGTCCACCCAGATCGGACAGCCACGGTCGCTCGCGCCGGGCGAGATCGAGGTAAACGTGAGCCATCGCATTGCCACTCACCATCACCGCGATCTCCCCGCGATTCGACAGCACGAACGGATGAGCGATTGTCCTGAATCCAAGTTGACGTACGACGCCTGCCAGATCCTCGTGCTGCGTCACTGAAGAATGGCCATGATCGCTGACGATCCACACATGCGTGTTCTCCCACTCGCCACGATCCTCGGCATCGCGGCGTATATCAGCGACCAGATCATTCACAATCCGGAGCGCTTCGTCGACGTGCGGCCCTTCGTGCCCGCGCGAATGTGAAGTCTTGTCAACGCCGGTCAGTGCGGCAAAAACAAAATCAGGACGATGCCGGCGGATTGAACTCGCAACCTGCGTCGCAATTCTGCGATCGATCGCCAGCCAGCCATTGACGTTTCCGGTGAAATGCGTGCGGCCCGTCTTCAACGCGAACCAGAGGCTGTTACCAAGCCTCCGGTTCGCAGGCAGCCCGCGACCAATCACGTTGAGCGCGGCAAGGCTAGATCCTGCAAGCTCGAAGATTGTCGGTGCGTGCCGATCGATGTCACTGTCGACGAGCCGAAGCTCGGGTCCGACATAACTACGCGAGTGTCCGGGCAATCGGCATTTCTCGCGCGTTCTGTCGTACCACCTGAGACCCGGCAGGCCTATTGGGCCGGGATATCTGCCCATCAGGAAGGGTGCGTACGCGGGACCAGTGACCGAAGGAAATACTGTGGTGATCGTCGCCATCTCTCCCTCACGCTCGAGAGCGGCAAGCGCTGGCACGATACCGCGTTCCATCGCGCCAGCCAGAACATCCGGTCGTGCACCGTCGGCGACGATAACAATTACCGGCAAGCAGCTACCCGTCGGCTGTCACATGAGGCGAGGGACATTTCAGTGTTATGTTGGATCGTGCGTCGAGACAATCAAGCGTCCGAAAAACCGAGATGACGAAAAAGAAAGCTACTCCTCTGAAAACGCCGGCGAAGCCTAAGCGGCCTCGCTCGAAAACTCCTCGTACCGCGACAGGCAAGAAGGCCGACCCGGCGAGGCGCGCCTCCGCCGAGGAGGGCGCGCGGGAAGGAACGCGTGAGCGCCTCGAGGAAGGGCACCTGATGGCGGGCCGCATCCCGCCGTCGCGCACGTCGAAGGGACGAAGAACTGGCGCGACGATGAAAGTGGACGATGACATCAGGAGTTATGCTCCCGTCACCGAAGATGAAAAACTTCTCCAGGTGCCCGGACCTGATTCTGATTTCACCCGGACCGACCCCTGGCGCGTCATGCGGATCATGGGCGAGTTCATCGAAGGCTTCGACACGCTGGCATCGGTTGAGAAAGGAGTCACGATTTTCGGCTCGGCCCGCACGTCCCCCGAAGACCCGATGTACAAGTCAGCTCAGGAAACCGCGCGCCTCCTGGCCGAGGCCGGCTTCACGGTCATAACGGGCGCCGGCCCGGGGATCATGGAAGCTGCGAACAAAGGCGCGGCAGAGTCGGGCGGACGCTCCGTCGGTTGCAACATCGAGCTCCCGTTCGAGCAAGGAGCAAATCCGTACGTCGATACGCTCGTCAACTTCCGGTACTTTTTCGTCCGGAAGACGATGTTCATCAAGTATTCATTTGCCTTCATTATCTATCCTGGCGGATTCGGCACGCTCGATGAGCTGTTCGAAGCCATAACCCTCATCCAGACGGGGAAGATCTATCAGTTCCCGGTGATTCTCGTCGGGCGACACTACTGGGCAGGGTTGCTGCGCTGGCTTCAGTCCCGGGTGCTTGCCGAAAGAAAAATCTCCCCCGGCGACATGGACCTGCTGGTGCTGACTGACGATCCCGCGGAGGCAGCGAATGCGGTCATTTCAGCATATGAGTCACCGGCGAATGCGGGCCGCCGCCCAGCCGACCCTGTGAAGGCCGCCACCTAGCGGCATTCCGAACGGTCATCTAGTTTGAATAATCGAGCGCTCGTCCGACTGAACGAGCGCTCGGCTTTTTTTTCTCACCGCCAGCAGTCAAGTCCCCATGATCGAAAAACTGAAAGCGACGCTCGGCGCGGAAGCTGAAAAGCTCCAACACGAGCTCAACGTGATTTTGCCCGCAGAGATCCGGAAAGCGGTCGAGCATGGTGATCTCCGGGAAAACAGCGAGTACAAGGCAGCGCTCGAGCGGCAGCAGTTCGTGCAGGCGCGGCTCGGTCAGCTGCGCCAGCGGCTCAGCAAGCTCTCTTCTATCGACGTAGCCCAGATTCCGCCAGATAAGGTTGGGCTCGGGTCGGAAGTTGTCGTTCAGGATGAGCAGACGGGCGACAAGGAGACTTACAATCTCGTATTCGGCGACGCCGTCGAGTTCGAAGAGGGGCACGTGAGCATGTCGTCGGTGATCGGGCTCGCGCTCGTCGGCAGGGGTGTCGGGGAAACGACGGTCCTCAAGCTTCCCGCGTCTATCCGCCGCCTCAAGATCGTCGGCCTGAAAACGATTCACGAGACCTAGCTGTGACCGCGCCGCGGATGTCGGCGATCGTCGTCACTGATCGCTACCTGACAATTCGTCGCGTGCTTGCCTCGCTTCGAGAGCAAACGGTCCAGGCGCAGATCGAACTTGTCATCGTCATCCCGGCCGGCGCTCGACCCGGTGATGATGAGCCTTCTCTGGAAGGATTCGCAGCGGTCAGGATTGTCGAAGTTCCCTCGATTCATCCGGTACCGGAGGCGCGAGCCAGGGGAATTCGCGCCGCAACTGCCCCGATTGTTTTTCTCGGCGAAACACACAGCTTCCCGACGCCGGGCTTCGCCAAGGCGCTGCTCGACGCGCACGAGGGAGATTGGGATATCGTCGTTCCCGGACTTTCAAATGCGAATCCGCAAACTGCGTGGAGCTGGGCGTCGTTCCTGATGGACTACGGCACCTGGTACTACACGTTGTCATCCGGGCAGATCGGTGGTGGCCCCACATGGAATGTGGCGTATCGCAAGTCGATCCTCACTGAAGCTGACGCGTTGCTCGAGCTCGGGATGGAGCATGGTGACGCGATGGCAGTGTGGCTCGGTCAGCGTAAGGTAAGAGTCTACTTCGAGCCTGGCGCAAAACTCGAACACGCCAATGTGTCGATGGCCAGATGGTGGATCGAGCAGCGATACCTGTGCGGACTCCTCGTCGCAAACGCGCGGCGCGACCGCTGGACGGTTGGCAAGCGTCTCTTATATGTAGCGGCGTCGCCGCTCATTCCCGCTGTGATTCTTTACCGGCTTCGACACGCGGTCGGGAGGCTGCTTGCAGCGGGTGAACTCCCCGCCGGAACGATCCCCGTTCTCGTGCTGGGTACCATTGTGCGCACTGCGGGCGAGGTAGCCGGATATATCTTCGGCGCTCCACCGACAGCGCAACCAAGAATGGATCACTACGAGGTCCACAAGCTGGCATTCACGCACATGCAGCCGTGACAGCGGGAGAGCAGGTAGTCATCACGTGTGCACTCGACAGGCGTTACGTACGCCCGCTCGCCGCGATGCTCAGGTCCGTCGCCGATAACCTGAGTGCCGGCCGCTCCGCCATGGCATACATCATCCATTCCGATGTTCCGGGCGATGATCGTGCCCGGGTCATGAAAGGCTGGCCCGAACGGATTTCCGCCGAGTGGATATCTGTGGACGAGTCGACGTTTGCCGGGTTGCCGTTGTGGGGTCGCATGCCTGTGTCGACTTACTTCAAGCTTGCGATCACCGACCTGCTTCCCGACTCGGTCTCGAAGGTGATCTGGCTCGACTGTGATCTCCTCGTGCTGGACGATATCGGTGAGTTATGGGACCGAGCGCCAGGCGATGCCCACGCAGGAGCGGTCCAGGATGTGGTCGTGCCATTCGTTTCGTCGCGATTCGGAATCGGAAATCATCGAGAGCTCGGGATCGACTCGGCGTCCATGTACTTCAATGCCGGTGTGATGGCCGTGAACGTCGATGCGTGGAGATCAGATTCGATTGCTGGAAAGGCGATCGAGTACCTGCGGCAGCATGAGCGATCGGTGACTTTCTGGGATCAGGAGGGCCTGAACGCTGCGCTGGCTGGAAAATGGGTCGCACTTGATGCGCGCTGGAATCACAACGCCAGTGTTCCGCGCAGGAACCTGCGGGCGCGCGAAGATCTTCCGTCGATCGTTCATTTCGCCGGTGGTCTCAAGCCATGGCGGTATCGAACGCGCAATCCGATGCGCGCTCTCTACTACGAGTACCTGGACCGCACTGCGTTCGCAGGATGGAGACCGCCGGCGAGCGCTGTAGGCGCGGCAATTTCGTTATACGAGCAGTCCGGCCTGAGGTCCGTGAT
>JBBREF010000121.1:0-11422 GCA_038203205.1 Gemmatimonadales bacterium | reverse complement strand
AGGGTACTTGAGTCTGCTCGCCGTGACGTAAAGCAGCAGTGCGATTAATGAATTTCCGACGACATCACCCGGCCGGGGATAGTGCGGCTCAAGGATCTGCGGATTGATTATCAGTGAGAGCATACCTGCGCCGTACCATGTCTCAACTGCGTACGGAGAGCCCGTTACGAGCTCTGTCACAAGACTAACTATCGCAAGCTGTAGTGTGAGAACTGCTAGCCGCCATCGAATGTTCACTTAAAGGGCTGGCACCGAAGAAGTATTGAGAAAAGACAAGGAAAGGTCATACGACAAACCGCTGTCCTCCGACCATTCAACCGGAGGGTCCGACCATGGGCTGGTCAACAAAGCCGATGTCCTTCGGTACGCGCATCTGGCACCCTCTGATCACTACAACGCGCTCGTGCGTACGCTTTCGAGAGTTACATGGCTGCTTAAGCACTGACCCGCGCCGAGCTTTGCGCGAACGTTTCTGGTGGTATCGAGTGAGTAATATCTATTGGAAAGCTGGCAAAGATTGGGAATGATCGATGTTATCGCAATGCCGATTCTCTATCACGCTTATGTCGGTTTCGTATCACCTAAAACTCCGCGCCCGATGCTCTAACTGCTTTACCGACAACTCTTTAAACCTCTTCCCCACCACATTCAGCACATTTCCGTCTTTTTCGAATCTCCCCTGCACCAGGACGAACGTCGCGAACTTCACCACCTCAGCGAACTCTTCTACGAGAAACGACGGGACGACGACATTGATAAACCCCCACTCATCCTCGAGCAGCAGGAAAATCGTCCCATTCGCCGAAGCAGGCCGCTGACGAATCGTCACCAGACCAGCCACAAGTATCGGCTCACCCCCTGACAACCGCTTGAGCCCCTGGCTATCAACCACTCCCGCGGCCCGCAGCCGCGATCGCATGTGCTGCATCGGATGCCCGTTGATCGACACACCCGTCGCGAAATAATCGAGATAGATAAGCTCCGTCGCTGACAAAGCTCGTGGCTGATGCATCTCTCGAGTCGCAGGAGCCAGAGGCAAAGAATCACCACAAGCCCTCAACGCCTCCCACGCAGCCCGCCGCCGATCAGGCTCCCACGCCGCGAACGCACCCGCGCGCGCGAGATGCAACGCATCCGCCCGCTTCAACGACGCACGCAGCACGACATCCTCGACCGACACAAACGGCGCCTCGGGTGGAACAACAGAGGGCATATCCTCGAGAGCAATCGCAGCACGCGCACGACCACCACGCGACTTCCCGATACTCTGCCCAACCCCAACAGCCGACCGACCACCACGCGCAAGACGCAACGCATCGAGCGTCTTCTCACCAAGCCCGCGTATGTGCCGCCACCCCACACGCAACGCAGGCCCATCGGGATCACCAAGCCAGTGCTGTCCGCTACCACCCTCAATTCCGAGCGACATCACTGACTCCATCGCAGCAGTTTCATTCGCGCGATCAACACCAAGCCGATCCAAAGGCTCGGTAGCACACTCCCACTCACCATCCCGCATACACGGCGGCCGCACGACAACTCCGTGTCTCCGTGCATCGTGAATCAACGTCGACGGCGGATAGAACCCCATCGGCCACGAATTCAACAACGCTGCAAAAAATTCCGCCGGATAGTGCGCCTTCAACCACCCGGTCGCATACGCAATCAACGCAAAGCTCCACGCATGGGACTCAGGAAACCCGTAATTCGCGAACGATTTCAAATCCTCAACGATCCCAGTCGCCACAGGCTCAGCAACTCCCCGCGCAACCATCCGATCCCGCAACCGCGCAAGCGTATCGATCAGCTTCTGAATCTTCCGCACATGACCCATGGTCCTTCTTAGCTCATCCGCCTCGGCCGCAGTGTATCCGCCGAGCACCATGGCGATCGACATTGCCTGCTCCTGGAAGATCGGAATCCCCTGCGTCCGCTTGAGGATCGGCTCGAGATCGGGATGCGGATACGTCACCGGCTCCATCCCTCTTCGTCGCGCGGTATATGGATGAACGAACTTCGCCTGGATCGGACCCGGCCTGATCAGGGCAACCTGCACGACGATGTCGTACATCCTGTCAGGCAGCGTATGCAGTATCGACGCGATCTGCGCGCGACTCTCGATCTGGAACGTCCCGATTGTCTCGCCACGCTGAATCAGCGCATACGTCTTCGGATCGTTGACAGGCAGCTTGTACATCTGCGGCCGCTCACCGGTTCTCACCTCGATGTAATCGAACGCGCGTCGTACTAAAGACAAAGCTCCAAGGCCCAGGAAGTCGAACTTCGGAACACCGACAGCATCGAGATCATCCTTGTCGAACTGCACGATGGTCCGTCCCATGGTCGTATGCTCGATGGGCATGTAATCCCCCAGCGGAGCCGACGACAATACGAATCCCCCGACGTGCGTTGCACGCAGCCGCGGCAGCCCTTCAAACGCCGCCATCGCAGTAAGCATTGCACGCCCACGCGCATCATCCACTACAAGTCCGTACTTCTCCCCCAACTCCGCGCGCACCTTCTCCGCCCCCTCCCTCGGCTCATCGTAATGCATCCGCTTCGAGATCTCATTCACCTGGTCGATCGGATATCCGAAGGCGCGCATCGAATCTCGTATAGCGTTAGGACCGCGATACGTCTGCACGATACACGCGATGGCCGAGTGTGCGCGGTCGTAGTGGTTGTACATGTAGTCGAGGACTTCTTCGCGCCGGTCGTGCTCGATGTCGACGTCGATGTCTGGCGCTTCTGTCTGCCCGTCGACTCTCTTCTCCGAGAGAAATCTTTCGAATAACAATCCGTTCGCGACGGGATCTACAGCCGTCACCCCAAGGCAATAGGCAACCGCGGAATTCGCCGCGCTCCCGCGACCCTGGCAGAGAATGTTGCGCGAACGCGCAAACCGGATCGCATCCCACATCACGAGGAAAAATCCGCCGAAGCCAAGCTGCGCGATCACACGCAGCTCGTGCTCGATCTGGTTCTCCTGCGCCTGCGAGAGATTGTCACCCCACCGCTCCCGCGCGCCCTCATACGATTTCTCGCGCAGGAACCTGATGTCGCTCGAGCCCGCGGGATGCGGGAACTTAGGCAAGGGGGGTCTCAGCCAGCTCAACTCGAAATCGCAAGACGCCGCAATCATTTCACTGCAGGCGAGCCCCTCCTCCCGACCCTTCCACCGCTCGCCCATCTCCTTCGGCGAAAGCAGCCGCCACTCACCACTCGGATGCAGCAATCCCTGCTGCATTGCCTTCTCTATAGTAGTGTCGTACCTGAGCGCGGTCAGGACATCGTGAACGAGCCGGCTGTCCATGTCGATGTACCGCGGATCATGCTGCGCCACCCACGGCACATTCTGCCTCTTCGCGAGATTTATCAGCGCCGACGCGAGCGCCGCCTCGCACCCACCAGTGTGATGCAGCTGCACCTCCACCGCGAGCCGCTCGCCGAACACATCCTTCCACTCTGATAAAATCCGCGAAGCCGCGGAATACTCACACGTCTGGATCTTGGCGCCGAGTGGACCCGACGTCGGCCCGGTCAGCGCAAAAATTCCCGCGCTACGCTCGGCAACATCCTTCCAGCTCACACGCGGCCGCCCGCGCTTGTCAGCACTTTGCCCCTTTACCCATCCCTGCAGGGAACCGACACGGGCACGGGTGACGAGAGCGCCGATGTTCCGCATCCCTTCCGCGTTCTGAGCGTAAAATGCAGCTGGCCGGCCATCGACATTGAGCTCGACACCAACCACCGGCTTCAGTCCCTGGCGCCGGCACTCGAGCACAAAACGCACGACACCGCCAAGATCAGCGGTGTCGGATATACCTATAGTGTGGTAGCCAAGATCTGCTGCCTTCTGGACCAGTGCTTCAGGTGTGACAGCGCCATCGCTGAAGGAAAACGCTGTGTGGGCTCGGAGTTCGGTGTACATGTCGGACCGCCAATGCTAATACCGAACAAACACCGAAGCAAGAAGGGGACCTTTTACCTCTTGCTCCGCGTCCGCTCGGACCCTATCGATCAACATGACTAGTACCTACACGAGCCGTCGGCAACTGAACGGTCTTGCAGTCGCACTCGTGATTTCAGTCGGGTTCTGCCCGTTAGCGGCCACTGGTCAAGGCGCCACGCGGTCATGGTCGAGCGCAAAGGAAATGCTCGCCATCCTCGAAGCCAGGGCTGAATCAGGCGAGCCAGCATCCCTGGGCTCGGTCGTCAGATATCCTGAGAAGTTCGCACCGGCCACGATCGATTCAGTTCTGGCAGGGCTCGAAATACTCGCTCTCGACGGCCGATCACCCCGCACACGGCAAGCAGCCGCATCATCCCTTGCCCAGGCTGGCTCGGCCCGGCACCACCGAACGGACATAACTGGCCGCGCGATCTCGGTGTACCGGCGCTCCAGAGATCCGCTGGTAAAAAGAACGATCCTAAGCTTCATGCTCTTTCAACTGGACAGGCCGAGTGCCCTTGGCTTCCTGCGCGAGATTTCAGTCGCGCCCGCGAATCATCAAGACTTTGAGGAAGCGTCTTTTGTGGCGGTATCCACCATCAGCGCAATGGGCCCGGAAGGGCAGACGTTGCTCGAAGAACTGCGGAGAAAGAATCTCGTAACTGATCCGACCGCGAGGGGCTTACTCGAGTGGTACCTTAGCAGACAGCGCTAAGCACCTTTGCCGGCACTTCAACAGTGCGGGCTTTTCTCCAGCATTGAAAAGAGCTCGTTGACCGGCATCCCGCGGAAAGTCGACAACCACTGTTGCGCCACGTCAGGCCCTCCGCCCGGAGGAAATGGAGTCTCGCTGCGAAAGAAAGTGAACGAGCTAACCGAGAGACTACGCCTCCGGACCCCATCAGTGACGACCGGCTCGAAGCGCACACCACGGCTCCACTCGCAAACAACGCGACGATAATCGGCCGGTACGGCGTTCAAAAATGAGACCGTACGTGGCTCGATCGCGCCTGAAGTGTCGACCACGTAGGCAACAGCAGGGGCAACACGTGCGCTGCTGCCCACCCGACCCGCCGGAAATCTCGGGACGATGGGAGATTCACCGGTCAGCACCAGGACGGGACCCAACATCGGTGCAACTACAATGGCTTCGGTGTCATGGAAGCGGCTCGCTCCAGCTCCGGTTTCTGCGCGTTGCGGTTGCGCGCAGCCGAAGGCCGTGAGACACCCAATAAACGCCACACGTGATTTCATGCATCTACGCTAATTGCAGCCGCGCAACTTTGCACCAATGGAGTCGTCGCTGACCGCACAATGTTCGCGATCGATTGTGTTGCACCATCAAAGCATTTGTGTTACAATGGAAAATGGACACGACCATCCGCAATCTCGACGAAGCGGTCTACCGGGCAATGAGATCGCACGCAAGAAAGAATCGCTTGACGGTCGGAGAAGCGGTGACGGAAGCAATGCGCGCCTATCTGCTCCGACCAGAGCCAGCGAAATCGGGAAGCATCAGGGATCTCGCGCCTGAAGCATGGCCCGAAGGTACAGAGGGCTCGAGCGAAGAAATCGACATCATCGTCTACGGCACCTGACGACCGCTGATAATACTCGACTCCAGTTTTCTGATAGCGTATCACAACACGCGCGATGCGCACCACGCAGCGGCCGCGCGCGCGATGGTTCATCTCGCGGCCGGCAAGTGGGGACAGGCACTCCTGCCGGAGTACGTATTCCTCGAAGTCGTCACGGTCCTGCGTGCACGGCGGAACGTCGAGGTTGCCACGCTGGTCGGAAACACGCTGCTCGGGGCCGCAGATATCACCTTCGTTCCGTGCTCCGACGTATTCGTTGAGGCTTTCGAAATTTTCCGTAATCAGGGCAAGCGTGAGCTGAGCTTCGCCGATGCCGCGATAGTTGCAATTGCCCGGCGCGAAAAGGCAAAGTTCATCGCGACTTTCGACGAAGACTTCCGCGGACTAAAAGGGGTAAGCCTGATTCCGGATCAGTGATGTCAAAGGTCATGGCAGACACATAGGGTTATGGCACGAACGGAGGTGTGCGGGTCCCTCTCGGAAGAAGCGTTGCCCGGATGGCGAGCTGGACCGCGGTCGACATGACCAGCCCTCCGACATCCGCCACGCCCTGCGGGTTGATGCGCTCAGCAATGTCATCGACGCCGTGATATAGAACCGGTGTAACATCACCAGACTTCATTCGCTCTTTTATCCCTTCAACCGGGTATCAAATGATCGCCAAGCCCGATTTCACGCACGAAGATGTAGCCGCCATTCGCGAAGCGGCGAACGCGCTGGCTCAGATCGCCCAGGCGACGAATCTTCCCAAGGACATATCAGCCGAGCTGGCACAGCTCAACTCGATCGCTGATCGCATGGAAGTGCTCGTCGCGCCAATCGCCGACGACCCTGTTCCGTAGTTCCCAAAAAAGAAACGAGGATCCTTACCTTACCGACACTACGAGTCAGTCGACCAGGTAATCCCGGCAACTGCAAGGTCCTGCCTGTTGCGGAGGTGTATGACCTCACCTTTTACCGCAGCGCCAACATCAGACAACAGGTAGCTCGCATATCGACCGATGTCGGCTCCTTTCACTTCGTTCGCATCGTCATTCCCGCGACCGAATGCCGAATAGATCACGATCTCGTTGATCCGCGCTCCCCGATCCGCTCGCTCCTTCATTAGTACACGGCCCAGCATCGACTGAGTCGCCCCGGCGATTCCGACGAGACCAGTTCCTGCCGCGTCAGGCTCGTACGCCAGCGAACCGTTGATCATCACGTAGCCACCGCCGGTCTGCTCCACGGCAGGAAGCAGCACCTTCGCCACGGCATGATGGGCGAGAGGATAATTCGCAATCGCCCGCTCCAGGTCTGCGCGGTCAGCATCGAGAACGCTCGGCACGGAGACCCAGCGGCCGATGCTTGCGATCGCGCCATCGATTCGACCCGCTGCGGCAACGAGACGCTGATTGTCGCTCGGGTCGGTGATGTCGCCGTCGAGCATCACCAGCCGGTCACGGACATTCGCGCCAACGCTTTCGGCGAGCGTTTCGAACTTCTCCTCAGAGCGAGAGGGCACCAGGACCTCTGCCCCTGACTCGAGTTGGGCCTTCACCAGATACCGGCCAACCGTGCCGGTACCGCCCGCCACCAGTATCCGTTTTCCAGTGAGATCGACCATGCTCCCTCCGGCCTCCAATATCGCCTTCCTGGTGCCCGAAACCACGCGTTCAAGGATCTGATCCAAATTTGCCCTTGATCTCGATCCGAATGCGATTTGCGGCAGTGCAGCTTGCAAAGCTTCAGGGTCAATGACAGCAACTACGGAAACGAAATTGAGGAGTTGGGTGAGAACTGCCTAGTTGAGTGAGGGACCGCCCTCGATAAACCGATGTCGCGGGCAGAACGCATTTTCATTTTTAGGTTACGACGGAACATCGCAGGGCTGTTGCGTAGTTACCCACAATCGACAAAGCCAGAATGCGGGACACCGTCGGTATCGCGGACGGTCCCTCACGCAACTAGGCAGTTCTCACCCCACTCCCCCATTTTATTTCCGTAGTTGCTGTCACTATCTGACGCAGCTTGCGGATGCGCAACGCTTACATGGGCCCTGGCCTGGTCCATTTCGCCAGCCATCCCGCAACCTCCTGATAAAACAGTCGCGAGTTTTCGGCATTCAGGATCCAGTGATTCTCATCAGGCCATACGAGAAGCCTGCTCGGCACCTTCATCCTTTGAAGAAGCGCCCACATCTCGAGAGTGTTGTTGAGTGGTACGCGATAATCCCGCTCGCCGACTGACAACAGCATCGGAGTCTTGAACTGCGCTGCAAATCTCGCGGGACTGTGCGTGCGCCATACTTCGTTCTGCTCCCACACGGGACCGAGTGACTGGATTTCGCGATGATAGATGCCGTCTGAAGTGCCCCACTGCGATTCGAGACTCGCCAGGCCAGCGTGACTCAGGAGCGCCTTGAAATGCGTGCCCGACCATGCCTCGAGTGCGTTTGCTAAATGTCCGCCGTAACTGGCACCCCCCGCAACCTGGCGTGACGCATCGATGAACGGGAAGCGACGGATCGCTTCGTCGGCTCCTTCGATGAGCTCATCGACAGGACCGCGAAGCGGATCACCCTGGATGTTCTGCGCGAACTGCTCGCCGAATCCAGTCGATCCGGTGTAGTTCGTCATCAGCATGACGTACCCAGGCTTCGCTAGCAGATGGTAATTCCACCGCAGCGATATCGCGTCAGTCCACATGCTGTGCGCGCCGCCGTGTATCAGCACGAACAGCGGATACTTCTTCGTTGAATCGAATCCCGCGGGAAGCACGACGAAGTTATGAATCGGTCGCCCGCGCTTCGACGTAAACGTGAAGTGACGCGGCGGATCCCAGTCGATCTTCCGAGCATCGGCGACGGCAAACTCGGTGAGATTACGATGGGTTTTCGCAGCGAGATCGATCCTGACC
This sequence comes from Gemmatimonadales bacterium, assembly GCA_038203205.1. Lineage (GTDB taxonomy): Bacteria > Gemmatimonadota > Gemmatimonadetes > Gemmatimonadales > Gemmatimonadaceae > UBA4720. The sequence goes on along the minus strand of JBBREF010000121.1, from coordinate 2,974 downwards.
ACTTCCGACGGATTCACGGATGATCCCCAGGACGCCACTATGATATCGGAGTTGGCAGTCCGCAGTCCGCTGTAAGCACCTCTTCCATAATCGACGACCACGCGCGCAGCACCGCCTCGTGTGGGCGCTGAGAAGATCTTCACCAGTCCCGCGTCTTCTGCCGTGAAGTACACGGTCTTCCCATCGCCGGATACCGCAAATCCCCCAACTGATCGATCAGTTTCTGCGACCACGCGCTCGGCCGACATCGCCGGCCAGTCGAACGCGACCAGTCTGCTGAGGTTGTAGACTTTCGCGTTGGCTGGTTCCCACGTGGCGAAAAGGGTGCGGCCATCGGGGCTGAACGTAGGATTCCCGTAAGTGCCATTCGCGGATGCAATGCGCACAGGCTCGCCGCCCGAGGCAGCGATTCTATAGAGGTACGTCGGAACCTCCGCAAACGCAGCGGTCGTCCACGCGGTCGTTGCCGTGAATACGATCGACGTTCCATCAGGCGACCACGCGGCGTCGATGTCCTGTCGCGAACCGTCGGCGGTCGGCACACCAAACCCCGGCTCCTTCACGAGCTGCGTGCCGGCCATGATGTCGCGCGCGCGCGAGGCCGAGTCGACCGGTTGAACGATGAGGTGAATCTGCTTGTCGTCGAGCCATCGGTCCCACAGTCGAACCGGAAACGCGTCGTATGCCCTCACCCTCGGCTTGCGATCCCGTTCTTCGCGAGCGGCTCGCCTGTTGGCCGAGTCATCGGCTGCGCCGGGGTATACGCTGCTGGTGTAGAGGAGACGGGTACCGTCGGGAGTGAACTGCGGCGAACGTGCTCCTGTCGAAAGCGTTGTTACGCGCCGCGCTTCACCTCCGGCGAGGTCGATCACGTAGATCTGGTTTACGTCGTCACCTTCGCGGCGGGCAGAGAATGCAATGCGGCGGCTGTCGGGCGACCAGGTGACGTCCGCTTCGCCCCCGCGGGTTCCCGTCAGCTTGCGCGGTGCCGAGTTGCCGTCACTCGGCACGATCCATAAATCGCTCGATTGCTGCGCGGGGTCGTAGCTGGGTTCAGTCTTCGAGAACACCACCCATTTCCCATCGGGACTGAGAGAAGGCGCTCCGACGCGCGGCATCATCGTCATCGCCTCATGCGTCAGAGGCTGGCGGGCTGACTGTGCATCGACCCCCGAGGAAAGCAAAAGCGCGACTACGCCGAAAGCCAAGCGGTTCATATGGTCGAGTCTCGGTTTATGGTGGCTGGACGTACAGGGGGAAAGGAGGATTAGAAGTGCCAGGAGTTTTTGAAGGTCAACCGGGGCGGCAGGCGACGTTTGTACGACAGGATCGTCGAGACTTTTTGAAAACGGCGGGACAGCGTGAACCAAGAACAGCTGAAGTCAGTTCTGGTTTTCACCCCAGAAAAAGGTACCCCTGAGGCCCCGGAGTCCACTGCGCTGCACTCCAGCATCCCCTTCGAAAACTCCTGGCACTTCTAAACCTCCTTTCCCTGCGTAGTTTCTGAAGTTTCCGCCGAATTATCACTGTCAGCAATCTTGATTATAGGCTCGTGATGAATCGGTGCGCTGCATGATTGCGCGATGAAACAGAGCCGGTGTGCATCGTCGTGAAGCTTCGAAGCCTGCTCCTGCTTTTCTGCATCTGTTATCGTAACCGACGGCCTGAGCATTACCTGCTGGAACTTCCCACCGCCGTCGGGCGTCAGCTCGAGAGTTCCTGAGATGCTGTCTTCATAGGCAACCACGTTGATCTTGTGCTTCGCGCAAAGTGCCAGATACGTCAGCATGTGACAGCCTGATATCGAAGCGATGAAGAGGTCTTCAGGGTTGTGCAGATCCGCGCTGCCTCGAAACATCGGGTCCGCGCTGTTTCGCAGATCCTGTTTGCCGGCAATCGTCACGACATAGTCGCGACCGTAGCCTGTGTAGGTTGTCGTTCCGTCGCCAAGATTCCCGTCCCACTTCAGGTGCGCGGCATAGTCGTGTGTCTTGCTCACAGGTATCTGCCAATCGCCATTCCGACCGTCGCAACAACGAGCAGCAGGACGACTATACGTCCGACCTTCGATGCGCGCGAACGCAGTGCCTGCGCCTGGCTGAACAGCGACTCGCGTTCGCCTGCCGCCGCAGTCGATGCTGCCTGTGCGAGCGCCGCGGCCTTTATCATTGCAGGCCGGGTGATCGTAACTCCGAGTATGAATGCGATAACCGACATGCCGCCAGCAACCGCGTATACATGACCCGGCCACGACTTCATGTAACCGACCTCGAAACCAGCAGACACGCGCGAGTATAGATAGATGCCGGACAGAATCGTCAGCGCAGCAACGACAGGCATTATCTGCATGAACTTTCGGCGAGCGATGCCAGCCATCACCTTCGCACCGTCAGGCCCCGCTTCGCCAATCGACGGAATGAGAAACCCTGTGACGAACATCATTGCGCCGACCCAGAACACTCCGCCAAGTATGTGAATGAGTCGTGCTACTATTAGAGCCTCGTCGATCATTCCGCCCCCCCGGTTAGCGTAGAGCCTTCGACCCCAGCCAGTCCTGCCTGAACCGTTTCATCGCTTCAGTCACAGGACGCCCTGCCTTTTCATAGGTCGTAATCGTGTAACGTGGATTGCCAAGAAGCTTCATAGGAATGGTTTTTCTGACCCGGCGCTGCTCCACGTCGAGCTGCACTGTGTCCCCGATCCGCCGCCTGCTGATGGTTGCATTGAGCGAATCCCGCGACGTGACCGGCACGCCATCGACGGCATATATGATATCCCCGCTCGAAAGCCCAGCAGCGAATGCAGAGCCATCCTCCGAACTCCCGTTGACGAACACTCTCGTTGTGTCATCGGTGAGCGATGCACCAAGCAAAGGGAGACCGTCCTCGCTCGTCATCAGGAACCCTGCACGCGCCAGAAGCGGAGCGTAGTCCGGAACTTCACGGCCGTCGATGTATCTCCGGAAGAAATCACT